>JAFAZN010000076.1 GCA_019239775.1 Chloroflexota bacterium
CTGGCACCTCCGCCAATCGGCCGTATGCCCTTGAGGCGTTCGCTGTCGCGAAGCGAGGCGGTCGCAGGCGAAGCTCCCGCGCACTAAACCTCCAAACCCCGGGCGGTGGTGCGCGGGCGCGACGTGGGCGAAGCTACCGCGCGCTAAACTGGGCCGGCTTATGGGCTCGGCCTATCTCGAGCTACTCGATTGGCGCCGGCGTGTGGCCGAGCTGTTTGCCGAGCTCCGGCGTCGGCCAGCAGATGCCGCTGCGCTCGCGTGGTTCCGCGCCCAGAAGGATCTGCTGTTCAAGCAGCACCCGCAAAGCCCGATTCCTGCGCACGAACGCAACGAGTTCTGCGGCCTGCCCTACTGGGCGTATGACCCCGCCGCGCGGGTTCAGGCGAGCTTCACCCCGCTGGAAACGGAGGAACCGCCGCCACCACCCTCGGAGATCGCCTTCCGCAGGATTGGCACCCTTCGCTTCGAACTCCAGGGGCAACCAAGAACCCTGGGCGCCTTCTGGATCGAGGGTTATGCCGGCGGCCTGTTCGTCCCCTTCAAGGACAAGACCAGTGGCCAACAGACCTACGGCGGCGGTCGCTATCTCCTCGACACCATCAAATCCGCGGATCTTGGTTCCGAAATCCAGCAAGACACCGTCACGCTGGATTTCAATTACGCGTACCACCCCTCGTGCGCCTATGATCCGGTCTGGACCTGTCCCCTCGCTCCTCCCGATAGCCGCCTGGACCTCTCCGTCCATGCTGGCGAAAAACTGAGCCCATGAACCAGGCCACCGTCGAATTCCGCAACGTCAGCAAACAGTACGGCCCGCAAGGCGCCGTCGTAGACCTGTCGCTGCTGGTCCCAGCGGGTGACATCTGCGTCCTGGTCGGCCCCAGTGGCTGCGGCAAGACCACCAGCCTGAAGATGGTCAATCGCCTGGTGGAGCCGAGCAGTGGGCAGGTGCTGATCGACGGCCAGGACATCATGAAGATCGATGTCACCGCGCTGCGTCGCGGCATCGGCTACGTCATCCAGCAGATTGGTCTGTTTCCCCACCAGACCGTCGCCGAGAACATCGGCACCGTACCTCGCCTGCTGGGCTGGCCCCGGGCGCGCATTCAGCAGCGCACCGAAGAACTGTTGGACTTGATCGGCCTGGATCCCGCCCGCGTCAGGAATCGCTACCCAGCGCAACTCTCCGGCGGCGAGCGCCAACGTGTAGGCGTCGCCCGGGCAATGGCCGCTGAGCCACCCGTCATGCTCATGGACGAGCCCTTTGGCGCGGTCGATCCGATCGTGCGCGAGCGGCTGCAAAACGAGTTCCTGCGACTCCACCGCACGCTTGGAACGACGGTGCTTTTCGTTACGCATGACATTGACGAGGCCATCAAGATGGGCACCCGCGTGGCGGTCATGCAGCAGGGTGGCCACCTCGCGCAGTACGCCCCGCCGACCGAACTGCTGGCGCACCCGGCGAGTGATTTCGTCAGCCGCTTCGTTGGCGTGGACCGCGGCCTGAAGCGCCTGAGCCTCCTCAGAGTCGCGGACGTACACCTGGAACCGGGCGTCGTCGCCCACGTCGGCGAGCCGTCCCAGTCCGCCAGGCATCGGGCGCTCGAGTCCGAATCGGACTGGGTTCTCCTGCTCGATAAGGGCGAGGCGCCAATCGGCTGGATCAAGACGGTGGAGCTCGATCACGCCCAGGCGCTCACCGCACAGGATGTGGATGCCTCATCGCCGCTCGTCCATCACGAAACGACGTTGCGCGATGCGCTGTCGATGCTGCTCACCTCGCTGGTCCAGACCGCTGTCGTGGTCGACGACCAGGGTCGCTACCTCGGCACCCTGACGCTGGATGAGCTGGGGCTCGCCTTTCGATCGGATCCAGCCCCGCAGTCGGCGCCAGTGCCGTGAGGCCCGGCGAGCCGCTGATCCTGTGGGATTGGACCTTCAACCATCTCCCGGACATCGCCCACCGAGTGGAGGAGCACCTGGTCCTCACCGGCATCGCCGTCGGCGTCGGCTTCGTGGTCGCCTTCATCCTGAGCCTGGCGATTCGCGAGCTGCCGTTCCTGTACTCACCCGTGACGTGGGTCACCGGCGTGCTGTACTCGATCCCGAGCCTTGCGCTGTTCGCCCTGCTCATACCGTTCACGGGTCTGTCGATTGTGACCGCGGAGATCGGCCTCGTCAGTTACACGCTGCTGATCCTGGTCAGGAACATCGTCAGCGGGATCCGCTCGGTACCACCCGAGGTACGTGAATCCGCGGTCGGCATGGGCTATTCGGACTGGCAGGTGCTGTGGCGCATCGAGCTGCCGCTGGCAACGGCGGTGATCATTGCCGGCCTGCGGGTGGCCCTGGTCACCACCATCGGGCTGGTGACGGTCACCGCGGTGATCGGCCAGGGCGGACTCGGAGCGCTGATCGTGCAGGGCATCCAGCAGTTCTTCGCGACGCCGCTGATGATCGGTGCCGTCCTTTCGATCGCGCTCGCGGTCATCCTCGATGCCGTCCTGGTCACCGTGCAGCGGCTTGTCACGCCGTGGACGCGGCCAGCCAACTGAAACTGCAATGGAGTTCGCGCAAGCCGTCGTCGCCTGGCTGACAGATCTGCAGCACTACTCGGGCTCAGACGGTATTCCCAACCGCGTTCTCGAACACATCGTGATCTCCGCGGTGACGACCGCGGCGGCCGTGGCGCTGGCGCTGCCGTTTGGCATCCTGGCTGGGCACACGCGCAGAGGCGGCTTCGTTGCCGTGAACATCGCCAACCTGGGTCGGGCGATGCCGTCGCTCGCGTTGCTGGCATTGATGTTCCCGCTGGCCCTGTCGTTGAAGCTCGGCTTTGGTTTCTGGCCCACGTTTCTGGCGCTGGTGCCGCTTGGCATTCCGCCAGTACTCACCAATAGCTACGTGGCCGTCCGGGAGGTTGATCCCGACATCGTCGAAGCAGCGCGCGGCATGGGCTTGCGCGAGCAACAGGTGCTGCGCCAGGTCGAGCTGCCCATCGCGGCGCCGCTGATCATTGCCGGCGTCCGCAACGCGGCCGTGGCGATCGTGGCAACCGCCACACTCGGCGCGCTCGTGGCTGGCGGCGGTCTCGGACGCTACATCGTCGATGGCATCGCTCGACAGGATTATCCACGCGTATTTGTCGGCGCGCTGCTGGTGGCGCTCCTGTCCATCTCGGTCGAGATTGCTTTTGGCATTTTCGAACGACTGTCGGTGTCCGCGGGCCTGCGCGGCGCCGAGGCCACGGCCGCGCTCGAGATCCAGGAGCGCCCGCGCTGACGCTCGTACCGGCCATTCGCTCAGCGCTGGCCCAACGCGCCGATCCCAGCCGCGCCGCTGGAATGCAGCGCTACATGCGTTCGAGCATGCCGTACCGGGGTGTCACGACGCCGGTGGTCCGCGCAGCGTGTCGGGCCGTATTCGCGCAGTTCCCAATGGAGTCTTTCGCTTCCTGGGCGTCCACCGTCCGGGCGCTGTGGGACGAGGCGCAATTCCGCGAGGAGCGCTATGCGGCCCTGGAACTCGTCGCCTACCGACGGTATGCGAACTTCAGAACGCTGGACGCGCTACCGCTCTACACGTACCTGATCACCACGGGCGCCTGGTGGGACCTCGTGGATGGTCTGGCCACCCACGAGGTCGGCCACCTCTTGCGCGAGTACCCACCGGAGATGAACTCCCTTGTCCGCGAGTGGAGTCGGGGCTCAGACCTGTGGCTGCGGCGCACCTCGATCATCTGCCAGATCGGCTACAAACAGTCCACCGACCAGGCGCTGCTCTACGCCTGCATCGAGCCCAGCCTGAGCGAACGCGACTTCTTCTTGCGCAAAGCCATCGGTTGGGCGCTGCGCGAATATGCCAAAGCCGAGCCGGAGGCCGTGCGCCGTTATGTCGCGGAGAATGCCGATCGGTTGAGCGGCCTAAGCCGGCGCGAAGCGCTAAAGCACCTCGGAACGCGGCCGAAAACCCGCTTGAATGGGTCGTGAGGCGAAACTTCTAGGTGGCGACTTGCAATTCACTCGAACTTCTGTCTGAATGGAACATGGCGCGTACTAAACGCGTCTTTACCTCGACACGGCCCCCACGATCCTTGGGCCGCGAAAGGAGCTGTACCCAATGCGGAGTATCCGCTTGCTTGCCGCCGGGGCGTCCGCGCTGGCGCTGCTTCTGAGCGCCTGCCAGACGGGTGGCGCGCCAAGCCCAACGAGCGCAGCCGCCCCGCCCACGACCGCTCCGGCAAAGCCGGCCGCGGCCAGTCCCGCTGCAGCCGCCAGTCCATCCGCCGCCGCCAGCCCATCCGCTGCCGCCGCGGCCAGTCCGAAGCCAGTTGCCAGTCCAGCGGCGAGCCCCGCCGCCGTGGCGAGTCCCTCGGCCGCGGCCAGTCCCGTTGCGGCGGGTGGCCCAAAGCCGATGGTGAAGGTCGCCTCGTTCAACTTCGATGAGAGCGAAATTCTCCAGGAGTTGTACGCGCAGGTGCTCGAGGCCAACGGCTACACGATCGAGCGCCATACGCGCCTGGGCTCGCGCGAGATCGTCCAACCGGCGCTCGAGTCTGGCCAGGTCGACCTCGTGCCTGAGTACCTGGCGACATCCGAGGCGTTCGTCAACAAGACCAACTCGAAGGCCAGCTCAGACCCCACCGCGACACAGCAGTCGCTGCAGGCGTATCTCACGACGAAGAACATCACCGTCCTCGATTTCGCCCAGGCCGTGGATACCAATGGCTTCGTGGTGACCAAGGCAAACGCCGACAAGTACAAACTGGCCAAGATGAGCGACCTGCAGCCCGTGGCTTCGCAATTGGTGCTTGGTGGGCCGCCGGAATGTCCGACGCGGCCCTTCTGTCAGCAGGGCTTGCAGACGACCTACGGATTGAACTTCAAGGACTTCAAGTCGCTTGATGCGGGCGGACCGCTGACCGTGGCCGCGCTCGACAGTGGCGACATCGACGTCGGCTTGCTGTTCACCACCGATCCCAACATCACGCTCAAAAACTACGTGCTGCTGGACGACGACAAGCACCTGCAGCTGGCCGACAACATCGCGCCTCTCGTGCGCAACCAGGTGCTGCAGGCTGGCTCAGACATGAAGACCCTGTTGAACTCGGTGACTTCCAAACTCACCACCGCCGACCTGACAGACATGAACAAGCAGGTTGGCATCGATCACAAGGACGCCAGCGCCGTGGCCAAGGCGTACCTCCAGTCCAAGCAGCTAGTCCACTAGAGAACCGCGAAGCGCGTCGTCGAGGACGTTGAGGTCTGGCGCGCGATCCAACCTAAGGATCGCGTCGGCCAGCGCCTCTGCGTCTGGGCGCTCGGCCAGGCTGATGAACTTGGCCCGCAACGCATCCAGTGTGACGGGGTTCTCGGGCTCACCCGTGGCGAACTCCACGCGTTCGGAAAAGACGCGACCGTCGCGCAGCACGACTGAGGCCTCGGCAGGCCAGCGGCGCGGATACTCGGCGTCTAGCGAAACGTCGCGGTAGCAGTCCACCTTTGGCAGCAGCGCGCGGACGCGGGAATCGGCCATGCGCCCAGCCGTGTACACGTCCATGCCGCCGCTGCCGAACACCAGTGCAGCACATGCGGCGTAGGGCGCGCTGAACTGGGCATCGACCACACCTACCGGCGTCCGCTTCTGTTCAATGGGTTCGGCCACCAGTAGCGCGCCGCCACTGAGAACACCGAGGCGGATGCGTTCGATCTGCTCAACATCGATGGCATTGCGCAGCCGCAGCATGCAGTCGATCAACCCGTGGTTGTAACGACAGCAGGCGTACGGTTTGATCGACACCCGCATTACCTGCAGGGGCTCTCCGAGGTCCGCCAGAAGCCGCTCGGGTAGGGCCGCGTCCGAATAGGCGTGAAGCGCGCCGAGGCGGCCTTCGAGGACTGAGCGCGGCCCGTTGAAGCCTGCTTCAGCCATGCGCGCCGCGGTGATGCCCGCGTGCCCGGCCCAGCCGGCGTTCAGGCGCTTGGTCCACGCGCCATCTGCGAGATACTCGAGCGAGCCACTGGCCATCGTGCCGGCGATGCCCAGGGCCATCACGCGCTGCTCTTGCCCCAATTCCAGCAGGTGGGCAGCGGCCATTGTTGCGCCAAACACGCCTGCGACGCCGGTCGGATGAAAACCGCGCGCATATGCCGACGCGGGATTGAGCGCGTTGCCCACGCGCATGGTGACCTCGTACCCAGCGACGATGGCTTCGAGTAGGTTGGTGGGTGGGCGCTGGAATTCCTGCGCCAGCGCGATGGCCGCGGGAATGACGGCCACGCCCGGGTGGAGGGAGGACTCTGTGGTGACATCGTCAAGCTCCACCGCATGTGCGGCGGTGCCGTTGGCGAGTGCAGCCCACGCCGCGCCGGTCGAGCGGGGCGTGCCCACAATGTTGGCTACGCCGTGGCCGCCCAGGGCTACTGCCGCCTGGGCTGCGGGTGGGCTCGAGGGCTGTCGCGACCCAGCC
Source organism: Chloroflexota bacterium (assembly GCA_019239775.1). Taxonomy (GTDB): domain Bacteria; phylum Chloroflexota; class UBA6077; order UBA6077; family CF-72; genus CF-72. The sequence continues at coordinate 6,470 of JAFAZN010000076.1, forward strand.
AGCGCCACGCCGACCAGGTCGAGCAGCAGCTCCCGCGTGCGCTGCTGCACCGCTGCGTCCAGCTCACTCCAGCGCAGGCCCGCGCAGAACTCGGCCAGGGTCTCCGCCGCCGTGACCTGTGCCGTCACTGTCGTCATAGCGGAATCCTAAGACCTCCACGGGTTCATCCGTCCCTGGTTCGCGGGGGTCAAAACCGCAGGCGCGGGTCTAGCGCGTCGCGGAGGCCGTCACCCAGCAGGTTGAAGCCGAGCACGGCCAGCGCGATGGCCAGTCCTGGGAACAGCGTCGGCCAGGGATCGGTTTCGAGAAATCCGTAGCTGCTGCTGACCATCGAGCCCCACGACGGCGATGGTGGCTTATTGCCAAGTCCCAGAAACGACAGCGACGCCTCCGTCAGCACCGCGAACGCGAAGTTCAACGACGTGAGCACGATTAGTGGCGCGGTGAGGTTCGGGAAAACGTGGCGCGCCAGCACCCGCAACGTCGGCGCGCCGAGCGACACGGCGGCTTCGACGAAACTCGACTTCGTCAGCGACAGCGTGGAGCCGCGGACCACGCGCATGAACGTCGGCGTCGTAACGATGCCGATGGCGAGCATCACATTCGGCAGCGACGAGCCGAGCATCGCAATGATGGCAATCGCCAGCAAAATGGTTGGAAACGCGAACAGCACGTCCATGACCAGCGTGAGAATGCCGTCCAGCCATCCGCCGACGTAGCCAGCCACCAGGCCCAGAACCACGCCCGCGATCCCCGAGATGCCGACCGAAATGATGCCGACTTCCAGTGAGATCGCCGCGCCATACAGCAAGCGGGACAGGATGTCGCGACCGAACTCGTCGGTGCCGAGCAGGTACGTTGCGCTCGGCGGCAGCAGTCTGTCGCGCGCGTGCTGCGTACTGAAGTCGTACGGCGCAATGCGCCCACCGATGAGCGCGATCAACACGAAGATGCCCACCAGCACCAGTCCCGTCAGCGCAAGCCGTTGCCGCACCAGCTGGTGCACCCACCCGTGCCGCCGTGGCGCCGCCTCAGGCGCCGCCGGCAGCGGCAGGACCATGCCACCCTCAGCCGCGATGCTCATGCCGTGCGCAGGCGCGGGTCTACCACCGCGTACAGCACGTCCACCAGCAAACTCACCAGCACGAAAGCCACCGCCACCACCAGGGTGACCCCCTGGATGACAGGGTAATCGCGCATGCTGATCGCTTCGTACACGTAACGTCCAATGCCGGGCAGGCCGAAGATCGTTTCCGCGATCACCGCGCCGCCAAGTAGCCGAGCAATCTGGATACCCGCCACCGTGATGATCGGGATCGCGGCGTTCGGCAGCACGTGGTGGCCGATCACGCCAGACCCGCGCAGCCCTTTCGCCCGGGCGACGCGGACGTGCTCCTGCCCGAGCACCTCCAGCACCGACGATCGCGTGATGCGCATCATGATGCCCGCGAAGGGCAGCCCCAGGCTCAGCGCCGGGAGCAGCATCGTGCGCAGATTCCCGAGCGGATCGCGGTTGAGCTCGACATAACCGATTGGCGGGAGCCAGCGCAGCATAAGCGAAAACACCAGCACCAGCAGCGTCGCGAGCAAGAAGTTCGGCATCGACAGGCCGATCAACGTACCAACGGTGGCGACGTAGTCCGTTCCCGAATTCCGTCTCAGGGCTGAAAGCGTTCCAATGCCCAGTGCGGGGATCAGCCCGAATACCGCTGCCAGCACGGTCAGCTCGATCGTGACCGGGAGGCGGAGCGCCAGCTCCTGAGTCAGTGCGCGACCGGTGCGGAACGAGGTGCCCAGGTCACCTGAAAGAACGTGGCCGAGCCAGCGCACGTACTGAATCGGCGCCGGCTCGTCGAGCCCGAACGCGGCCCGAATGGCCGCCACCTGTTCGGGCGTGGACCTCACGTCAGGCCCGAGCACGACGGTTACCGGGTCGCCAGGCACCAATCTGATCAAAGAAAAGGTCACCAAAGAGACGCCCAGCAGCACCGGCACGACCAACGCGATGCGCGCGAGCAAGTAGGCCCTCACGCGCGCAGCATCACGGCCGCGCCCAGTGCCGATGCGTCACGCGCCAAGGGGTGGTCGCCGGAGCAGCCTACTTGTCCAGCCACGCGTCCTTGAGCGTGTAGTTGGTCCCCGTGGGTATGTGGGTGTACCCCTTTACGTACGTCTTCATCGCCTCGAACTGATTGGCGATGTACAGGTTCACCCACGGCACATCGTCCAGCAGTAACTGCTGAAGTTGTTGATAGATCTTCTTGCGTTCGGTCTCATCGGTCGTTGCCACACCCTTGGCGATCAAATCGTCCGCCGCCGGATTCGAGTAGCGCACCGCGTTGCTCGGCTGACCCGTGCCAAAGTTCCTCAAGTAGATGTCATTCGGGTCGACATACGCCGACGTTCCCGTGACGGTGAGGTCGAAGTTGTTGTCGAGGTAGTCCTTGATGTACGCCGCGTTTTCTTCCAGATTCACGTCGGCGGTAATGCCAATCTGCTTGAGCTGATCCTGCACCACGACCGCCGCGTTCGACAGGAACGAATACTGTGACCAGCTCAAAATTGTGGTGCTGAAGCCGTCTGGATAGCCCGCGTCGCTGAGCAATTGTTTGGCCTTGGCGACGTCGGGTGGGGAAGGCTTGGTGCCGAGGCCGGCCCAGTAACCGGGCGGGAAGATCTCGAGCGTGGGTGTCCCAAAACCGAAGACGGCCGGCCCCAGCACCGCATCACGGTCGACCACGGCCGCGATCGCTTGCCGCACGCGGAGGTCGGTGAATGGTTTCCGGGTGACATTCAGCCCGATGAACCGAATGTTGGTGTTCTGATCGCCGGCCAGGGCCAGGCTGCTGTCGCTCTTGAGGCTGGGAATGTCCTTCAGAGGCGCGTACTCGATGAAATCCACCGTCCCCGTGCGCACCGCCGCCGTCCGCGCGGTGTCATCGGAGGCGATAGTCATCTCGATGCCATCGAGGTACGGCTTGCCCGTCTCCCAGTAATCCGGATTGCGCTCGAGCACGACGCGCGTGTTGGGCACGTACTCCTTGAATTTGAACGGCCCCGTACCGTCGGCGGTCTTGGTGAGGTCACCGTTGGCATCGACTGCGGCCTTATTGATGATCACCGTCGACGGACCGGTGAGGTTCGTCAGGAACGACGCATCGGCCTTGTTCAGGGTGATGACGACGGTGTTGTCATCTGGCGTGGTGATCGTGTCGACGGATGAGAGGACCGCTGCGTTCGGCGAGGCGGTCGCGGGATCCACCAGCCGATCGAACGTGTACTTCACGTCGGCCGAAGTCAGCGGCTTGCCGCTGTGGAATTTGACGCCCTGGCGGAGCGTAAACGTGTAGGTCTTGCCGTCGGGCGAGATGTCCCACTTCTCGGCCAGGTCTGGCTCGACCGTGAGGTCAGGCTTGAGGCGCACCAGCAGGCTGTAGATGTGCTCGGTGACGTGGAACAGCGCGGTCAGACTGGTTTTTTGCGGGTCGAGCGAGGTGGGGTCGGCCTGGAGGCCAACCTTGAGGACGCCGCCACGTTTAGGCTGTCCCGCCGCCGCGGCCGGCGGCGTGGTTGGCGCAACGGTCGGCTGCGCCGCGGCAGGCGCTGTGGTGGGTTGTGCAGCGGCTGGCGCCGTGGTCGGTTTTGCGGCCGGAGCGGTTGTAGGCGCAGCCGCGGGCGCAGAAGTTGGCGCCGTTGGAGCCGCCGCGGGACCGCAGGCCGCGAGCAGCAAGACGCCCCCGACGAGGTAACGAGGGAGTGTGCGCATCGCCGCGCAGGCTACATCAACCCGCCCGCGCGGCGTACGCGGCTACCGATTAGCTACGAGACGTACTCGAGCAGCTCGCGGCGCAGCCGCGGCATTCGCCGCAGTTTGGCCAGGGCTTCGGCTTCAATCTGGCGAATGCGCTCGCGCGAAACGCCCAACTCCTCACCGACCTCGCCCAACGTCCGTTCATGACCTCGGTCGAGGCCGAAGCGCAGCCGCAGCACCTGTCGCTCGCGCGGATGCAGCTCATCCAACGCGGACTCCAGACGCTCCGACAGATCGGAAGCCTCGGACGATTCGCGTGCAGCCTCAGCCGCGGTGTCATCACCGATGAGGTCACCCCGAGTGAGCTCGCCATCTTCTCCGAGCGGAGTCTCCAGAGACAACGGCATACGCGCAGCGCGGCGCGCCTCGTTGATGCGCTCAGGATCGATGTCGAGGTATTGCGCGACTTCGTCCACCGTTGGCTCACGCCCGAGCTCCGCCGCCAGCTCACGCTCGGCGCGAGCTGTCTTGGTCAGAAACTCGGTGACGTGCACCGGCAACCGAATCGTGCGGCTCTGGTCAGCGATGGCGCGCGTGACGGCCTGGCGGATCCACCAGTACACATAGGTGCTGAAGCGGAAACCGCGGCGCCAGTCGTATTTCTCGACGCCGATCTGGAGGCCAATGTTGCCTTCCTGCACCAGGTCGAGGAACGACAAGCCACGCCCCAGGTACCGACGAGCGACCGAGACCACCAGACGCAGGTTGCACTCGATGAGTCGTCGGCGGGCACGCTCGCCATCTTCGGCGTGCTGCTCCAGCTCCAGGCGGTGAGCCGGATCCAGCGACTCATCAGCCGTAGCCAGCTCGCGCAGGGCAGCTTTGCCACCCTCGAGCCGCTGGGCCAGCGACACCTCTTCCTGAGCCGTCAGCAGTTCGTGGTGGGCGATCTCACGGAGATACATCGCCCCGGCACCGCCGGACAGCTCTTCGGAGAGCAGCCCAAAACGGCTGATCGGCTCGGCCGCCGCCGTTTCGGTCTCCGAATCGGTATCGCCCCGTTCGGTCAGGTCCGCCGGGCTGATGAGTTCTTCAGTTTCGTGCAGCAGATCAAGGCTCACAGTCTTTTGTTTACTCCTGGGACCCCGTGCGAGGGGTCAAAAAAGCCGCCCCAACCGGTTGACGCGGCCATGGGCGGCGGCTTGAAACCGCCGGAGCGAGCGCGCAGCGCACACCACGACGGACCAATCTGCCCCTTGATGGTACCACATCAAACCTATACGTCAAGTTTTTCTCTTTTTCTAACGACACCGGGCGTCCGGCGTTTCACCTGTTAGAACTCAGAATCCTCCTGCACTATTCCCCATTTCGTTTGGGCTCGCCGCCCCCAGGGGCCTTCCCTGGCATCCTCGCGTGCAGGACGCGTGCCAGTTAGACTCGTGTGCCCCGCCATGGTTCGACGACGCGATTTCTTACGACTACTCCCCACTTCTGGACTGATCAGCCTTTCTGCGCTTGGCGGACCCGCCAGCGCTTTTGCCGCGACACCCACACCCACCCTCACGCCGACGCCCCGTCCTGTTGCTTCGCCGACGCCGGCACCATCGCCCAGCCCAACTCCCTCACCAACACCCGTGGCGCAGGCCTGGGTCCAGGCGCTCCGCGCTCTCCCTCTGTGGAGCGGTCCCGATGATAACGCCGAACAGTTCGGTTATGCCGCTCGTTGGGACTATTTTCTCATCGTTCACCCCCAGGTGGGGCAGCGACTCTCTGTTTTCGTCGCACGCACGAACAATTACGCCTGGGTGGATGCGCTGGCGGTCGGCCCATCCGGGCCACCGCCAGCAGGTTGGCCGCCGGCCGACCTCGCCGCGCCACCTGAGGATCTCAGCGTGGGCTGGGTCGCGACCGTCGCCGACGCTGCGCTGTGGGCGGATGCGGACGCAACCCTGTTCCTCGGGCTCGCGCCGGCGTATACGCCTTTGAAGCAGCTCGAAGACCAGTCGGGGGCGCGATTGCACGTCCAGGACCCGTTCTCGGGAGCGAACGCCTGGATCGCCGCCACCGACGTTGGCCCGATCGGCTCGCCTGACCCGATTGGCGCGCCCGGGCGGTGGTGGGGCATCTCGTACGTGGACGGCGCAAACTTGCGCTCAGGCGCATCCACACGTTCCGATGCGCTTGGCGAGTTGCCTGCCGGACTCCCCATCGTGGTCTCTGACTGGGTCGCCGGTGAAGAGGTCATTCCGGATAACCCGACGTGGGCGTATCTCGGCAACTCGACATACCTGTACAGCTCAGTGTTGCGGCCAGTAGCACTACCCGCCGCGCCATTGCTACCAGACGTTGGGTACAAGGGCCGCTGGATCGACCTCAACCTGCTGCACCAGGTTGTGGTGGCGTACGAGGGCTCTTCGCCGGTCCGATTGGCGCGGACGTCAACTGGACGGCCGGGCTGGGAGACCGCTGCTGGCAACTATTCGATCCAACGCCGTGTCGCCAACGAAACCATGGATTCCACCAGCCTCATCGGTCTGGACGCCGCTCGTGCGGACTACAAAGTTGAGAACGTGCGCTGGACGCAATACTTCTCCGCCGACGGCAAAGCGCTACACGAGAACTACTGGAAAGCGCGGGACGAGTTCGGCATCCCCAGCAGCCACGGCTGCGCCGGCCTGGTAGCCGAAGACGCCTTTTTCTTCTGGAATTGGGCCGACATCGGCGTGCCGATTATCGCGCACTACTAATCGATTGCTTGTGCGCTGCGCGGCAGGTGGCTACTGGTCGGTTTGTGTGACCAGGCCGCTGAAGATCCAGCCTTCGGCGCCTTCGGCGGTGCGAACGTGAAGCCATTCGGAGCCGTCAGGCAGGCTCTGGTGCTCGACCACTTCGAGGACCGTGCCGTCGCGCAAGGTGCCGACCTGGCGGCCGCGAGGTGGGTCCGCCCGTAGGATGGCGCCGACACCGCCGGTGTTCGCTACCTTTACGTGCTCGACGGACGTGTCCGCGGGGGCGGCTTGCTGATCTGCTGGAGCCGCGGCGGCGGCACCATTGGCGTCTGGCGCAATCGCTGCCACC
>JAFAZN010000116.1 GCA_019239775.1 Chloroflexota bacterium
CAGCAGGTGGGGCGCCCTGCAGCACAATGTGTCCGGTGAGATCACCTTGTGGCATATCGCGCGGAATGGCCATGGACAACATGAGCCCGCTCGTTGTGGGTTGCGGCGCCGGGCGCACCGTCACATAGCTATCAATTCGCAGGTCGCTCGGCGTGGCAGCGTAGTGTGCGCCGCCATAGCTGAAGCTGAGGATCGAGCCGGGCACATCCAATAGGTCGTAGTGGCGAAATAGATAGTAGTTGTCGGCATCACCCGGCGTGAACGCGACGTGTTCGACAACAGGTTGTGGCAAGCTCGCGACTTGCAGGCTAACGACGATAGGGTCAGCCGCCTCGCCGCTCGTCGGTCCAATCGTGAACTGATAACAGACGCTATCGGCGAGGGCCACGTGCGGCGAAGTCGCAATCGCGGACGCCGCCAGACAATAGATCAGCTGAAGGGATATCCAGCGCACGGCCTTGCCTCTACTTCACAGTCCAGCGATATGGGTCGCCGCTCATGATGCTCAACATGTTCATGGACCCGGCGTAGCCGGTCACTTCCGCGTTCATCAGTCCGCGATAAATCGTGTCGCCACTGGACGAGCTTTGCTGCTGGCGTTGGGCCGACAGATCCTCGCCGTTCTGACCGCGAGCGAGCTCGGGAAACTGGTTCCAGCACTGGACAAGACGGTCGCGGTTGGCAGCAACAGTTTGGGAGTCGCCGCCGGGCAGCAAATACGCCCGCGCGAGCGCGTCGTAGAGCGGACACGGCACACCTGAGAGCTGCGATTGCACCATCTGCCGCCACTGTTCGGCGATCTGCGCGCGCTGGTCATCCGGCAAGCTTGGCCAGGAGGTCCGAATCACGGCCCGCATCTGTGGAAGCTGACCGAGAGCAGTCTGGTCGTCCGCATTCATAGCCGGCCAGGCGGCGAGCAACTGTTGCGCGAATGCGTCATGAAAAAGCTGCTCGGCTTGCGGGTTTTTGGGCGTGCCGTCCAGTCCGGCGGCGACGTTCAAAATGAACACCGAAAGATCTCCGTACGCGTCGGCGACGGTACTACCGTCAGCGGTCGACGGCGACGGGACGCTGCCACCCTGACGTACGTCGATTCCAGCCGCATCGTCTTGGGGCGGAGTCTGATCGGTCTGCGCATGCACCGGCGCCGACGGCGTGCTCAGCACAAGCGCACCGAAGACTACGACTGGTCGGATGAGCTTCAACACGATGTGAGACATGGTCATGATCTGGAGTCCTCTCGGCACCCAGTCTCTCGGAGCCGGCGGCTCAACGCATCAATCGCAATGCCGATTCGTAGGCTGAATGTTGAATCAACCCTGGAATCAACCCCGGGTTGGAGGCGCACAGGCCACCGATCATCTGACACTGTGGGTGTGCCCATTCATGCGTCGTCTGATCGCATGCTGTGGCTCGTGGACTCCAAGCCTATGACTCGAGTACTGATCGCAGACGACCAACCGCGCACGCGTCACGCTTTGCGCTCGATGCTCGCACTCCGATCCGATTTCGAGCTGGTCGGCGAAGCCGCGAACGGCGAGGAGGCGATCGCAGCAGTCGAGCGGCTCAAGCCCGCGGTAGTCATCATGGACCTCAGGCTGCCGCGCCTGGACGGCATCGCGGCCACCGCTCGGATCAAAGCGCGCTGGCCTGCCGTGCGTGTCGTGGTCCACAGCCTCGCCGACGAGCTCCGTAGCTCAGCCCTTGACGCCGGCGCTGATGCATTCGTCGCCAAGGGCGCACCTATCAGTGAGTTGCTGTGCGCGCTCGCGAGCGCAGGCGACTAACTCCCAAGATTCTCGGTTCGCACATGTGGTTCGTCGGCTACACTTGCCGCGGAACCGAGCCGTTGTGGCGCATGTCGAACGGGAGCGGCGGATCGAAGTCGCGGAAGCGCTCCGCGAGTTGGTGGCGCTTGTCAATTCGCAGCGGAATGTGGAGGTAGTGCTCGATTTCGTACTCCAACGCGCCGTGGACCTCCTCGCCAGCGATGCGGGGTTGATTTATCTCTCCGATCCTGATCAGAATCCTGACTTCCTTTACGTCGCGGCAGTGGGCGGACTGAGCCCCGAACGCGTCGCGCCACGGATTCGCATCGGATCACCGGTCTCGGGTTTAGCTTTCAAAGAGCGGCGTGCGGTCGCCTTCCACGACTTGCGGCACGTCCTTCAGGATGAGTCTGGTGACGATGGCGAGCCGCTGCTGGAGGATTGGAACAGTCACCTAGTGGTCCGCCGTATTGGCCGTTTGCTGAGTGAGCCTAGCACGGCGCAAAGTCTCGAGCGTTTGTCCCGCACACATCCCGCGGCGCTCGCCGTGCCACTCGTTGCTCGCGAGGAAATCTACGGCACTCTGGCGCTATTCCGGACCGAAGCAGGCGAGTTCTCGCCGGAAGTGGTGGAACTGGCGAGTGCATTTGCGAATCAAGCCGCGCTGGTAATTGAAAATGCTCGACTCCATCGCCGGGCGGAGCAGCGGGCGGAGGAGCTCCAGATGCTGTATGGTGCTGATGAGCTCCTTCACCAGTCGTTGCGGCTCAACGATGTCCTTCAGGCGCTGTGCGACATTGCCGCGACCACGTTGCGAGCGGACAAAACCGTTGCATTTGTCTGGGATGAGGCACGCCGGCGCGTCGTGGTTGGCGGCGGCCACGCGCTTAGCGCTCCGTTCCGCGCCATCAGTATCCCGGCCGAGGATATTGCCGGTGTCGCGTCTGCGTACTCCACCAGCGACATCATCATGGTTGAGGATGTGGCGACCGACCCAAGGATGAGCCCTGGAGAGCGAGAACGCGATGCGCGCGAAGGTGTCCGCGCCTGGCTCAGCTCGATCATCCACACCGGAGACCAGGTCTTCGGCAGCCTCCTTGCTGGCTACGCCGTACCGCGTAGCTTCAATGAGCAGGAGCGCCGCGTAGTCCGGGCACTGGCACAACGGGCCGCGCTTGCTATCCAGAACGCTCGCCTGTACGAACAGTCCCAGCAAGCAGCGACCCTGGAGGAGCGCCAACGGCTGGCGCGCGAGCTACACGATTCCGTGACGCAGGCGCTCTACGCCATCTCGATCTACACCGAAACGGCTGGCCGTGCACTTGCCGATAGCAACGTCGAAGCCGCGACGATTAATCTCGGTCACGCCACGGAGGCGACGCGTGAGGCGCTCGCAGAGATGCGCCTACTCATTTACGAGCTCCGACCGCCATTGTTGGAGGAGTTCGGCCTGGCCGCCGCGCTGCGCGCTCGACTGCGCACCGTCGAGACACGAGCTGGACTAAGCGCGGATCTCGAAACGGATGGTGACGAGCGCCTCGCGCCTGAGGTCGAGCAGGAGTTGTACCGCATGGCGCAGGAGGCGTTGAACAACGTGCTGAAGCACGCGCATGCACAGCGCCTGTCTGTGCGACTCCGCGTCAATTCGGACGTAACGGCATTGGAAATTGCAGACGATGGGATTGGATTCGAGCCGGAGTTGGACGGGCGTGGTGGGTTGGGATTGCCAGGTATGCGCGAGCGCGCGGCGCGCCTGCACGGGACGGTCAAGATCGTCAGCGCCGTCGGCTCTGGCACGCGTGTGCAAATCCAGATTCCGCGATAACAGTTCGGCCTGTCATCCTTCGGGTTGACAACCCAAATCAACCAGCGGATCAACCTTGGGTCTGACGCGTTGGCGAGGTAGCCGCGCGAAACTGGCGGCCATGAATGCTTCGACATTGGTGACCGACACCGACGCGTCATCGACCTACTCCAATTACGCCTTGGGCCACACGTCGCACGAACGGAACCGTCTCTTACGTCAGGCGACGATTCTTCACGGCTGGACCGCGGAGTTCTTCCGTTCAGCCGGAATCACACCCGGTATGCGTGTGCTGGATGTCGGCTCCGGCATGGGCGATGTGTCGCTTCTGGCCGCCGAGTTCGGCGCCGTCCATGTCACCGGTGTGGATTACGACGCGACCCTTGTCGAGCGCGCTCGGGCACGGGTCGCGGAGCAGGGCTTGAACCATCGGGTGGACTTCGTTCAGTCCAACATCTTCACGTATACCACTGAACAGCGCTTCGACGCCGTCGTCGGCCGTTACATCTTGCCGCACGTGACTGATCCCGTTGCGCTGCTGCGGCACATCTCCGGGTACGTTCGACCCGGCGGATTGATAGTTCTCCACGAAGTCGACTTCGGGACTCCGATCGACACGTGGCCACACGCGCCGCTGTGGACTAGCTCCTACGGGCTGTTGGCTGAGTGCTTTCGTCAGGTCGGCAAATGCCCGGATGTCGGTAAGCGACTTACCCGCATATTCCTCGACGCCGGCCTTGCATCGCCTTCCCTTCAGGGTGTGGTGTCAGTTGGCGGAGGATCCGGGTCGTATCTGTACGACTGGCTCGCGGAGACAGTGCGTAGCTTGCTGCCGGTCATCGAGAAGCACAGCATTGCGAGCGCCTCTGACATCCAGATCGACACATTAGCCGAGCGACTGGAGGCGGAGGCGATAACACTGGGTTGTCAGCTGATTGGTCCCACACAGTATGGAGCCTGGATCACCACAGCCTGAACGCAACATTCGAACAGCCGTTGGCGGGTCGCGTCGCGCGCAACGCAACCTCCGCTAGCGCAGGCACCAACACTAAATCAAACGTTGAAAGGCACAACTCGCATGAACCTCCGAAAACTTCGCACTCCCGTATTCACCTTCTTCGCCGGACTATTCGCGCTGGCGAGTCTGCTCATGCTCGAGGGGCTCACCGAGGGCTTGCTCCCATGGATTACGTTGGGCTGCCCCGGCTGCCCGGAGGATGCCACGAGTTATCCACTGGATATGATGCGCTGGCATGGTGCCGTACACGGCGCTCTGCTTGGAGTCCTGTTTACCGGAGCGCTCGTGGGGCTGTTATGGCGAGCGCGTGAACGGCCACTCCTGCTGCAGTTCTATGTACTTGGACACCTGACACTGATAGCAGGCTTTCTGCCATTCCGTCCGGCGTCAACGCCGCCGGGTCAGATGATTGCCTTCAGCATCGAAGTCATCATCACACTTGTGCTCATGTGCGCGCTCTATCCGGCGCCCCGCCAGTTGTTCAGCTTCAGCGCTGCGGCGTCCAGCCCGCGCCTGATCGCTTCGGCAGTTGCTTCGGCCGCAATCATGGGAGCCATTGGACTTCAGCACTTGCAGTGGCAGCTTGCGGGCTTTGGAGGCGCGAGCGCTTCGGAGTCGCGCTGGGCCGAGTCCGTGATCCTGTCGGTGTGCCTCATTTTCGCGAGTGTTCTGGCTGCGACCCGAAATCCTGGCTGGCAGGCGCTGGGCTTGATCACGAGTCTTGCCTACATCTACCTCGGCATTGCGGCCATCAGCGTTCCCGATCAGCCCGGGAGCTGGGGCCTCGCCGGAGGCATCGCCGCGACCGCAGGCGGTCTGGTTTACGGCGGACTGATCGTGTTCGAGTCGCGACAGCCGCACCGCGAGCTCGAGCTCGCCGCGGACCCCGCTACAGCATAAGGCACTCCATATAGAGCAGAACGTCGGCCAGGCTCCGAGTCGGCCGACGTTCCGCTGAATCGCGGCCGAAGTATGGCCCGCATGCGCAAAGCGAAAGAAAGGAGCTGCATATGGAGCGCGCCATTTCGCCACCGGTTCTCCCCCGCGTGGCGCTTCCGTCCTTTATCGTTCGACGCCTGCCCAGCCGTGACCAGGTGCTTCACTGGGAGGGTGTCTGGGCGGTGCTGATCGCTTACGTCATATTTGCAAAGATCCTCAGCGACACGATTGTGCCGGTCACGTTCCGTAGTGCCGGCCAGCAGAGCCTTTTCAGTTGGTCAGGTGTGTGGACTTATGCGTTGCTTGGGCTGGTTGGCATCTGGTGCGCCCGCGCGCTCGCGTTTGCCGCAGCGTGGGACGCGCGGGTCTCCACCATCCGGCGACTTCTGGTGCCGGCTGCCATAGGCCTCGGCATCGGGGTGCTGGAGGTCGGCATCGACCTGCTCACAGCTGGTAGCCAGGCGCTAACGCGCGTGACCGGACAGCCGTCATTCAATATAGATTTCCCCGGCTCACTGCTCGCCTATTCGGCCGGGGCAATCGAAGTCGAAACACTCTACCGTCTATTCACCTGGCCGTTTCTCGCGTGGATGATCTCGTCGGTCGTCCTGCGCGCACGCGGCAGGCGAGCGACGTTGTGGGTGCTCGGTGCGATGGTGGCTTGCTTTGAGCCAGTGACTCAGGGTGTGTTCCTGTTCCTCAGTGGCGGCGGCGCGCTGACGCCGCTGATGCTGGCGGGGTATCTTGTCACTGCGCTGCCAGAAAACATTCTGGCCGTAATTTTCTTCCGTCGCTATGGCTTGGTCGCGCCGATCGCTCTTCGGATAAGTGAGTACCTGGTGTGGCACATTCTCTACGGCAATTTTCTTTACAGCGCCGCGTTTCCTGGTTGAGTCGTCGGGTGCGTGGCCCATTCGCAAAGCACGGTGACCGCGGGCTCCGCCCGGGCCGGTCGTGATGGTGTACAAGCTCACTGGTGTCACCCGAATCATTGGTCCGAGAACGAAGTATGATTTGTTGTGGTAGACGGCAGCAGCGCAACGCACCGCAGCTGGTACCAAGTCCACAGCCCCGTTTGGTGCGCCGACCACCCCGACCGACTGTCGCTGGATTGGGACGAACGTCACGGCCGGACTGCCGGTAATTTTGCCGCCAAGAAGCTCGAAGGCGCTCTTGGGTAGCGTCCATCGGACACCCTGCAGAATGCGGGTCCCGAATGGCTCCTGGTAGGGCTGAGTTATCTTCTCCACATACCACTTGAATTGATTGTTGGACCGCAGGGTTCCAAGCTGCAATTTCGCAAGTGCGGCGAACAGAGTTCCAACCGGGCTGGCACCGGGCACCATGCTACTCGCGACTGCCGCAACCCACGGGGAACATGATCATTACGTGTGCTGCCGGATCATCAAGCGCGGCCCACGTTCCCACCGCCGTGCTGGTGCCAAAAGGGCAGGTCGAGTCCGTGTGGATGCGATTTCAATGGTTGGTGTCCAATGGTCCACCGATACTCATAGATAGGTGTCGGGTTCGGTGTAACGGCGTCTCCGTCTGGCGATGCGTTTTGTGGGATCACTTCCGAAAACGCAGAACTTACTGTCGGACTTGTTTCACCGTACATTTCCAGGTAATACGGAAGGCTGGCATCGTCTGGCTTCCACGCCGACAAGTCCACCGGATAGCTAACGGATTGGACCACTGTTCTTCCCCCGTCGGGCCCCGGAGCTACTTCCCTGAGACCGGATCGCATATTGCGCGCATAACCCAGAACTGTCAAGCCAACGCGACGGATTCGGTCTCGAGACTCCCGCCCGATCTCCTATTCCGTGCTGCACGCGGTAGTCCAGAAGGGGCAAACTCCGAAGCTCAGTGGGGCCGGACCGGTTCTCAGGGCGGACCATGCGCTGGCGCGGTTCCTCGAATCCGCATTGCACGCTTTGGGAGACATCGCCTGCAAGAAACGCTTGTCGCGGCATCTCACAAGCAGTATCGTGCTGATACATGGCGACCAGGACCTCGAACCGCAGAACCAACCTCTCCCGCGCTGATTGGTTGTTGCGTCGACTCGAACAGGGCGGCGAACGGATGACGGGTCCGCGGGAGATCGTCGTACGTGCGCTGGTCGCCCAGCCTGGCGTGATCAACCCAGAGTCGCTGTCGTATGAGCTTCATCCCGATGGGGT
>JAFAZN010000123.1 GCA_019239775.1 Chloroflexota bacterium
AGCCGCTCCGCAAGGATGTTGGTGGGAATCCGCTCGGACGAAGTCAGAAACTCGCCATAGCGGCGCTTGCCCGCGAACAGGTCGCGAATGACCAGCAGCGTCCATCTGTCGCCGATAACGTCCAGCGAGCACGCCACTGGACACATCGACCGTTTTTGCTTTCCCATAGACCGACTTGCATTTTACCAGTTAGTGGCGCCCCTGTGCCTGTTCCTGCGACCACGCGCCCGCACCCTCGGGCCAGTACACCGTAATCAGGAACGCCGACCGATCGGCCGCCTGAATCGGCTCGTGCAGGTTTTGCTCCAGCACCATCAGCTCGCCCGCTTTGAGCTCCTGGATGGCCCCATCCACCTGCACGCGCAGGCGTCCTTCGAGCACCTGCAGGGTGGCGCCGCCAGCGCTGCCTTCGGGCGCAATGGTCTGGTTGGCCTCGAGGTACACCATGGTCACCCGCAAGCCACCGCTCTTGGCGAGTGTCTTGGCTGAACGTTGGCCGCTCGAGCGGCTGAGGTCCTGGCGCAGCTCCTGGATCTCATTGCTCAAGCCAAAGGTGAGGCCTTCGCCGCTGAGTGGACGGGCGGCCCGTCGCTCCGTGCCAGTGGTCATGTGCGAAGCCGTGTTCATGCAGTTCCTCCTGCGAATCGCCATCGGACCCGGCAGTCTGCGTGCCACCGAACTAAGCCCAGACTCATGAAGAAACAGGTCGATGGTCCAACCTTTGCATATGTGAGATGTACATGAACTTCGGCCCCATCCACTTGTTGGACATGCGGAGGTAAGCGGGTGGCCACCGTCAGTCCCCAAACAGAACACGATGGCGACAAAAGCATCCCACATCAGGAGCCCGCGGAAGGCACAGGCACGCTCGAAGCGGCGATCAGCCACGAGCAGAACCCGGTTGCGCGATTCCTCAAGGTGCTTGGCCCCGGGCTGATCACTGGTGCTTCTGACGATGACCCGTCCGGCATTGGCACCTACGCCGTTGCTGGGGCGTCGCTCGGCTACTCTACGCTGTGGACCGCGCTGATCACGTTTCCGCTGATGGCCAGCGTTCAGTTCGTGTGCGCCAAAGTTGGCATGGTCAGCGGTCGCGGCCTGGCTGGCGTGCTGCGCCAGCACTATCCGCGGCCGTTGTTGTACGGCGCGGTCCTGGCGTTGTTCGTGGCCAACACCATCAACGTCGGGGCAGATATTGGCGCGATCGCGGCCGCGGTCAACCTGCTGGTGCCCGTGCCGATCGCCTGGATGATCGTGCCGGTGGCGCTGATTATCCTGGCCTTGCAGATCTTCGGCTCGTATCGACTGATCGCGAGCGTGTTCAAGTGGCTGACCCTGGCGCTGCTGGCGTACATCGCTTCATCGCTGTTCGCACGCCCTGACGCGGGCGAAGTGCTACGCGCGACATTCATCCCCACGCTCAGCCTCGATCCAACTTTCCTCTCCACACTGGTTGCGCTCCTCGGCACGACCATCTCGCCGTACCTGTTCTTCTGGCAGTCCACGCAGGAGGTGGAAGAGGAAGTCCAGATGGGCCGCGTGCACCTGTGGCAGCGCAAGGGTGCCTCGGACGCCGAGTTGAAGTACGCCGCGACCGACGTCAACGTCGGCATGATCTTCAGCAACGTGGTGATGTACTTCATCATCCTCGGCACGGCGGCCACGCTCCACGCGGCGGGTCAGACGCAGATTGGCTCGGCGGCCGACGCCGCTCAGGCGCTACGGCCAATCGCGGGCGACGCGGCCGGTATCTTGCTGGCCGTTGGATTGATTGGCGCAGGCTTTCTGGCCGTGCCGATCCTGTCGGGTTCGGCCGCGTACGCCATGGCAGAGGCGTTCGGCTGGCACTACGGGCTCGATCACCAACCAGGCCGAGCCAAAGAGTTCTACGGCGTTATCGTCGCAGCGACCGTCATTGGTCTGGGCATCAATTTTTTGGGGATCAACCCCATCGACGCGCTGTTCTGGACCGCTGTGATCAACGGATTCGTCGCGCCGCCGCTGCTGGTGCTGATCATGCTGGTGTCCAATAACCGCGACATCATGGGCGAGCGCACCAACGGTCTGTGGTTGAACGTCATGGGTTGGGCTGCAACCATCGTCATGGCCGCCGCCGCCATCGGCCTGGTAGTGACCTTCGGCCAGAGCTAGCACCCCCCGCCAGCGTGCACACGGCCGCGCGCGACGGTGGCATGCATGCGTGTGATTTGACGCCGTGACGATGGCTGCAACCTGGCCGCTGTCTGCTTGCCGTGAGGCCTTCGTGGCGCTCGCCCGTCATGGTTCGTGCGTAGTGAAGGCGAAGGTGTTGGCGCCATAGGCGATTCCGCTGCGCGTTTGGCAAGCCTGTAGCCTACGAGCGCTCGCGGCACATGCGCAGTGGCGGGCCGGCCGAAGAACCCCGTACTTGATAGATAGTGTGGGCGTGACTGCGCAAGCGCCACCCCAGGCGGCACAGCGGCGGAATGTGTTTTCGGTCTCAGGCCCCTACGCCGCGACAATGCGGCTGGCGCTCGGACTTGCGATCCTGCCAGGTCTGGGCACGGGCCTGCTGCTGGTGCTTGTCGCCGGCTTCAGGCTGCCGCTAGCCATCGCCTGGCCGCAACTGGCCCAGGCGCACGGCCAGATCCAGACCCTTGGCTTCGTGCTGGTCTTCATCGTGTCGGTCGGCATGCAACTGTTCCCACGCTTCCTGGGCGCCCCGCTGTTGCACCCGGAGCACGCCACCTACGGCGCCAGCGTCATCACCGTTGCGCTGCTCGCCAGACTGATCGGCCAGCCGCTGGCTGCCGGTCCAGCGCGAACCCTTCTTCTTGCCACCGCGGCTATCGGCGTCCCCGCGGGCGCCCTGCTGGCTGGCTCAGCCTTTCATGGCCTCTCCCGCCGGTCCGTCCAGCCGAGCACCGGCCCATCCGCGGCCTGGCGCCGCTTCCTGCTGGTCGGCGGCACCTCGCTCGGCGTCACGCTGCTGCTGTTCATGGCGGCCGGGCTGGCGTTGGCCTATGGCGACGTGCTCGTCGATGAGAATGTCGACGAAGCCCTGACGCACCTCGAGTTGATGGGCTTCACAACGTGCCTGATCTTCGGCGTGAGCTCACGCATTTTCGGTCGCTTCTTCCTGCTGCGGAGCCACCCTGCGTTCGAGACATGGGTGCCGCGGCTGGCCTACACCTGGGGCATCGGCCTGGTTCTGGTAACGGTGGGTTGGCTGGTGCCAGCGCTGACTGGTGCGCTGTTGCGCACGCTTGGCGCGCTCGCCGAACTGGCAGTCGCCTGTGCTTGGGTGTGGCTGGTCGGCCTGTACGCACCACCGGTGCGCGAGTCGGGCACGCCGTACGTCACCAACCCGACGCGCCGCTGGGTCCGCGTCGCGTTTGGCTTCCTGTTGGTCGGGCTTGTGCTGAGCTTCGCGTTTTTCGTCAGGGAAGCGGTGTTTGGGGTGAGCCCATCGGTGACGCAGCTTTCGGCAGCGCGCCACGCGGTCGCGCAAGGGTTCGTGCTGCCGATGATCGTGAGCATGGCCTCGCGGCTACTGCCGATCTATTCGGCGGATGTGCTCAAACGCCGGTGGCTGCTCGAGGTGATCGTGGACACCCTGCTGCTAGGCGCCCTGCTGCGCGTGGCAGCCGAGGTGATTGGCGGCTACGACGCGATCGCTGGCCCCCTGGTTGCCCTGGGCGGCACCCTGAGCATCTGCGCCTTCACAGTGTTCGCGCTAGGGATGTGGTCGTCCCTGTCCCGCCTCCCCCGCTAGCGCGCCACGAACCTCACGGAGTGCCACCCCACGGAGTGACAACCCCACGGACGTGGGAACACCTCTCCGGAGTGGCAACCCCCAGGGAGGCCGCATGTCCCTCGTTTGACCCTCAGGTCCACTCATCCAGCCGCACGTACTCACGCAGAAGGTTGCGCGCGATGCTGCGCTTTTGAATCTCATCCGTCCCCTCAAAAATGCGATAGACGCGCACCTCGCGGAGGATGCGTTCGATGGGCACCTCGCGCGTATAGCCCATGCCGCCGTGCACTTGGAGCATGCGGTCCGCCACGCGGAAAACCATCTGCGCACCAGAAACTTTGGCGATGGAGGCGTAGTGCCGCGGGTCGCGATCCTGGTCCGCCACCCAGGCGGCATGCAGCGTGGCCCATTTGACCTGCTCGATTTCGATGGCGGTGTCCGCCAGCATCCACTGAATCGCCTGGTAGTCGGCGATCGGCTGGCCGAAGGCCTTGCGCTGCCGCGCGTAATCGAGCCCCAGCTGGAGCAACCCCTGCGCCTGGCCGACCGCCCGCGCCGGAATGTTCAGCCGTCCTCGACCGATCCACTGCATGGCCAGTCCGAAGCCGTTGCCCACCTCGCCAAGCACATTGCAGGCGGGCACGCGCACGTTGTCGAACCAGACGTCTGAGGCTTCCCAGCTACTCATCAGCGCGATCGGCCGTTCGGTCCAGCCCATGTCACGATCGACGAGAAACGCGGTAATGCCGCCCCGGGCGCGCTTTTCGGTATCGGTGACCGCGAACACGATCGCGAAGTCGGCGTCGTGTGCGTTCGAGATCCACGTCTTCTGACCGTTGATGACCCAGTCGCCGCTCGGTTCTTGAACGGCGCGCGTCTGGATATTGGTGGCATCCGAGCCGGTGTTCGGCTCTGACAACGCAAAGCAGGAGCGCCGCTCGCCCTCGATGGTTGGCAGGAGATAGCGATGTTTCTGCTCTTCGGTGCCGAGGAACAGGATGTTGTCGGCGCCACCGCCGAAGTTGAAGCTGACCAGCGAACGGCCGAGCTCCATCGACACCAGCGCGTTCATAACGTTGCCGAGGTTGGCTCCGCCGTAGTCTTCAGGCGTCTGCAAACCCCAGAGGCCCGCGGTGCGCGCCTTCGCCTGCAAGTTCTTGATCGTTGGCTTGTCCGGGAAACGCTCGCCGCGGACTTCGGCTTTCTGGACCTCGGTCAGCAGCGGAGCAATCTCCTTGCGCACGAACTCACGCACCGTCTGGAGGATCATCCGCTCTTCTTCGCTCAAACCAAAATGCATGGCTAGGAGCTTAGCCGCACGCACCATCGGCGGATTGGGTGCCGCCGCACCGGGGTTTGTGTCGACGGTCCCGTGGTCGAATGGGCGCCGCCGCACCTGGGTTTGTGCCGATCAGGTCCAGAACACTGGTTGTTAGCTGGGCGCGTCGTCACAGCGTGCGCAGTGGCCGTCGTTCAGGCAGTGGCCGTCGGGATCCTGCTGCGAATCGATGAGTTGCTGGCCCGCAGGGCAGTGCGCCGTGCGCTCGAGCGGGGCGGCGCAGGTCGTCAGGTGCCACGTTGTCTTGACGGCGTCCTTTTCGGCGTGAACGACGGCGCGCCACGCCAGCCGCCTGCTGTCCGAGGTGCCGGGGATGTTGAGGTGTTCGGGTCGGCGCGGCGCGGCGGCTGCCTCGTGCGGCTCGACTGGGGCTTGACGTGTGGGGACGAAAACCATGGCCTGGAGCCTGCAAGGCCCGGACCACCGCCGCCGGCGAACCACGGGCCGTGCCTTCATGTTTTACCGGGCCGAGAGGCTTCGCCGCGCAGCAGCCTCGATTCGCGCCTGCGATCGCGCCATTCAGGTTTGTGCCCATGCGCTGTGAGAGACTGAACCTATGGAACTAGGCATGATCGGCCTCGGCCGGATGGGCGGCAACATGGTCGTGCGGCTGATGCGTAAGCAGCACCGCGTCATCGGCTACGACCGCTCCGCGGACGCGGTCAAAGGCATCCAGGCGCAAGGCGCCACGGGCGCCGACTCACTCGCAAAACTCATGAGCAGCTTCGAGTCGAAGCCACGCGTCGTGTGGGTCATGCTGCCGGCTGGCAAGCCAACCTCCGACACGATCAAGCAGCTCGCCGACCTCGGCGACAAGGGCGACATCATCATCGATGGCGGCAACACCAACTGGCGCGATGTCGCGAGCGATGCCGAGCTGGTGCAGTCCAAAGGCATGCACTACATGGACGCGGGCACGTCGGGCGGCGTGTGGGGCCTCGAGTATGGCTACTGCCTGATGGTCGGCGGCGAGCAGGACGTTTTCGAGCATTGCAAACCGCTGTTAACCGCACTGGCACCGGACGATGGCGGGCTCGTGTACACCGGTCCGGCGGGCTCGGGCCATTTCGTCAAGATGGTCCACAACGGAATCGAGTACGCGATGATGCAGGCCTACGCCGAAGGCTTCAATCTGATGAAGCGCTCGGCGTATCCGGATATGGACTTGCAGGCCGTGGCCGAGGCCTGGCGGCATGGCAGCGTGGTGCGCTCCTGGCTGTTGGACCTGCTTGCCGATGGGCTCGACAAAGACCCGGACCTGTCCAAGCTGAAGGGCTACGTTGAGGACACCGGTGAAGGCCGATGGACCGTGGATACGGCCATCGATTGCGCCGTGCCCACGCCGGTCATCGCGCTCGCGCTCTTCGAGCGCTTCCGCAGTAGGGAAGACAACAGCTTCGCCGATCGCGTGCTGGCCATGCTGCGCAACCAGTTCGGAGGCCACGCCGTACAGACCGCCTGAACCCACAGCGCACCTGGTGTTGGAGGAAAGTCCTGCACCTCCGTAGGGTTCGCACTCCCGTGGGCTTGCACCTCCGCGGGGTTGCCACTCATGTGGGCGCGTGGGACTCCGTCGGGTTCGCGTGCGTGGGATGTCATTCCGTGGGTTGCACCTGCGTGAGGGTTGCACTCCGTGGGTTTGCGTCGCCTTCGCGCGTTGGCCCACCTCGTCGGTCTCAACCTGAGTAGGTCCCTCGGACAGCGGAACCGTGGCGCCAGCGAAGATTGAAACCCACCTGTGACCAGTGGCGTCGGCCGCTGCGGGCGGGCACGTTTAGGCTGGTTTGCGATGGCCTACCAGGCAGATATCAGCCGCTCCAATCCTGGCTGCTTCTTGTTCTTGCTCGACCAATCCGGCTCTATGGCCGACCCCTTCTCAGGTACCGGCGGCCACAGCAAGGCCGACGAGCTGGCGACGATCATCAATCGCCTGCTCGCTTCGCTGGTGATCCGTTGCTCGAAAGACGAAGGCGTGCGTGATTACTTCGAGGTCGGCGTCATCGGCTACGGCGGCAGCAGCGTGAAGCCAGTGCTGCCAACCCCGAACGGGCCGCTGGTGAAGATCAGCCAGCTCGCCAATGCACCGCTGCGCATCGAGGACCGCACCCAGAAGATTCCCGACGGGGCCGGCGGCCTGGTGGAGCAGACCGTCAAGTTCCCCATCTGGATCGATCCGAAGGCCGATGGTGGCACGCCCATGGCGCAGGCGCTCAACGAAGGGACGAGCGCGATAAGCACCTGGGTCGACCAGCACCGCGGCGCCTTCCCACCGGTGATCTTCAACATCACCGACGGCGAAGCCACCGATGGTGATCCAGGCAACGCCGCCGACGCCCTGAAAAACCTCGGCACCGACGACGGCGCGGCGCTGCTGTTCAACGTGCACCTGTCCGAGCACCGCGCGCCCGCGGTCGAATTTCCCGCTAGCGACGAAACCCTGCCCGACACCTTCGCCAAACGCCTCTTCGGCATGTCGAGCCCGCTGCCGCCGCACCTCCAGACCGCTGCTCGCCAGGAGGGCTACGCGGTGGAGGATGGTACGCGCGGGTTTGTCTTCAACGCCGACGCGGCGGCGGTCATCCAGTTCCTGGACATCGGCACCCGTCCCGCCAACCTGCGGTAGATGATGGTGCTGCCGGCGCCGGCGGCGTATCGCGTTCCGAAGCTCGGTTCGTCGGTCCACGAGTACGAGGATGCGATTGCGTGGAGTCGCCGCCACGCGCGCTTCGCGGTGGCCGACGGCGCCTCGGCCAGCGCCTTTGCCCGGCTGTGGGCCCAACTGCTGGTGCGCGGATACGTCGCCGGGCAGCTAGGAGCCACCTGCCTTGAAACGGACCTGAGCCCACTTCAGCAACAGTGGTCCTGCCGCGTCGAGCAGCGCGAGCTGCCGTGGTATGCGCTCGAGCAGGCACGCCGCGGTGCCTTCGCGGCCCTGGCTGGCCTCACCGTCGGACTCGACGGCACGTGGACCGCGCTTGCCGTCGGTGACACCTGTCTGTTCCAGGTCCGCGATGCCGCGCTGCAGACGGCCCTCCCCCTCTCAGAGCCCGAGGCGTTCGACAGCCGTCCGCTCCTCCTGGGTTCGAGGCCCGCGGCCAACCTCGCACTACGAGCGCAAGGCGCCATCGTGTGCGCCGAAGGTACGTGGCGGCCTGGCGACGCGTTTCTGCTGATGTCGGACGCCCTGGCGGCGACATTCCTGCGCGGCGGGGCGTCGCTCGACCTGCTCGACTTCGATCGCACTGCAATGGGCTTCAAGCAGTGGGTGCATCGCTTACGGACCGACCGGTTGCTGCGCAATGACGACGTTTCGCTGCTGTGGTTGAACATGCCGCCGATCGATGCGCCTGCCTGACCTGGTCGCCTACCAGGCGGCCGTGCAGCATCCCGCAACCGCCTTTTCCGACCCCCACCTGCGTACCGCATCCGTCACGACCGGCCCGCTTGGATTGCCGCGCGCGGTCGCAGGCAACTTCGCGGTCACCTACCAGTTGCGCAGCGGTCAGCAGCAATGGGCTGTGCGTTGCTTCCATCGCGAAGCCACCGATCGCGCCTCGCGCTACGCCGCCATCAGCACGGCTCTCGCCCAGCTGCGTGGCGGCCCGCTGGTGCCAATCGATTATCTCGATCAGGGCGTGCGCATCGGACAAGCCTGGTACCCGGTCACCAAGATGCCCTGGATCGAGGGCTTCCCGCTGAACCGTGCCGTGGAGGCCGCTCTCTCGAAGCCGAAGGCGCTACGCGACTACGAGCGCAGCTTCATCGACATCGTCAGTGACCTGAGACGCCGCGGCATGGCGCACGGTGACCTGCAGCACGGCAACATCCTGGTCGACACGACGGGCAACCTGCACCTGGTCGATTACGACGGAATGTTCGTGCCCGCGCTGCGCGGTCGACCGGCCAGCGAGTCCGGTGATCCGAACTATCAGCATCCGCGTCGGGCCGCGCAGTTCGACCCAGAGCTCGATCGGTTCGCGGCGCTGGTCATCGTGCTTGCGCTGCGCGCGTTGGCGGCCTCACCCCGCCTGTGGCAGACCTACAACACGGGGGACAACCTGCTGTTCCGTCGTGCCGACTTTGCCGATCCGGGCGGTTCGCCACTCTTTCGCGACCTCGCCGCGATACCCGAGGTTGCCGCGCTCGCCAGGCGACTGGCACACGCGGCCGCTAGCGACTATGCGTCCGTACCCTTACTGGAGGACGTCCTCGCACCGCCACGCGCTGCCGCCCCGAGGCAACCCGGGCACGGTCACGTCCCAGCGCCGAAACGGCCTGCACCGACTCACCTTGCCGTACCCAGCCGGTCCGCGCCGACACAGGCTCCGACCCCAAAACCGCTCACGCCGGCCCACGTGGCCACGCTCAACGCGTTGTATGGCCCAGCACCGCCGAAGCCACGCTCGTGGAAGCTCTCGCGCGCCACTGCCCAGGCGGCACTTGCGTTTTCGCCCGACGGTAGCCAGCTGGCCAGCGCCCAGCGTGATGGTCGCATCACGTTGAGGCAGGTCGCCGGCGGCCGCACGCTGCATTCGGTGCGCCTGCCTCGATCGGCCGGGCCGATCCGCGCCGTGACGTTTTCGGCCCACGGCCGGCTCCTGGCGGCGACCTCGGACAACCGATGCCTCGTCGTCTGGGATGTAGACGAACAGCGGCCGCTGTATGACCTGGATTGGTCCGGCTCCGCTCACGGGCTTGCACTCTCGCACGACGGACATTCACTGGCCGTGATCGGTCCGCGCGGCGCGAGCATCCAGGTCCGAGCCGGACGCCATGTCAGTACGCTTACGACCGGTCGTCGGGCGACGTGTGTGACGTTCAGCCATGACGGCTCACAGCTCGTGGTGGCGGCGGGTGATGGACGCGTTCGCGCACTGGACACCAGGTCCGGCTCGGTCCTCGCCGAAATAGCCAACTTCCAGGCTGCCCTGGTGAGTATTGCGCTCGCGCCCGATGGCAACAGCCTCGCGGCGGCGGGTCGCGATGGCTCCCTCTGGCTGCGCCGCATTCCCGTGCAGAGGCCTGCGGCGCCCGAGCCACCCGCGGCGTGGCGCCTGTTCGACTGGCTCAGGCGCGTCGCCCTCGTGCTCTAGGGACGCGTCCGAAGCCTCACCAAGCCTCATGCGTTAGTTTCGGTCTAAACTTTCCGGAGGACCTTGTCGCATCGCCCAGTCACCAGTTCGGACGTTGCCCGTCGCGCGCGCGTCTCACGCGCGACCGTTTCTTACGTCCTGAACGGCAAGGTCGATAGTCGCATCAGCGCCACCACCCGCGCGCGCGTCCAGGCGGCCGCCGCCGACCTCGGCTATACGCCGCACGCGATCGCGCGCTCGCTGCGCACTGGCCGCAGCAACCTGATCTTGCTGCCGCAGCCGCCTTTTCCGCCCGGTCCATTGCTGGACGCGTTTATGGAGTTGATCCAGGCGTGCTTGCGCGAGCTGGGCTACCTGGTGGTGGTGCATGGGGATCGATCCGGGCTGGATGCCGACTCAGCTCGGCTGTGGGCTTCGATGCGGCCTGTCGGTGCCATTGTCTGGACCGATACGCTCTCCGCCGACACCCTGGACATTCTCCGCAACGCCGGAACCCGGGCGTTTCTCGGGCTCGGGCCGGAGCCATCGCCGCTGGTGCCCACCTTGCTCACGCAGATTGGGGCCGGTGTGGGTGCCTGCGCCGCGACGCATCTTGCCGCCCGCGGCTATACCGAGATCGGCGTCATTGTCCCGCGCGAAGCGGGCATCGTCCGCCTGGGGCTGCGGCGACTCCAGGGGGTTTCGCGCGTGGCCTGTCAGCATGGCCTCGAGGTACGGCGGTTCGACCTCGCCAACGACCTGGACTCGGCAGCCGAGCTGGTGGATGGCTGGCAACGCGCTGGTTTGCCACGCGCCGTATTCACGTACAACGACGAGTACGGCATGCTGCTCATGCGCGCGCTGCAGGACGCCGGCGTGCGCGTGCCCGAGGATGTCGCGCTGGTGGGCGCTGACAACCTGCCGCTCTGTGCGCTACTGCGGCCTAAACTGAGCTCAGTGGCGCTGGATATTCAGGCCTCGGCGCAGGCCATCGCCAACCGCGTGCACGCCAGCGTGATCGCCGAGGCGCCGCTCGATCCGACGCCCATCACCATCGACGAGCCCCGCATCGTAGTGCGCGAATCAACCTAACGACGTTCGTGCACTCTATGTATTCCGGGGCAGGGGGCTCCGCATTCAGGGTATTCCGGGGCAGGGGGCTCCGCCCCCCGGGGCCAGTCGCTCGTCGCGCTGCGCGCGGTCGCTCCTTCCCGCCCCGTCCCCCTGGGTCCGTGCTGAGCCGCGCCATGCCTCGCCCTGCCACCTCTACGGCCATGGCGGCAACGTCGAGCGCTCGACCCCCAAGCAGTCGCCGAATAGGTCCCTCATCGGGGGGCGGAGCCCCCTGCCCCGGAATACATAGAGTGCACGAACCTCATCAGCGGCGGCCGAGCACTTCGCGCAGGTCGTCGGCGCCGAACGGCCGCGCGAGATAGGCGATCGCGCCCTTGCGCATCGCCTCGGCGACGCGGCTGTCCCACAGGTTGGGCGCCAGCATGATCACACCCAACTCGGGATCCAGGTCCCGAATGCGGTCCAGCGCCTCGGTCGCGGTGGAGTCCTCCAGCTCGAAGCCGAGCAGGATGAAGTCCGGGTCCTGGTCCTCGAGCTGTTTCAGTCCATCGGCGACGGAGGTCGTTTGGAGCGGCTGGTAACCAAGCGACTCGACGAGCCGCGCGGTCGACTGGCGTTCCCGCGCGTTGCCGTCCACGATCAGGATCGTGCGCGGCACGACCGGCTTCGCTTCCCGATGGAACAGGCCGCGTACCCGCTGGCCGAGGTTGCTTACCGATGGCACCGATGGCACCCCGGGTACGATACCCGACGGTGCTGACTACCGACATACAACGCGTGATGAGCCGTGTCAGCGTCGACAACGTTCGGACCATTCGGTTCCTGTACTGCGACCACGGAAACGTGATCCGCGGCAAGACAGCACACGTGTCCGCTTTACCGGACTTCCTGGAATCGGGAATCGGCCTGACCGTAGCGATGCAGGCCTTCTCCGTTGTCGATCACCTGGCAAGTGGCACCAACTTGGGGGCCGTCGGAGAAATCCGACTCGTGCCTGACCCGCGCACGTATGCGGTGCTGCCGTACGCCTCGCGCGAGGCCCGCCTGCTCTGCGACATGTACACCCTCGACGGCCA
>JAFAZN010000353.1 GCA_019239775.1 Chloroflexota bacterium
AACGGAGTCTGCAACGGCGTGGACCATCGTTGGGACAACTTCCGCGACAACCTGGGCGATGCGGTCAGTTACGCCAACCGCATGAACCTCGCGGCGATGACGCCTCAGGGTGGTCGCTCGTCCACCGGCTATGCGCTGGCCAACACCGCCTCGGTCGGCAGCGAATACCTGGTCTATGCGCCGAACGGTGGCTCGTTCACAGTCAACCTCTCCAATACTTCCAGAACGTTCAATGTGGAGTGGCTCAATCCCAGCAACCGCGCACGCGT
Organism: Chloroflexota bacterium; assembly: GCA_019239775.1. Lineage (GTDB taxonomy): Bacteria > Chloroflexota > UBA6077 > UBA6077 > CF-72 > CF-72. The sequence goes on from JAFAZN010000353.1 coordinate 270, forward strand.
GAATGGTGGGACCGTCGCGGGTGGCTCGAGTGCGCAGAGCTTCTCGCCACCGTTTGGCGGAGACGCCGTGCTGTACCTGGTGGACAACGGTGTGCAGCCGGGGCCGCCGCCGGTTCAACCCACCGCCACGCCCGTGCCGCCGACGCCGGTGCCACCGACACCTGTGCCGCCCACGCCGGTTCCCGCGGTCACCTCAACGCCAACAACTGGCGGTCCCGGGCCGAAACCAGCCCAGCCAATCACCTTTGTCCAGACCAACAACGCGGTGCCGCAAAGTCCGCAAAGCACGGTCAGCCTGACCTATCTCCGTGGACAAACCGCTGGCAATACCAACGTCCTGGCCATCGGCTGGAACGACGTTGAGTCGAGTTTGGTGGCGGTGTCGGACAGCCAGGGCAATAGCTACCGCGTGGCTGCGCAGATCGCTCGCGGTTCGGACGTCAGCCAGGCCATCCTGTATGCGTCCAACATCCGGGCGGGCGTCAACACCGTTACCGTGACGTTCAGTGCAGCCGTGCCGTTTGCCGACGTGCGCATCTTCGAGTACAGCGGCATTTCCGCCAGCAATCCGGTTGATGGCACATCATCAGCCGCTGGCAACGGCGGAACGGCCACGAGCGGAAACGCGGCGGTGACGTCCTCCAACGACGTGCTCTTCGGAGCAGGTATGACCGACTGGTCCTTCAACGGTGGTGGAAAGGGGTACACCGTTCGGGTGATCACCAGTCCGGATGCAGACCTTGCGGAGGACGGTGTCGCGAGCGGTGTTGGGAGTGCAGCCACCGCCCCAGTTACGGGCAACTGGGTTATGCAAGCGGTGGCGTTCCGCCCAGGACCTTAACGGCGAAGAGCCCGGGGCGCACGTCCTCGTGCACCTCGGGCTCTTCAGTTGCGGGGGTGCCTTACGGCAGCAGGCCGTAGACCGTGAGTCGCGTGAGTGAAGCTACGTACACGTGGCCGTTAGCCACCAGAGGCGCAGACCACTTGGCAGTCTGATCCAGCTGATCGCGGGTCCCTGCCTGTGCGCTGGTGTAGACCTCGTTCGCCAGACTTGTGGCGTCGAAGGCATGCAGCACACCGTTCGCCACCGTCCCACCACCGGCGGGGTCAGTGCCGAAGCGCTGAATGGCCCACAGGATGCCGGCGGCGTTGCCATTGGACGACAGCCCCATTGTTGCGCCTGGGTAGTTCGCGACCCAGGTCGACTGCGAGGTCGGCGCCGATGACAACATGCCGTTGGTAATCGGGAACTGCTTCACGACGTCGTAGTCGGCGCTGAAGTACATGTTCCCGTTCCAGTAGATGGCGGCTTTGAAGTTACCGTTGTTCTTGTCACTGTGTGGGAAGACGTTGCTCAGCACCTGGACGACGTTGTTCGAAGTGGAGCTGTACTTGCCCATATTGTCGCGGTTGACCAGATAGATGTTGCCGTTCTTGCCTGCCGCGATTGCCAGGTGCGGGAACGGGCCGGGCTGGTTAGGCAGCGGCAAAACGCCACCAGAACCGAAGTCGATGTCGTAATCGTTCATGTTCTGCTGGTCCATCGGCGTGAAGTAGTCGACGACCGTACCGTTTGGCGTCAGCTGCATCAGCGTGTCGCCGTAGTCCGGCCCGCCGGTATTCACGTCGAAGATACCGTTGCCTGTGACAAAGAACAGGTTGCCGTTGTTTGGATCGACCGCGATGCCGTCGCCTGACTGCCACACACCTGCGCCCTGGCCACCACCGGTCACGCGGACACCATTGTCGTTGGGACTGGTAATGAATGACCAGTTCTGCTGCAGATTGCTCGGGTTATAGGAGAGGATCCACCCGTGATACGGGCTGGTATCGCCGTGGCCGCCAAACGGGATCAGCAGCTGGCCGCTGGTCAGCAGCAGCGCTGAGCGCTGATTTTCGTGCAGCGATTGGAATGCGACCTGACCACCCTGCGACCCAGCACCAGTACCAGGTTTGCTCGCGGCGATGACGACCGGGCCACCAAACTTCTCCGCGCCCGTTGCCAGATCCAGCGCATGGATGCGGTGGAAGTACTGCGTATTTCCGCCGGAAACCTCCTTGGTCTTCACCACCACGTACAGAGTATTCGTGTTTGGATCGATGACTGGCGTACCCGTGATGCCGATCTCAGGCGAGATGTCGACGCACTCACCCGTATCGCATGGTGGGACCGTGGTCACACCACCGGCGGGATTGATAAAGCTCACCTGCCACAGCGGTGTGGACTGGCGGCCATCGGCGTCGAAGGCATAGACGCTGTCGTGTTCAGTGGCCTGGTACACCACGTTGTGCGCCGTGCCGCCGATGTTCACGTTGGCGACGTACAGCGGCGACGCATCGGCGGTGCCGTCGATGTTGTAGCCGAAGACCTTGCCGAAACGAGTCTGATTGACGTTGCTCGGCGTGAGCACCGTTTCAGTCGTGTTGTTGCCGATGCGCTCGTTTGACACATCACGCGTGAAGGTACCTGCGTACGTACTGATGTATGCCACCACCGAGAGCGAGCCAGTCGAGTCCGTCGCGGTGATCGAGTGCTGGCCAGCCGTTGTTGGCGGTGTGTACAGGCCCGCGGCACTGATGGTGCCGATGCTGGAGTTGCCGCCGGTGACACCGTCGACCGACCACGTCACCGTGTTCTGGCTGGTGGTGGTGAATTGCTGCGTGAGAATCGGCGTCAGTGTTGCCGTCTTCGGACTGATCGAGAAGGTAGCGCCCACACCGGTACCAGTGATGGACACCGTGTGTGTATTGCTGGCGTTATCGGTCATGATCAGCGTGGCCGGATTGCTGCCGCCAACCGCTGGTGTGAACGTCACATTGATCGTGCAGCTTGCGTTCGGGGCAACGGAGCTACCGCAGTTGTTGGTCTGCGTGTACGAGCCGCTGCCTGAGCCGGTGAAGCTGATCGCCGCGATGTTCAGGTTGGCATTACCCGTGTTGGTGACCGTCACGGGCAGTGCGTTGCTGCTGGTGTTGACGTTCTGGTTGCCGAACGACAGCGTTGAGGGGCTCAACGAAGCGACTGCCGCGGGCAGAGGCGTATTCATGTCGTTCTGGATCTCGGCTGCGCTGAGCGCGCGGCTGTAGACGCGCACCTCGTCGATGGTGCCGATGAAGCCAAATCCATCCGAGCGCTGGCCGATAAAGGTGTTGACGTTGGAGTAAACCTGTGAGCTCGGGACGGCGCCGTTGAGAGTGCCGTTGTCCAGCACACCGTTGACGTAGATGTCCAGCGTCTGGGCCGACGCGTTGTACACGCCCGCCACGTGGTACCAGGTGTTGAGACTGGTCACCGTCTTGCTGTAGCGCTGAGTGTGGGATCCAGCACTACCCGAGACTTCGACGCCAAATGTGCGGGGCCCCGTGTCCTGGGTACCTTTCAACTGCCAGCCCGCTGACGAGTCGGAGCTGGAGATCACGTCAGCATCGTCGATGGGGTATGCCGACTGGTTGACCCATGCTTCCCAGGTCATGCTCCCGCCCGGCGTGAGCGCGACTGGATTACCCAGGTCGACGAAGCTGGAGCTACCGCTGAAGTTGAGCGCGTCACCGTACTTGCCCAGCGTGGTCCAGGTTGCGCCAGTTTGGGTTCCGGTGATGCCGTTACCAGACTGATCGGCAACCGTTGCGCCGAACCCATCGTTGAGCCCCCAGGCGCCGACCAGGCCGTTCTGTGGCGTGGCACTCGCCACGTTGGAGAACGAACTGGAGTTACCAGCGGTATCGACCGCCTTCACCTGATAGCTGTACGTGGTGCCAGTCGTCAGGCCGGTGTCGTTATATGACGTGGCCGGAGCGGCGGGCGAGGCGATGGTTGCGAAGTTGCTGCAGCCCGCGCCCTGGCAGCGTTGGACCACGTAGTTGGCGAGGCCGATGCTGCTTTGCGACGCAGTCCAGTTCAGCGTGATCTGGGTTGCGCTGGACGCCGCGGCCGTCAGGTTCGACGGTGCGGTGGGCGGGGCCGGAGACAGCGTGCTGGTGGTGGCGGTGTTCGAGAACGGTCCCGCGGTACCAGCCGTATCAACTGCCTGAACCTGATAGGTGTAGCTGGTGCTCGCCGTCAGGCCCGTATCGCTGTACGTCGTGCCTGTCGGCGAAGCGATGGTGACGAAGTTCGAGCAGCCCGCGCCCTGGCAGCGTTGCACGACGTAGTTCGCCACGCCAAGACTCGCCGACGATGGACCCCACTGCAGGTTGATCTGGCTGACGCTGGCCGCGGTGGCGGTCAGGTTGCCCGGAGCCGTGGGCGGCGTCGGTGCGCCGGTGGTCGCGCTGGCGGGGCTGGAGTATGGACCGATCAAGCCGCCCGTGTCCTGCGCGCGAACCTGGTAGGTATAGGTCGTATTCGCCGTCAGACCGGTATCGGTGTAGCCCGGTGCCGTTGAGGTGGCGATCTGCGTGAAGTTGGTGCAGCCGGCGCCGGTGCAGCGCTCGATCAGGTATTTCGCGATACCCACCGGACTGGTCGAGGCCGTCCACCCTAACTGGATCTGCGAGGAGCCGGAGGCTGTCGCCGTCAGGTTCGTTGGCGCTGTCGGTGGCGTGTTGTTCGGCGGCTGTCCAACCGGCGTGTTCATGTCGGACTGGACCTGCGCCGCGGACAGCGCGCGGCTGTACACGCGGGCGTCGTCGATCGTGCCGAAGAAGTAGAAGTTCTGGTCGCCGCGGCGGCCAACATTGACGTTGACGTTGCTCGGCAATTGTTGGACGGTTGGTACGGCGTTGCGCAGGACGCCATCGTCCAGCACGCCGTTGACATAGATGTCCAGGGTCTGGGCGCCGGCGCTATACACGCCAGCCACGTGGTACCAGGTGTTCAGGGTGATCTGCGTATTGCTATAGCGCTGCGTGCGAGCAGTTGCACCCTGGCCGTACACCGCGATACCGAATGTGCGCGGGCCGGTGTCCTTGGTGGTCTTCAACTGCCAGCCACTGCTGCTATTGGAGAACGAGAGAATCTGGCCGTCGTCGACCGGGTTGTTCGTCGGAAAGACCCAGGCTTCAACCGTCATCGTACCCGTGAGGTTGGTGAACGGTGTCGCGCGGCCGAGATCGACGAACGCGTTGCTGCCGTTGAAGGACAGCGCGCTGTTGTATTTACCGGAGCTGGTCCACGTCGCGTTCTGCAGCGTGCCAGTAATGTTGTTGCCTGACTGATCCGCCGTGGTGGTACCCGTGTTTTCGTCGAACGCATAGGCGGCGACGAGGGTCGAAGCACCAGTGGTGGATGCCGCGCTGGCGATATTGCTGTAGGCACTCAGGTTGCCGGCGGCATCCTGTGCGCGCACACGGTAGCTGTAGTTACCGACCGCCAGATTCGGGTCGGAGTAGGTCGTGCCTGGCTGAGATGCGATCTGGCTGAAGTTGGAGCAGCCAGAACCCGAGCAGCGCTCGACAAGGTAAGCGGTGACGCCGACGTTGTCGGTGGAGGCTGACCACAGCAGATTGATGGTCTGAGCGTTGCCGGTGGCGGTGAGACCTGTTGGCGCCGAAGGCGGCGTGACATCGGCGACGGTCACCGACGCGGTATTGGAGTACCCGCTGGTGTTGCCGGTCGAGTCCTGCGCTCGTACGCGGTAGCTGTAGCTCCCCGGCAGCACGTTGGCATCCGGATAGCTCGTGGCACTGGCGGGCACTGTTGCGATTTGCGTGAAGCCCGTGCAGCTCGCACCCTGGCAGCGTTCGACGAGATAATTGGCCACACCGTTAGGACCGCTGGAGGCGCCCCAGGTCAGATTGACCGTATAGGTTGCGACAGAAGCCTGCAGATTGGTGGGCGCTGAAGGTGGCGTGGTATTGACGATGGTTGCGCTTGCCACACTCGAGTAGTTACTCAGGTTGCTGGCAGCGTCGGTGGCTCGGACCCGATAGCTATAGCTGCCGGGGGACAGGCTCGTGTTACTGAAGGTAGTCGTGGTGCCGTTTGTGGTGCCGATCTGCGTGAAATTCGAGCAGCTTGCACCCGAGCAGCTCTCGACGTCGTAGCCCGTCACACCGACGTTGTCGCTCGAGGCGGACCAGGAAAGGTTGATCGTGCTACCCGAGACAGAGGCCGTCAGATTGGTTGGAGCGGTTGGGGGGATCGTGTCAGGGACGACGGCTGTCGCGGTGCTGGAGTAGGGGCCGAAGGTGCCGGCGGTGTCCTGTGCGCGTACGCGGTAGGTGTACGAGCCGACCGCGGCGGTCGTATCGGAGAAGCTCGTCGTTGTCGACGTGCCAAGCGTGGCGAAGTTGGAGCATGAGGCACCTGCACAGCGCTCGACGGAGTAGCTGGCAATGCCGAGACTTGAGGTGGACGCAGTCCAGCTCAGGGCCACAGGCGTATTGCTCGCGTTGCCCGGTGTGGCTGTCAGGTTGGTGGGAGCGGTGGGCGGCGGTGTGGTTGGCGGAGTCTTGAATGCCACCATCTGCATGACCCACGGCGCGCCTGGGCTGATCGGTGCGGTGGCGCTCTGGCTACCCGCGCTGGTCACGTTCTTGTCTTCGACAAGATCTGCATCCGGTGAGGTCAAGATGCGGCGGGTGAAACCAGTCCCAGTACCCGATCCCGTGGCAACCGTATTGGCGCCGAAGATCAGATCGGTTGCATTGGTGGTCGTCGCGCTACCGCTACTGCCGTTGGCATTATTGCCGGAGGCGCCCGCGGAAACATCGACCGGATTGTTGGTGTCCGCGCCGCTGTATTCGGCGATGCGGATATCCGGGAAGGCCGCGCCGGTATTGAACTTCACAGTAACCGAGTTGGCGTTTGCGGCAGCCGCCTTGATGTTCTTGGCGTAATAGATAGACTGGCTGCAGCAACCCGCGGCAGCGTTCGGTCCAACTGCCAGCGCATAGCTGTTGCCGCTGGAGTCCGTGACAGAACTGACGGTCGACGTCGTGTCATTCCAACCGACCACGACGACGTTCAAGTTGCCAGCCGTCTGGGCCTTGGTGTATGGAACGGCGACCGACGTCTGTGGTGATTGCGGATCGGAGGCATTCACCTGCACGAACGTGATCGCCGACGCCGCCTGAGACAGCGTATACGTCGGCTGCAGCGTCGCCAATGCGATTGCCGCGCAAATGACGAGCCTGCCTGGCAAGCTCGAGGCCAATCTACGAAGGTACACGTGTCTCATGCGATGTGTCAGTCCCCTATTCCCTAGATAACTGCCTTGCGACAGTAGAAGGCTTCGGCATACCCGTCAGTCGCATTGGATTCCATGCCGCGGATGCGCATCATCGATCGAAATAGCTCCTCAGTGAACCAGCGTCGCCCATGCTGCGACGGAAAATGTTCGAGCAGATGCTCGACCTTGGCGCGCGCCAGGTCCGAATCGAGGCGCACGAAAAAGTTTGGCTGCCCGAGGTCACCGTCGTACTTCGGGATTTCGAACTCCAGAATCATGTGGTCGCGAAAGGTGTTCCAGGTCAGCTCCGACACGAGGCGGTGGTCCTGGTGGGCATCGCGGCCGTAGTGCGTCAGAATCAGATCGGGTTGAACTCGCTTGAGCCCTTCGAAGTACTCCTTCACGGCCGCTCCGTCATACGGCAGAAACCCGTCACGGAACGGACCCACCAGCACCTCATGGTGATTAACGCCCGCGAGCATGGCATTCGCGCTCTGGCGCGCTTCAGCCATGCGTTCGTTGTGCGCCGTCGTCACGACCCATGTGACACACAGGTCCGGGTAATCACGGATCAGTCGCATGACCGTGCCGCCACATCCGATTTCGATGTCATCGGAGTGTGCGCCGATCACGAGTAAGCGGCGGAGGCTACTGGAGCCTCCACCGCTTGGCAACAAAGTGAACAAGTCTACTCAGACAGGGAGCGCAATTCGCTCCCTCTCCCACACTGCCCAGGGCCGATTGCCTCGAGCGTGCATGTCATTCAAGTTCTCGTGGTCCTTGAAGGTGTCCATTGGCGCCCAGAAACCGCGATGGCGATAGCCGAGCAATTTACTCTTCTCCGCCAGCCGCTTGAACGGCGCCTCCACCAGCTCGTCATCTTGTTCCATGTCGGCGAACAGCTCCGGCCGCAACACGAAGTAGCCGCCGTTCAGCCAGATCTCAGCTTCAGTGCAGCGCTCGATCCGATCGACCGTGTGACCCTCTTTCCATTGCACGACGTGGAACGAGTACTGCGGTCGTGCGCAGAGGAACGAGGCCGTCATATTTTCCTCGCGCACGAGGTCAATCATTTCCGGCAGTGGTGCGTCGGTGAGGACGTCGGCGTAATTCGCCAGAAACAGTTCTTCGTCCTTCACCAGGTCGCGGACCGCGTACAGACGTTCGCCAACGCAGGCATCGAGCCCGGTATCGACGAAAGTGATGTTCCACTCCGACATGTCCTTGCGGAGCTGTTCACGGGTCTCGCGATCTTCGATGCCAATGTATTCGCTGGGATGCCCGTACAGCATGTCCTCGAAGAACGCCCGGATATGCTCGGCTTTGTACCCGAGGCACAGGATGAAGTCCTTGTGCCCGAAGTGGGCGTAGTACTTCATCACGTGCAGCATGATCGGATAACCACCGACCTTTACCATCGGCTTCGGCGTGTTCTGCGAGACTTCCCGCATGCGCAGGCCGAGGCCACCGCAGAAGAGGACAACTTTCATCCGATGACCTCCAGCTCCGGGATCGGAATGATGAACTTGACACCCCACTCCTTTGCATAGGGTTGGAGCTGGGCGACAATCTCCGTCTTGAGGTTCCAGGGGAGAATCAGGATGTAGTCCGGCCGGGTCTGCTCGAGGCGCTCCGGTGCGTAGATCGGAATATGTGTGCCGGGCAGGAAGCGACCGTGCTTGTACGGGTTGCGATCGACGGTGTATTCGAGAAAATCCGCGCGAACACCGCAATAGTTCAGCAGCGTGTTGCCCTTGCCAGGCGCGCCGTAGCCGGCGATGCGCTTGCCCTCGCGGCGGAGCTGGATCAGCAGCTCCAGCAGGTTGTGCTTCGTCCGGATGGCGCGCTCCGAGAAATCGGAGTAGTACTTCAGCCGGTCGACGCCTTCCCCTAGCTCGCGCGCGCGGAGCTCCTCGAGTCGGGCAGTGTCAGGCCGCGGGTCGTCGGCGAAGCAGCCCCAGATGCGCAGCGAGCCACCGTGTGTAGGCAGCTCTTCGACGTCGAAGACGCGCAGGCCGTGGGCATCGAAGATGCGTTCGGTGGTGTAAAGCGAGAAGTACGAGTAGTGCTCGTGATAGATGGTGTCGAACTGGTTGCCCTCGATGAGCCGCGAAAGGTGCGGATACTCGATCGTCACCGTACCGCTGGGCTTGAGCAGCTCGGGAATGCCACCCACGAAATCGTTGAGGTCCGGCACCTGGGCCAGGACGTTGTTGCCCAGAATGAGGTCCGCTTTCCCACGCTCCGCGGCGAGGCGTCGCCCAAGTTCGACGCCGAAAAACTCCGCCAGGGTCGGAACACCCTTCTCCTCGGCAACCTTGGCCACGTTCTTGGCGGGTTCGATACCAAGTACGGGTATGCCGCGTCGGACGAAGTGTTGCAGCAGGTAGCCGTCATTGCTGGCCAGCTCTACGACGAGGCTGTCGGCACGCAGACCGAGGCGGTCGATGGCGAGGTCCGCGTAGCGCCGCGCGTGTTCCACCCAGCTGTCGGAGTACGACGAGAAGTACGCGTATTCGGTAAAGATCTCCTCACCGCTGACGTAGGCCTCGAGCTGTACCAGGAAGCAATTGCGGCAGACGCGCACGTGGAGCGGATAGAACGGCTCCATCTGGTTGACCTGATCGGCACGCAGGTAGCTCTCGCACGGCGGCGAC
>JAFAZN010000206.1 GCA_019239775.1 Chloroflexota bacterium
CACCGCGCGCAGGCCGGCGAGGACTGCTTTGACAAAGAAGGGCAGATAGGTGAGCTCGTAGCCTTCTTTGCGCTGCCAGTCGGGCTGAAGGCGGTCGCGGTACCTGACGAGGCGGGTGACGTCGATCTCCGCGATGGACCAGGCGTCGGGAATGTCTGCGCGGGCGCGCGCCATGTGGTCGGCAATCGCGCGGCGCATCGGGGTGAGCGCAACTTGGTCGGAACCGCCGAGCGACGCGGGTTGTGGCAGCGGCGCACCAGGCGCTGATGCCACAGGTGTTGCTGGCGCAGACGTGGCTGGCGCAGGTGGTGCTGGCGCAGCAGTGGGCGGCGCGAACGAGGGCGCTGCTGCAGCGGCAGGTGGCACGGTGGCAGCTGGTGCGGTGGCAGCTGGTGCGGTGGCAGGTGGTGCGGTCGCAGGTGGCACGGCGGCAGCCGAGGGCGGCGGCGGCGCAGGGGCTGTCGACTGGCCGGCCGTGCCTTGAGCACCTGAGGCGATCGCGCGCTCGACGTCTTTGCGGGTGACGCGGCCGTGCGCGCCGCTGCCTTCGATGGTGGCCAGGTCGATGCCGTGCTCCTCGGCCATGCGCAGCACCACGGGCGTGTAGAAGCGCTTGGGTGGTGCGCCATTGGTCTCGGGCGCGTGCGGCTCCTCGTCGCGGTGGCCGACCACGCCGCCGCCCGCGGACGTGTCGTAGGTGAACGCGGGCGCGGGTTGCGCTGGTCGCGACGGTGCGGACGCGCTCACGATGGGCGGCTGCGCGGCTGGTGACCCACTCGCGGTAGGCGCCTCGTCGCCGATGATCGCCATATCGGTTTTCACCGCGGCGGTCGTGCCTTCGGGCAGCAGGATTTGCTGCAGGATGCCGGCTACGGGACTGGGTACCTCCGCGTTGACCTTGTCGGTTTGAATCTCGACCAGCGGCTCGTCGCGCTCGACTCGGTCGCCGGGCTGTTTCAACCAGCGGCCGATGGTGCCTTCGGCGACAGACTCGCCGAGTTGAGGCATCTTGATGATCGTGTTGGGCATCTCAGTACTCGGCCAGCCGTCGAACGGCCTGGACCACGTCCTCGGCGTTGGGCAGGATGGCCTCCTCGAGCGCGGGCGCGTACGGGATATGGGTATCGGCAGCGGCCAGACGCATGATGGGTCCGTCAAGCTCCTCGAACGCTTCCTCGGCGATCAGCGCGGCGACTTCGGCGCCGATCCCGCCGGTCTTATTGTCCTCATGCAGGATCAGCACCTTGCTGGTGCGAGCGACGCTTTCTTTGATGGCCTCCGTGTCCAACGGAAGGAGGGTGCGGAGGTCGAGGATCTCCGCGTCGATGCCCTCTGCGGCAAGGCGTTCGCTTGCTTCGAGTGCCAGGTGCACGCCGATGCCGTAGGTGATGATGCTCAGATCCTTGCCGCGACGCTTCAGGTCCGCCTTTCCGAGCGGAACGACGTAGTCTTCGTCGGGCACCTCGCCGCGTAACCGTCGATAGCTTTTCTTGTGCTCGAAAAAGAGCACCGGGTCGTCGTCGCGGATCGAGCTCTTGAGCAGGCCTTTGCAATCGTATGGCGTGCTCGGCACCACGATCTTCAGGCCAGGAACGTGGAAGAAGAGGGCCTCCACGCTCTGAGAGTGATACAGGCCACCGTGTACGCCAGCCCCAAAGGGGGCGCGGAAGACCACCGGGCAGGCAAACGTGCCGTTGGACCGATAACGGATCTTGGCGGCCTCGTTGACGATCTGGTCGTAGGCGGGGTGGATATAGTCGGCGAACTGGATCTCGGCCACCGGTCTGAGTCCGTTCATCGCGGCACCGATGGCGACGCCGGCGATGCCAAGCTCGGCGAGCGGCGTGTCGATGACGCGGTTGTCGCCGAACTGTTTCATGAGGCCATCGGTGGCTCGGAAGACCCCACCGTGGAGGCCGACGTCTTCGCCGAGAACGATCACGCTCGGGTCTGACTGCATTTCCTCTTTGAGCGCCTCGCGCACTGACTCCACAAGCGACAGGACGGTCATGGTCGCAGCGCGTCGCGAAAGTTAGGCATGCGCACGCCCGCGTAGACCTGGTCGAAGGCGGTTTCTGGGACTGGCAGCGCGGCTGCTTCTGCCTCTTCCAGGGCAGTCTCAACCTCGTGCTGGATGCGACCGCGCATGGCCGCCTCGCCTTCGTCGTCGAGAAGCCGGTGCTCTCGAAGGTACGAACGGAAGACGTCCAGCGGATCGTGGTGACGGGCCTCTTCCCGTTCCGCTTCGGGACGATAGCGACGGTCGTCGTCGTCGGATGAATGCGGCGTGAGCCGCACCACGTTGGACTCGATCAGGGTGGGGCCTTCGCCCGCGCGAGCGCGTTTCGCCGCGAGGGACACGGCGCGATAGACAGCGAGCGTGTCCGTGCCGTCCACCGACTCGCCGAACATGCCATAGCCAACGGCCCGGTCCGCCACGCTGCGCACGGCCATCTGCTTCGAGCTGGGCACGCTGATGGCGTAGTGGTTGTTCTCACACAAGAAGATCGCTGGCAATTTGTGGATCGCGGCGAAGTTGAGGCCTTCGTGAAAGTCGCCTTTGGAGGAGGCGCCGTCGCCGAAGTAGGTGATTGCCACCGCCCCATCGCCCCGAATCTTGCTCGCCAGGGCTGCACCGGTCGCGTGCGGGATCTGCGTCGCGACAGGGCTGCCGCTGGTGAGGATGCGCGCCCGAGCCAGACCGTAGTGGGCTGGCATCTGGCGACCGCCACTCATCGGGTCGTCCGCTTTGGCAAGTGCCGAAAGGAAGAGTTCGCGTGGCGTAACGCCGAATGCGATTACCGCGGCGAGACTGCGGTAGTACGGCACCATGACGTCGCGGTCGCGATCGAGCGCGAACGCGCTACCGACGCCGGAGCCTTCGTGCCCCTGGCAGGAGATGTGGAACGCCTCGCGACCCTGCCGGTTCAGGATCCACTGGCGCTCGTCGACAGCGCGCGCGAGCAACATCGTTTCGAACATCTCGCGCAGCCGCTCGAGCGAGAGGCCAAGCTCCTCGTGGATCGGCAGAGCAGGCGCGGATGCTGGGATTGCCAAGCCGTTGTGAAGGCCGTTGACGACGGACGTCTTCGTACGAACGGAGCGACGCGCTGGCACCATTGCCACCTTTGCTCGGAGTTCATCCTAACATCGCAGGATCGAGGGTCGTGCCCGTTACGCGGGGGCGTGAAACGTGTTGAGAATTCGCGACCCAGAAACGCCAGGGCCGGCCGGCCCATTCGCCTGCGTAGTCGACGCCAACGCGTGGGCCGACTCTGACGTCTGTGTCCGCAACCTCGGGCGCATCGGCGATGAGCAGGTTCGAGGTGACCAGGTCCATACCGTCACAGACCCGAGTGATTCGGAGTGCTCGACACACGAGCGCAGGACCACTTCCACGTTCGGTGGGGTCGGCAGGCTCGATCGCGCGCACCAGCACTGCGCCAGGAAAGTCGTCGCGTTCGGTGACCACGTTGAAGCAGAAGTGCATGCCGTACACCTGGAAGACGTACGCGAACCCGGCGGGGCCGTACATGATCGCGGCGCGGCCCTTTCTGCCCACACGGGCGTGGGATGCCCTGTCGTCGGCGCCAATGTAGGCTTCAACCTCCACGATGCGGCCACAACGCTCCTCGTGCACGAGGAGTTTCCCGAGAAGATCTCTGGCTACGCGCAGAGTGGATCGCGCGTAGAAGGTCCGTGGGAGGCGCGCAGTAACGCACCCGGGGGGTTCTCTCCAGGGGTCCTTCCCGCGTGGAAAAGATGGGTGGGCGGGTGGGACCTTATTCAGAGGCTCCGGCCAGCTTCGTGCGCCAGAAGGATTGCCTCGGCCACCTCGCGCATGCTCTTGCGCGAGTTCATGCTCAGCCGCTGGATACGGCGGAAGGCCTCGCCTTCTTTGAGGTTCTGGCTGTCCATCAGCACGCCCTTGGCGCGCTCCACGAGCTTGCGCGTTTCCAGGGTCTCCTGCGTCTGGGCCAGGTCGTGCTCGATCTGCCGCTTCTCGCGCCAGCGCTCGAGGGCGACTTCGATGGCAGGTTTGAGCTGTGCCTCGAGGAAAGGTTTGACCAGGTAGCCCATGACGCCGGCATCCACGGCCCGATCGATGAACTCCTTGTCGGAATAGGCCGTCAGCAGCAGAACTGGTGTGGCGTGCTCCTCGGCGAGGGCCTCGGCCGCGGCGATGCCGTCGAGCCCTGGCATCTTGATGTCCATCAGCACCAGGTCTGGCTTGAGAGTGCGCGCAAGATTGACGGCGGCAACACCGTCGGAGGCCTCGCCGATGACGGCGTAGCCCAGGTTTTCGAGCATCTCGCGCAGGTCCATACGCGTGATGGTCTCGTCTTCGGCGACAAGGATGCGTGTATCGGACATTTTTATCTACTTATCCAGCTGTACCCAGGGCTACTCCGCCTTGGCTATCCACTTCGGGAACGACACCACTGCCCTGGTGCCTGTCCCGTTCGTCGTCGGTAAAAGTTCGAACTCGCCCTTGAGATCCTCGCGCACCAGGCTGCGCACGATCTGCAGGCCGAGCCCTCCCTGATGAGTTGGATCGTTGACTAGCCCCTCAGGAAGTCCGTGGCCATCGTCGACAATCTCGATGTAAAGACTGTCGCCCTGCTCCGCCAGTTTGACAACGATACTCCCACCAGGCGCGCCAAGGAAGGCATGCTGGACGGCGTTCTGGATCAATTCGTTGATGATCAGCGCGCACGACGTCGCCTGCTGGGCGGGTAACTGGAAGCTGCGCGTTCCCTCGAGCGACAGGTTGATGGGCCGCGTGTGATCCAGCACGCCATTGCGCACCTCGCTGATGATGCGATTCGAGACCTCGTGGATGTTGATCACGCTGTTTTCCTCATGACTGAGGAACTCATGAACAACCGCGATGGAGATGATGCGTCCAACGCTCTCGCGCAGCTGTTCGGCAACCTCCGGGTTGTCGGTGCGGCGGGCCTGCAGCCGCAGCAGCGCGGCGATGGTTTGCAGGTTGTTCTTGACCCGATGGTGGATCTCCTGGATCATCGCCGTCTTGATCTTGAGCTCCTTCTCGTTCTGGAGCTCGTCGGTAACGTCCTGGATGGCTACGACGGCCCCCATCGGCGCGCCACGCCGACCGATGAAGGGCAGCGGTAGCGAGTCGTCGTCACGCGGCACCAGCGGCACCACGCGCTTAATCCACACGAGGTCGTGCTCCTGGACGCGCTGCTCCAGGCACACGCCACGTTCCATCGCCTTGAAGCAGATGTATTCGTTGGTTTCGAGCTCTTGTAGCTGGGTTTTGACCAGGTTGTCGGCGTAGCCAAGACGCCGATACAGGTGCTCGGCGGGGGCGCTCAGGTACTCGATGCGTCCAGTCGAGTCGATCACCATCACGCCATCGTGCACGCCCAGGCGGCCAAGCTTCTCGCCACCTTGCATGCGACCAGCCACGATGAGCTCACGTGCTCGGGCGATGGCGCGACGAAAGACGGCGTGGCGTTTGCGCTGCCGCTCGTGCTCGATCAACAACATCTCGCTGCGCAAGGCGCCAATGGTTTCGCCTCGCTCGTTTCGGATGCCGAAGACTTCCTGCAAAACGGGGGCGCCGCGTATGACCGTGGTGTTGACCTGGTTGCGGTGGCTGTCCACGAGCACCCTGAACACGAGCGGCGCCTCGTCCCGCGTCATGGTTCGCCCAACTTCCACGGGCAACGTGTACGGGCTGGGGACCGGGACGGGCCGCGCCTGAGCCACCACCGTGGCCTGCCCATCTGCACTGCGCGCAAAGAGGACGGCGTCCGCATGGCTGAGATCCGCTAGCAGCGGCAAATGGCCGGCGACGTTCTCGAGCAGTGCGCGATCCTCGGGCGACAGGTGCTCGCAATCGGCCAGCGTTGGTGGTGCTGGTGCGGGCGGCGCGGCCAGGTGCTCGAGCTCGGGTTCTAGCGCGACCATTAGCTCACAGTGTGCATCTCGCGGCTGCCGAAGCCCGCCAATAGTCCCGTGCCTGCCCAAACCAGGGGGAGCAGAATGTCCGTAAAGGGCGTGTGGGTGATGGAGATTGCGCCCCACAGGAGTAGCACGAGGATCACGAGGCCAACGATTTGCCTGGAGCCTGGGCGCCGCAACTGGACGTCAAACGCGATCTTCGCGGCAAGGCCAACCAACATCCCCACGACGTACAGACCCGCATAAAGCAGTAACACCAGATGTGATCGAAATTGTAGGGGCGGATTTGGCGTGGTCACGGATCATGCCACGGACGTGACGCACACCACCGTTGGGGTCCCCTCCGGGGAAAACACTTCTATGCGGGGGTGATGCGCACCGCGCAGACCTTGTACTCGGGCATGCCGTTCGGGTCGTACACGTTGTTGGTCAGAAAGTTCGCGGCGGCGCCCTGCAGGCTCACAAAGGGCATGAACAGCTCGCCGCGCGCAACCTCGTCCTTCAC
>JAFAZN010000053.1 GCA_019239775.1 Chloroflexota bacterium
AGGTAACGATCGACGGGGATGCACTGGACATGGGTGATGCGCATAGCGCTTACCAGGGTACGGAAGCCAGTTGTCTGGCAATTGGCCCGTCACGCCAACCAATTGGCCCGTCACGCCGGCGAAGTGGACCGTCACGTGAAACAATTGTCCCGTCATTGGACCGTCACGTGAAACATTGGCCCGTCACGCAGACGGAATTGGCTCTTCAGTCCGGTGGTCGACACTTCGCGGAGGGTTCGACCCCACGGAGGTTCAATCCATGGATGTGCCGGCGTGGTCACGCGGTGGGCTAGCCCCGCGGACGCCGTGGCATGCAGGCATGCGTGCCGCAGGTGCGTACCCGGCAGCAGAGATTAGGCGCAGACGGTGTGCTCCGCCTGCTCCTGCCCGCGGTCGGCTCGAGGCGTAGCGCGCCGTGCGGCTCAGGCTGAGGCAGCCGCGCTCGCGCGCGCATAGCGACGTTCAGACTGACCCAGCAGCATCACCGTAAACAGAGCCACCAGGCAGAGCAATCCGGTCAGCACGATCAGTCCGTTGATGCCCATCGCGTCGGCAAACGGCGCGGCGAGCGCTCCGCCGAGCAGTTGGCCAACCGACAGCAGCACCGAGTAGACGCCCATTACTGCGCCGCGATCCTCGGCGCGTTCCTCGGCAATTTCCGCCAGGTAGGCCAATGCCGCGGGCGTGAAGCCGCTCTCTACGAAGATCCCGATCAAAATCAGCCCTACCAATGCGGGCACGAGCAGATGCTCGGTATCGAAGGGCACATGGTTCAGGGTCCATAGCATCACGCTGGTGAAGCCAAGGCCGCCGACGCCGATGAGCAGGGTGGCCTGTCGTCCGATGATCGGCATGACAAAGCCCCACAGGATCGTACCGGCAGTAAAGACGATGCCGAACACGAGATACGCCATGCCGATCTCACCTGGCGAAAAGCCGCGCATCAAGAACTGCCGATGGTTGGGTGCGCCCGCCGCCAGAAACGGGCCAACGCTGAACCAGGCGCCGAGTACCGCGTTCGCTGCCAGCCACGCCGGCGCGAAGCGCATGATGCGCCGATTGAACATGCGCGCCAGGATGTTGGTGTGGCTTGGCTGAATGCGCGGTACCCAGGCGCGATCGCGCACAAACACGAATGGCACCAGCGCAAGTACGTAGAGCGCGGCGACCACCGTGAACGAAGCTGCCCCGAACTGATCGTGCAACTTGCCACCGACCGCGGCGCCAAGTGCAAGTCCGACGACGGTAGCCGCCTCGTAAAAACCCATGACTCGGCCGCGGAAGCGCTCCGAAGTGGCTGTTTGCGATGAAAGAAAGCCCAGCGTGGCCGGCGCGGCCGTGGCGGTGGAGAGTCCCTGCAGGATGCGGACGACCACCAGTATCGGAATCACCATGGTCACGCCCATCAACTGCGCCGCGATCCCGCCGAAAACGGGGCCGAGGAGCATAAAGGGTTTGCGTCCGACGCGATCGGACCAGGCACCGAAGAGCGGCGCGCCGATCAACTCGGACGCGTAAAACGTCACTGCGACCAGTGACGCGACGCCGGCGGTGAGATCGGCTTCGTTGCGACTCTTGATGCCGAGCGAAACCAGCACGAGCAGGCCCGAGGCGTACGAGGCGCACCGCAGCACGAATGTTCCACTGAGGGCCAAGCCAACCGAGCGCACGTCGGCGGGCACGGGTCGATCGAGGATGACCGAATCCAGCGGTGGCTCGCGCAGCACGGCTTCGACATGGGCGCCAGCTTCGAAATCCGGCGCGGCCGCCAACGCCGGGTCTACGCCAGCTGGCTCCATTGCCTGCGGGTCGCTATCAAGCACGATCGTTGGTGGGCGGGAATCCTAAGGTTAAACGCAAGCGTAGGCAAGACCCGCGCCGCAAACCGGCGCCACGCAGATGGCGTTATGGACCTCGGCCGCCGACTCGAGTTTGCGCCTGGAGGAAGCGTGATCGACCAGAACACTCTGTTTACGGGATTTACGACGGACCAGATCAACACGTCGGGCGCCACGATCCATACAGTGCACGGCGGCAATCCCAACGGTTCACCCGTGCTGCTGTTACACGGCATTCCCGAGACGCACGTGCTGTGGCGCATGGTCGCGCCAGAGCTTGCGCGGGATCACTACGTGGTGATGACCGACCTGCGCGGCTATGGCGATAGCAGCAAACCGCCCGGCGGGTCGGACCACTTCGCCTACTCCAAGCGCGCCATGGCACTGGACCAGGTCGAGGTCATGCGCCACCTTGGCTTCGAGCGCTTCGCACTGGTTGGCCACGACCGTGGCGGGCGCGCTGCGCACCGGCTTGCGCTGGATCATCCTCAGGCATTGACAAGGCTCGTCATTCTCGACATCGTCCCGACGCACCTGCTGTATCAGAACATCAATCAAGAGTTCGCCACGATCTTTTACCACTGGTTTTTGATGGTTCAACCGGAACCGTTTCCAGAAACGGTAGTGCAAAACAGCGCCGAGTATTTTCTGAAATGCACGTTGCTGTGGTTGGGCGGTAGCAAGATTAGTGAGCCACTACCGAATTGGATCGGCGACGATATCTTTCGAGAATATCTTCGAACGTTTCAAATGCCAGAAACAATTCACGCGATCTGCGAGGATTATCGTGCGGCTGCCTCTCTAGATCTCGAGCACGATGCGGCGGATCTCCACAAGAAAATCGCGTGTCCGCTTCTCGTATTGTGGTCAGAGAAAGGACCATTTCATCGCATGTACGACGTGCTGCAAGCCTGGCAGGATCGCGCCGTCGAAGCGCACGGTAAAGCGATGCCGACAGGTCACTTCTTACCTGAACAGATGCCCGACGAGCTGACGCAGGAGCTCAGGGAGTTTCTGCGCTCATAAACGCAGCGCCGTCGCGCCCCTGCGCCGTTGACGGCTGAGAGACGCGAAGCCAATCATCGAAGCATGCGCCGCGTCGCACGGCTAATGGCTGCGCTGGCGCTTGTTGCGGTGGCGCAGGTGCAGGCTGCCGCGACCGCGCTGGCCGATCCGCGCTCGAGCACCATCGGCAGCTCCCAGAACGGCCAGCCGCTGGTGCTGTATCAGCTTGGCGAGGGACCGAAGCGGGTGCTCCTCATCGGCGGACAGCACGGCGGCCCTGAAGCCAACACGATCGAACTGGCGCAGGCGTTGCTGGACTACTTCGACAACAATCCAGCAGAAGTTCCGTCAACGATCGAATTGGACGTCCTGCCAATCGCGAACCCGGACGGTCTGTCGGCTGGTTCACGACAGTTCGCGGATGGAGTGGATCCCAACCGCAACTGGGGCGGCAGCGACTGGCAGACCGACGGGTTCGATTCCAACGCCGTGTTTCGCACCGGCCTCGGCGGCCCCGAGCCGTTTTCAGAGCCTGAAACACAAGCGCTTGCGAACTGGGTGCTCGCTAATCGGCCGAGCTTCATCGTGAACTACCACAGCGCGGGCGGCTTCATGTTCGGCGGACGCGACGGCGCGGCCGGCGAGCTCTCGAGCACCTACGCCGATGCGAGTGGCTACAGCTGGCCGCAGCCAGGCGTGAACGGCCAGCGCAGCCCGCTGCCGTACCAGGCGACGGGGAGCATGAATGTATGGCTGCGTGATGTCGGTATTGCATCGGTACTGGTGGAGCTGACGACCCCGCGCACGGTCGAAATCGAACGCAACCTGGCCGCGGTGAAAGCGGTGCTGGCGGAGCTGGCCGCCAGCTGAGCTGCACCGCCGCCCCCTCCCTCCACCCGATTATGAAGTGCGGGGCGCGCCGTCGCGCACGTCAAAGGCGCCACCGCCGTGGATCGCGCACGTCAAAGGCGGCCGCCGCCACGAGTCAGCGCAAAAACGTTTGGTGAGGACGGCGTGCATGCGGTCGAACGCACACGCAGCTCTCGTCGCCCGAGTTTTCAACGCCGAGTTGAGCCGCGGACTTTTAGTGCGACGGCCGCGATGCCACCACGCCACACGGAATCCGCACACGAATCATCCACGACGCGACCGGCCAGGAGTTCAACTCGCATACCTTCGTCCGCGCCACGCGACCACGACGGTCGACCCCGATGCCGATGCCGCCCGCGGCGGCCACCTCCGCCAGTGTCGGCGCACAAGAGCTCAAGCGATGCGAGCGTGCCCGAGTTCGCGCGGCGCGCCTTCGCCAATGCGCAAGAGCGCTCGGCGACGAGGCTCGTGTCGCACATGCCACCAACTACGGAGGTCGACACATCGCAAAAAGTCGAGGACGCGTTTGTCTCGTGCGCGCCCGGCACCGCCAGCGGAGAGGCATCAGCGGGTACGTTTGATGTCGCGCTGGCCAACAGCCGCCGGCATCGCCACCCAACTTTCTGCGATCAGTTCGCCCGGGTCGGAACTGCCGGCGGAGACACAGCGGTCGTGGTCGGTCTCGCGCTCGCGACAGCCACCTGCATCGGCACGCTGCGATCGACAATGCCAGCAGCTCGCGCGCGCGGCCCGCATTGCCGCGGACCGCCAATGCCTGGGCGCGACGTTTAAGTTGGCCGTTACCCCCCGTCGGCGCACACGGGCACCCGCTTTGCGTAGGATCGGCATTAAGGGGTGACTGTCGTGTCCAGGCTTGATGTCGCGCATGACACCTCGGCGAAAGCGTCACACGCGTAGCATCCGGACCGCAGCCGGGCACCCATCTCCGCGGATGACGTCGGCAGTGCCACAACGCGCAAGCGTCACGCGCAAGTTTGTGTGACGCCCGCGTGACGCCTGGTGTTTATCCTTAGGGCGGCGGAGGGGGCGGTGGGCCCGCGGCCTCAGGCGCTGAGGCAACGACGGTCGGTGGCCGAGGCTGCGTGCGCAGCGCCAGCACGCGGCCACCCAGAACCACTGAGTCGGTCCAAAGCACGCCCGCGAGGTAACCCGCGATCACGTCACTCAGGTAATGCGCCTCCAGGTACAGCCGCGACAAACCGATCAGCAGCACCAGCACCACAAGTGCGCCTCCCATCAGCGTTCGTCGCCAATGACTCCGAACGAGCCGCCAGCTCAAGTAGGCCAGGTACAGGTAGAAGGCCGCCGAGACCATCGCATGCCCCGACGGGAACGAAAACTGCTGCGCATCAACAAAGCCAGCTACAGGCACCGGCCGCGCGCGATGAAATGCTTCCTTGAGCACGTCATTCAGCAACTGCGCTCCGGCGGTCACCAGGATCAGGCTGACCGCGGCGCCCCAGCGCCGCTGCCAGAAGAAGACCACGAGTAAAGCGGCGCCGAGGGCAATCACGACCTGCGAGCCCATGAGCGACACGCCCTGGGCCAGCCACGTCAGCTGCGGCGAGCTGAAGCGCTGCAGGAAGTTCAGGGTGCCCATATCGATGGCCTGGGTGTCCTGCTCGAGGACCTCAGTCGCTAACCAGGCGAAAGCGTACAGAAGCAACGCCGCGGCCACGAAGCCGCCGACCAGGATGACGCCGAACTCGGCCAGGCGTGCCTGCTCGTTGCGACCGAGCTGTTCGAGCCAGCTGCGCCACACCGACGGCGAGCGGGCATCCACCGTAGGATCGACTCGGCGTCCGGCATTAGCGGCCATGTGGTCACGAAGAGGCGCAGAGCGCATGCCGGTAGGACGTGCTCGAAGTGCGCGGGAGCCCATCCGAAGCCGCATGAGCGCACCGGCTTTGGCACCCGGGTACGCGTCTAAGCCGAGTCGCCGTGCGATGTCGGCACGACCTGCTTCGCGTGCACGTACAGCCCGTCGGGAGCGGCGTCAGGGCGCCAGCCGACCCCACGTCGTGACCGAGGTTATGTCCGCCGCGATGATTGGGCGTTCCTCTAGGGCCATCGGCACGTACTGCGGATACTTGCCACGCAGAAGGCGCAGCGCGCTGGCGTGCTCCTCGGGCTCGCCTGGTTCGACGATGCGCGCAGTAGCGCGGAGTAGCACGAACCCGAGCCGCGTCCAGTCGGCGTCGTCATACACGTCAGCCACGATGGCAACCCGAGGGTTGGCGGCAATATTGCGTAGACGGCGTAGCTTTTGAATGTCGCCGCTTCTCTTGGGCTTTTCGTCGATGGCCACATAGACCGTCTGGTCCAAGATCGCAAAGCAGATTGGCACCACGTGCGGTGTGCCGGCCTCGTCGACCGTTGCCAGGTGCGCTACGCGCTGGCGCTCGAGGAACTGGCGTGTTGGTTGGTCCACGCGCGTGTCATCCTAACGGCATGATGACCATCGTCACGCACGTGACCTTGAAGCAAGGCGCCGAGCCTGAGTGGGACGCCGCCATGCGCGAGCGCCTGGCCGCGGCGACAGGTCGCCCTGGTTGGATCGGCGGCCAGTTGCTCATGCCTATGGACAAGCTCAATCGGCGTGTCATCATCGGCACCTGGCAGACGCGTGCCGATTGGGAGGCGTGGCATAAAGACGAAGCCTTCGAACACACCCGCCAGCGCATGGAGGGACTCGAGGATGGTGCAGCGGAGAATTGGTGGCACGAGGTGCTGGACGACGTGCGCCACGGGGCCTGATCGCCGTGACGGCGCGCGCCTCCGCGTGACGACACCCACGGTCGACGTGACGCACTTCCGCTTGAGCGTGAAGCAGGTACCCGGCACGGTGTCATTGCCGCCTCGCAGAGATGACCTGTCGGCGAATGGAAACTGTTCGCATCGGCGTGGCCAACCTGCTCCTGCACGTGACGCGTTCGCGCCAGCGTGACGCAGCTTTTCCTCGTTGGCACGCTCGCGGGCGCTGCGACCCACGGGTCGAGCCTACGAGTGCCGATCAACGCGTCGGCTTCAGGTGACTGACCAAATTGATGCTGTCGCGACGGCTCGACAAGGTGCTTGTGAAGACTGGCGCGGAACAGCATCCCATCCAGCTAGCTCTTATCGCGTGGGCGCGCCCGGGCTGGCGTACCCCGATACCACCGAAGGCGCCTGTGAAGTGGCAGGTTTCCATGCGACGGCACCGTGGCTCAGTCATCGGCCCAGGCCTCCCGCCCGGTTCGTCTTCAGCCGGTCGGGCTGCTGACTTGACGATTGCTGACTCGACCAGGCCGAGGATTGCTGGCTCGACTAGCTCGGCGAGGCCTGACACCCTGGAGCCTTTGGACTTTCGGGCCGACGTTCATTGCTCACGCCCGGGTCACCTCGGGCGCAACCGCCGCTGCCTGAGCGGCGTCTCACTGGCATAGACGGGTCGCTGGCAGTTGGCCATCAGACATTTGGTGAGGTTTCTCCGCTGAGCGTAAGGTCGGTCGGCTGGCGCAGCGAGCTTGCGAGCAATTGCACCGGCCGTACCGCTTGCGCTTCCTCAAAAACAGGATGAACCGAATCAAGACCGTTTCGGCATTGATAGAGGTGCGGTGAAGTGCGGCCGATGCCAGCCGCAGCCTTTTTAACAGTGCGGAGGTTTCGGCGGATGAACGACCATGTCGTTGAGATCGACCAGATCGAAAATGGCCGCGTCGTGCTCACCATCCCTTCGCTGCGGGTGATCGTCATTGGCCGCACGCTCGAAGAAGCGCGAGCGTGGACACGATCCGCGCTGGCCTATCGCGGCGTGTCTACGTGTCAGTGCATCGACGCACCGGCCACAAAAATCGAAACAGCGCGGCCCACCAACTCAAATGCGGCCTGATCACGGGTGGCGTACATGACCCAGCGACCAGAACCCAGCCGCTGAAGCCAGCTGGCTTGCGGGACGGCGTGCAGGGCCGAGCAGAGGCTGACGCCCGGGCTGGCAGGCAGAGGCCGAAGCCCGGCGGCACGCAGCCAGTTGAGAGGCAAGCAGTAACCTGAATGGCACGCAGCAGGTCGAGCGCGGGCAGCACGCTGAGCGGCTGGGCGGCAAGCAGCAATCTGAACTGCGCGCAGCAAGTCGAGGCAAGGCAGCCGGGCTGAGCGGCAAGCAGCAAGTCGAGGCAAGGCAGCAGAACTAAGCGGCTGAGCGGCAAGCAGCAAGTCGAGGCAAGGCAGCACAGCTAAGCGGCTGGGCGGCAAGCAGCAACCTGAATGGCAGGCAGCAAGGCTGAGCGACAAGCAGCAATCTGAACTGCGCGCAGCAAGTCGAGGCAAGGCAGCAGGGCTGAGCGGCTGGGCGGCAAGCAGCAAGCTGAATGGCAGGCAGCAGGCTGAGCGGCTGGGCGGCAAGCAGCAACCTCAACGGCGCGCAGCAAGTCGAGGCAAGGCAGCAAAGCTGATGCTGACTGGCGCTGCGCACCAGCGCTCTGCTGGCCACCAGTCTTCGACTGCTTTACTGCGGTGCCATTGGCGGACAGTCCGCAGGGTCGGTCACCACTCGTATCGGCGCTCCTGCCAGGTAGGCAGCCACATCCTCCGCCATCCGCTGCCATGCGCTGCGAAACAGGTGCTCGGTGACGTAGCCCACGTGGGGGCTCACGACGACGTTGTCGAGCGATCGGAAAGGGTGATCTGCAGGGAGCGGCTCACGGTCGAAGACGTCGAGTCCGGCACCCGCGAGGTGACCGGAACGGAGCGCGTCGATCAGGGCGGCTTCCTCGACGATCGGGCCACGCGAGATGTTCACCAGGATCGCGCCTCGCTTCATTTTGGCGAGGTCGTCGGCGCGCAAGGTGTTGCGCGACCGCTCCGAAAATACGAGGAAGACTCCGAGGACGTCCGCTGACGATAGGAGCTCGTCCTTGGTGACTTTCCTCACGCCGAGTTCCGCGCATCGCTCCTCAGTGAGGTTCTGGCTCCAGGCGACGACATCCATGCCGAACGCCTTGGCGACTGGGACCATCGCGCCGCCCAGGTTGCCCGCGCCCAAAAGGCCCAGCGTTTTACCGGCGAGTGGGAGGGGGAAACCGGTCTGCCAGCCACCGGCCCGAATGACTCGGTCCTCAATGCCAATCCGCTTGGCGACTGCGAGGATAAGCGCCCAGGCCATTTCGGACGGCGAGGGCAGGCCACGGGGCGTCTGGTAGCCGGGCGGCCGCGCTGGGGCAGCCTGCGCGGTGTCCGCGGTGCCGCAAAGTAAGATCCCACGCTCGATCCGCGCCTCGTGGTCGATGACGTTGCTGGTCCGACCGTTGCAAACAATCAACTTGAGGTTCGGCAGGCCTTCAAGCACCGCCCGTGGAAAGCGTGCCCGCTGCTGGGTGATGACGACGATCTCGTAATCGGACAACTCGGCCGCCAGGCGCTCGGGCGGGATCGCCTGGCGGTAGACGGTGATCTCCGCATCGTCGGGCAGGGCTGTCCAGTCGCCGTAGTCGAGGGCGACGCCGATGTAGTCGTCGAGGATGGCAATCTTTCTCACACCCGACAACCCATTTCGCCCGCGAACCGGCGCATATCCAGCCTTGTTGGCATCGTGTTCTCCTCGATAGCACTCACGCCGTTGTCGACCTCCCGCGCGTTGGGGCAGCATCATGTGGCGCGTTCGACAATGCAGTGCAGCCATCGCCGACATTGCGCCCAGAATCGCGCCCGCGCCGGAACCATTAAAGCTTGCTGACGCTGCGTCACGTAGCGCCTGCTGTACGCCGTGACGTTCCGCAGGCTTGAGGCCTGAGCCACGCTACGTCATCCGGTCGCGCGGATCACGATTGCTTTCGCCCGCTGGTGACGCGCGGCACGAGCACGATCTGTGGCCTTAAGCCGGGGTGGGCGCCCAAACCCGAACGTTGCGCCGGGCGTGCACCCGTTGTTGCTGTCGATGGCGACCTGCTGCGCGGACGGCCAAGACTTGCGCGGGCAGCGCGAATGTTCCGCGACGGCGGCGTGCTGAGAACTCTGCTCGTGATGCATCTCACCGCAGGTGTCGTGCAAGACGTCGCCCCGCGGCAGCGCGTACCCTGGCAGGCGGCAAGCACCAAGCATCTTGCGTGACGGTCGCGTGACGGTACGTGTGGTAGCGTGGTTTTTGGGGGCGCCTCCGCGCGGTGCGGGCGCGTGACGCTTGTGAGCACGATGTGACATTGGCAGTTGGACTGGTCGGCGAGGTGCGGCGCGTGGTGGATGCGTCCATGCTTGCGAGTGCCGTCGGTTCGGGCAACCTCGATGTGTTCGCAACGCCCGCAATGGTCGCACTGATGGAAAGTGCTGCAATTCAGGCACTGGCGGGACACCTTCCGCCGGAGCAAACCAGCGTTGGCGTTCGGGTCGACATCCGCCATCTGGCGGCGACGCCGCCCGGAGTCGAAGTGCGTGCCCGCGCGGAGCTGGTCGAGCTTGAGGGGCGGCGCCTGCTGTTTCGCGTTGAAGCCTTTGACAACCACGAGCGCATCGGCGAGGGCAGCCACGAACGCGCGGTGGTCGATCCGCAGCGGCTTCTCGGGCGAGCCAACGCCAAAAGAGGGGCGGCGTGAACGGCCGACGGCGCGTTGCGCGCACGCGGCCATCCGTCGCCCGGGAATAGTTCGCCAAACAAGCAAGACGGCTGCCGCATCAACGCACGTATCGCGTTGACGTGCTCGGGCGGCGCGGTCGGCAACGCACGGGCGTCTACTGGCGACGTTATGTCGCCCACCAGCAGGGCTACCGATCATCACGGTCGGGCATGAACCGCCGCGCGTACATCGGCCAACAGCTCAAGACGACTGATCGGCAACGGCTCGGAATGCCGCCGCAGAGTGCATCGCCACCAGCAGGATCAGTGATGAGCTACGCGACTGGACGTTGGCGCGTGGCCCTGGTGGCTCAGGCGCGCCACTTGCACCCAAGCTGCACAGGGCTGAAGCGCCGCATCGAGACGCACTCGGGCTCTCACGCACCATAGAGCGCTGTAGTGGCCGTGTTCGCCAAACGCGGTGAACTGACTCAGATACGCGTCACTGTCGATCGGCAGGCCCAGCGCGGACGCCGCTCCCCACCCGTCCAGCCGATTGAAAATCAGCGTTTACCAGTGGTGAAGTAACTGCGCCTACGCCAACCAGCCGACCTGGGTAGTGTGGGACCGGCCTACTGCAGAAATCCCTTCCTATCGGAGAAATCGACGTCTCGGAGAAATCCACGTCCTAATCGGTGCCCCCGCAACGTCGCAAGTTGCAGCGCGAGCGTCGGCTGGCTCAGGCGAGTTGCTAAGCTCAAACGCAGATGGCCAAGCCCGTCGTTTTGATCATTCGTGACGGCTGGGGTGTCCACGACGAGGACGCCGGCGCGGCAAAGCGCCACGGTAACGCGGTACTCCTGGCGAAGCTGCCCGTCCTGGATCAGCTTCTGAAAAACTACCCGCATTCGCTGCTGCAGGCCTCTGGAGAGGCGGTGGGGCTGCCCCCGGGCCAGATGGGAAACAGCGAGGTGGGTCATCAGAACCTTGGCGCCGGGCGCGTCACCTATCAGGACCTCATGCGTATCTCGGTGGCGATTCGCGATGGCAGCTTCTTTCGCAATCCGGTGCTGCTGAAAATCATGGGTGAGATGCGACGCACCGGCCATCGACTCCACCTGATGGGACTACTGTCGGATGGTGGCGTGCACAGCCACAACACACACCTGTACGCACTGCTGGAGATGGCCAAACAGCAACAACTCCAACCCGATCACGTGCTGGTGCACGCCATCATGGACGGTCGGGATACTCCACCCCGCAGCGGTGCCGGCTACCTCGATGAGCTGGAAAAGCAGATCCGCAAAATCGGCGTTGGCAAAATCGCGACGGTGATCGGGCGCTACTACAGCATGGACCGCGACAACCGGTGGGAGCGGACCAATCGTGCGTACTCCGCATACGTGGGCGGAGAGGGTAGCCACGCTACGTCAGCCGCGGAGGCGATCTCCTCCAGCTACGAGGCCAATAAGACCGACGAGTTCGTCGAGCCCGCGGTTATCGTCGGTGATGACGGAAGCCCAGTTGGACGAGTCCAGGATGGCGACGGCATCATTTTCTTCAACTTCCGTCCGGATCGCGCGCGCCAGATCACGCGCGCGTTCATCCATGCGGCACCGGAGGGCTCCGCACAGCCTTCAGTCAACGTGCATTTCGTGTGCATGACCGAATACGACGGTACGTTCCGGGCACCTGTGGCGTTTCCACCCGAGGTTGTCGAAAATCCCATTGGGGAAGTTGTCGCCCAAGCAGGATTACGCCAGCTCCGCATTGCTGAAACCGAGAAATACGCGCACGTCACATATTTCTTTAACGGCGGCCGCGAAAATCCGTTCGAGCACGAGGACCGGGCGTTGATTCCTTCACCAAAGGTCGCCACCTACGACTTGCAGCCGGCGATGAGCGCTGAAGGCATCACGAACGAGTTGCTAAACCGCCTCGATGCAGACGCGAACCCCTATGACCTGGTGGTATTGAACTTCGCCAACGCGGATATGGTCGGACACACCGGTGATTTGCACGCCACGATTGCGGCGCTGGAGGTGGTCGACGGCTGCGTCGGGCGCATCGTCGATCGTGTGCGCGACCTGGGCGGAATCACGCTGATCACCGCAGACCACGGCAACGCCGAGCAGATGATCGACGCTGACGGCGGCCCGTTCACGGCACACACCACCAATCCCGTGCACCTGATCCTGGTGGACGACTCGCGACGTGACGCACACCTCCAGGACGGCATCTTCGCGGACGTGGCGCCGACCGTCCTCGGGCTGATGGGACTGAAGCCCTCACCCGAAATGACGGGCCATTCGTTGCTGTCATCGGCGTGACGCTTGTGACGGCCATGTGATCAGGCGCCGAGAGCCCACCCCAAGCATCGCATACAGGGCGTCACGCGGCGGCGGAATTCCCATCGTTTGGTGGAACCTTAAGCCTGTCTCAACGGAGGCGAGCCGAGAGCGAATCAGTCTGAAAGCAATGCTCAAGCTTCGGGCGCGAGGCCGTGGCGGACGGCGTAGAGGGCGGCTTGGGTCCGGTCTTGGAGTCCGAGTTTGCCCAGAATATTCGACACGTGGCCTTTCACGGTCCGCTCGCTGACCACAAGTGAACGGGCAATCTCCTTGTTGCTGCGACCCTCCGCGAGCAGGCGGAGGACTTCACGTTCTCGTTCGGTTAGTTGGGCACCGGCCTCCGGCTTGCGCGGGGTCGTGACCTGTTGCATCAAGCGGCGCGCAACCTCCGGGTGGAGTTGCGCCTGGCCGGCGCGGGCGCCGCGGATCGCGCGCACCAGGTCCGCCGCGGCGACATCTTTCAGCAGATAACTCGTCGCCCCGGCTTTAATTGCAGGCACCACACGTTCGTCGTCCAAAAATGAGGTCAGCACGATGATGTGCGTATCCGGTCGATCCTGTTTGATGCGCGAGGTCGCCTCGACACCATCCATGTTCGGCATCACCAGGTCCATGAGCACCACATCCGGCTGGAGTTCCTGCGCGCGGCGCACCGCTTCCTGACCGTCGCGCGCTTCGCCAACCACGTCGATGTCGGCCTCCAGCTCCAGGTAGGCCCGGAGTCCTTCGCGCACAATACCGTGATCGTCCACCAGCAGGACCCGGATTGGTCGGGCGTTGGCGGTGGAGGTCACGCGTTATCCCCGGGTGCACCCAATGGCAAATCGGCACGAACGGTTGTTCCTTGCCCGGGGGAGCTGTGGACCTCCAGCCGACCGCCAACCCCGGTGGCGCGCTCTTGCATGCTCGACATGCCGAACTTTCCCGCCAGACGCGGCGCCGATGGATCGAAGCCTGCACCATCATCGGTCACCACCACGCGTAGCGCATCGGGAGCGAACTCCAGCTCCACACGGGCGGTACTGCTGTCGCCGGCGTGTTTGATCACGTTGTTCACGGCCTCCTGCACGATGCGAAACGTCGCATCCTCAATCGGTGCCGTGAGCCTTCGCGCGGTACCGGTGACAACAAGCGAGACGAGCCGATTGTCGCGACTGTGCACCGCATTCAGGTGCTTTTTCAACGCGGACAGCAGGCCCTCCTCCTGCAGAGTCATCGGCCGGAGCTGAAAGATCAGCGCGCGCATTTCAGCAAGTGCGCCCTGCGCCAGCTCGTTGGCGCGCTCCAGTCGCTCGCGTGCTTTGCCCGGATCTCGTTCGAGCAAATTCAGCGCGGCCTCCGACAGTAGTGTCACGCTGAACAGGCTCTGTGTGACCGAATCGTGCAGCTCACGCGCGAGCCGATTGCGCTCTTCGATGACCGCGTATTCGCGCGATTGCTCGTAAAGTCGCGCATTTTCGATGGCGGCGGCAGCCTGATTTGCGAAAAACGTCGCCAGCTCGGCATCACGGTCGCTAAATCCGCCTTCCCCCTCCTTGTTGTACACGCTGAGCACACCGACCGTCCGCTGGCGTGTTTTCATCGGTACTGACAGAATCGTGCGCGTATTTCCCAGCACCAGACTGTGCTTGTAACCGCGCGGATCATTCTGCGCGTCGTCACTCCGTTGCGGTCGGTTGGTGCGCAGGGCTTCAGCAGCAAATGAACCATCGGTTGGAATGCGCAAGCCGAGCAATGCATCCGCCGACGGACCTACTACGGTGCGCATTTCGAGAAAGCGCGGATCCTCCTCCAATAGCGCAATACCGACTCCACCCGCATCCGTTAGCCGCTGGAGCTGGCGACAGATGGAGTGGAGGACACGATCGAAATCGTGTTCCTCCAGCAATAGCGTGCCCAGTCGCTGGAGTCCGACCATCTCCTCCAAGCGGGAAGTGAGCTCGGCGTAGAGCTGCGCGTTGTCGAGGCTAATGGCAGCCTGACTTGCAAACGTGGCGAGTAAATCCACCTGGCGGACATCAATCGCATCCGGACCACGCGTATACGCGGACAGCGTTCCCAACGTGCGACCGCGCGCTCGAAGCGGCAGCACCAATTGCGATGGAGCGATCTGCGGTTGACCGGTGGCCACCGCGGTACCCGCAACGGAGCCCTCCACAGCGACGCGCATCGCCGCGAGCTCCACCGCGTTTTCGCCGACCGCGACCTGGACCTCCAGCTCGCGGCCGCCAGGGCTCAATAGCTCGATGGAGACCGTCGCGGCGCCGGACAGTAAAAGGGCCTGTTCGGCCAGAACGCGAAGTGCGCGCTCGGGATGAAGCTCCTCGGCCAGCGCCGTGCTGGCCGCTTGCAGGCCTGTGACTTCGGCGAGGCGGTCACGCACCTCGCGGTAGAGTCGCGCATTTTCCAGCGCGATGGCGACGTGGCCCGCCAGCAGCTCCATGACCTCGCGATCCTGGGCGTTGAACGTGCGCGAGCGATCGCTCGTGAGTACGCCGAACACACCAATCAGGCGGTCCTGCCACCACACCGGCACCGCCACGCCGGCATCGACGTGCGGCGCATCGAGCAGTGGACGCGGCAGATCGCGCTTGTATTGCTCCACGACGACCGCCTCGCGGGCCTCGAGCACTTTGCCAGTGATGCCTTCGCCCGGTGGGATGGCGGCGCCAACAACGTAGGCGGGCAGGTTGTGCACGGCTCGAACGCGCGCAGACCCGTCCGGGGCAATCAGACTGATCACACCGCTGTCGGCCTCCAGCAGCGCGACGGCCTCCGCGATGACTCTACCAAACAGACTGTCCAGGTCCAGCTCAGAAGAAATCGAGGCGACCACCCTGCGCAGCGCGTCGCGGCGGCGGAGCTCGCGATGGCTCTGCGCATAGAGGCGGGCATTGAGAATGGCCATGGCCGCTGCTTCAGCGATCTGATCGAGATAGCTCGCGTCTGCTTCGCCTAGGCCCCGTGGCTGGCGATCGAACGCCAGCGCGAGACCGATGCGATCGTCGCCGACGCGTAGTGGCAACGTAGCAACATGCTCGAAGCCGTCGGGCGGTGGGATCTGATCGAGCAGTGGCCGCGATTCGCGCGCAATCTTCTGCCAGTCGCCTTCGATGGCCAGGGGAAGGCCGGCGGTTTCGACCGCATCGATTGCCTCGTGCTCGGGGTCGCGCAGGACGACGGCGGTCGCCGGGCAGCTCGTGGCGCGACCCAGCTCGGCGCACAGCAGCCGCAGCTGCGCGCGCAGGTCGCGCTCGGCGGTGACCTCGTGGCTGAAGTCGAGCAGCGCGCGCAGGCGCCGATTGTCGGCGCGCAGGGCGGCCGCTTTATCTACGTCAGCTTGGGAGGTCTGGGCGAGGCTCACGGATTGCTAAGTCCGCAGGATTGTACGGATCATTGCGCTGGATTCCGGAACGGGTTGGCGCGAGGCGCACGGGGTTTTTTCGAAAACGCGCCCAAACGGCCCGCCCACCACCCCCCGCCTCCACCCTCAGCATACGCAGAGGGCGTCACGGGAAGCGTCACGTAGCGCGCCAAAAGGCGTCACGTGGCAGAGGAAAAGCGTCACTTCGCGCGCAATACGCGTCACGTGGCGGGCAAGGGCGTCACGCCGCGGCTGGTCACGCCAAGATCCGTGAGCCCGTTACGGATGTCCCCGGCGAGGGACCACTGCTTCGCGTCTCGGAGCTTGCAAGGCGTCGCGGCGCGGCAAAGGCGTCACGACGCAACGGCACAGACGCGCGACGAGAGGCGAGCGCGTCACGCCGCGGAGCGAGAGCATCGCGGCGCAACGCCGCGTTGGCCCCGCCGCGGAGCGAGAGCGTCACCGCGCAACGGAGCACTGGCCCCGCCACGGAGGGACAGCGTCGCGACGCAACGGTGCGCTGGCCGCGCCACGGAGGGAGAGCGGCACCGCGCGACAAATGCGTCACGGGCGCGGTATGGGCGTAACGGCGTGACGGCGCAGGGGCAGACTGCGAAGGGAGAGCATCACAACGGTACGGCGGAGGGGCACACT
>JAFAZN010000063.1 GCA_019239775.1 Chloroflexota bacterium
GCGCGACGATGCGTTTACCGATGCGCGGTCGGAACCGAGCATCGATCGCCGCGCCGCCCTCGACCTGCATGCGGCGCGCCGACGATCGACCGTGGACGTCGCGGATGGTCTGGAACAACTTCGTCCCGTTGCCGAACGGCTTCAGAACGTAGCCCTGCGCTCCGGCCGACATGGCTTTCTGGAGGAAGTCGATGCGTTCCTCAGAGGTGACCATGATCACGGCGCCATGCGGGGCACGGCTGGAGACCAACCACGTCGCCTGAATGCCGTCCAGGTCGGGCATGTGGATGTCCATCAGGACAATGTCCGGCTGGAGCTCGGCCGCGCGACGCACGGCTTCCTGCCCGCTCGCAGCCGACCCGACCAACTCCATGTCGGGCTGTGCCTCGATCAACACCGCGAGCGTCTCGCGGATGGTCGGGCTGTCGTCGACTGCCAGGACTCGGATTGCGTTTGATCCAGGTTTCGCGTCTGTCAAATGGCTTCAGCCAGCGAGGACAGCGGTGGCCACCTGCATATTGATGGGATTGCCCAGGAGAGCGCCGACCAGGGGTGTGACCGAGTGGAACGAGTAGCTTCCGCTCGCACTAATGTACGTCAGGCCGTCGATGGTTCGCTGCGTCGGCTGCGCCAACTGCAGGTTCGTGGAATCAACACCTACCGCGAGATTGCGTCCTGCCTGCTGCGCGTTGGCCTGCCAGTTGACCTGGCCATAGTGCGCCGCACCATACCGCGCGACTTCACGAACCGCGTTGCTGGTGACGGTGTAGGCAAGGTAAGCCCGCGCCATGTCGAAGGTCCCCAGTACCAGCAGCATGAACACGCTGACCATCAGCGCGAACTCCACCAATGCCTGGCCCGCCCCCCGCGTGCGCACCGCGCTGGCATCTTCCAGCAAGAACAAGGCCAGATTCTCGTGCTGTTCGCGATCACGGCCGCCGCCATGCTGGCCGTGATCGGTCTGCTTTACACATTCGGCATCGTTCTCGATCAGCGCCGATCGCTCCAGGGTGCCGCTGACTCGGCCAGCCTGGCTGGCACATGGCAGGTGCTCACCGAATTGCAAAGCGACAACCGCTGCGACGCCAATGTTCTCGCCGCGATCACCAAGTACGCCAGCGCCAACGGCGTCGCCGCGAACGGCATCACGGCCGCGTACGTGGACGCCGGCGGCAACACCCTCGCCACCGTGGGATCGCTCGGTACCTGCCCATCTGCCCAGTTCCTGCCCACGGCACGTGGCGTGGCCGTCACCGTCACGGGTACGGTCTCCACCATCCTGCCGGGGTTCGTGGGCGCTCTGAGCGAAACCCTGCGGGACAGCGCCACCGCGATCGCCCAGCCCAGCCAGCCTCCAGCGACAGCGCCGGTCATTCCAATTGCCGTCAGCGCTTCGGCCTTCAGCGCCCACGCCACCTACGATCTGTTTGCGCATCCACCGAGCGGCCTGCAGTGGTCCACACTGGACCTGAGCTCGGCCGGCGGGCCAACGTTCTCTACACAAGCCACCGAGGCACAGTACTGGAGCGACGGCCAGCACCTCGGCAGCTGGCAGTTGAGCCAGCCCGCCACCGTCAATCTGCTCAACGCCCCTTACTACGATTCGGTGGCCGCTGGCCTGAGTGACAACGTTCGCCGCCAGGCCCTGTCCGATAGCTCGAACAGGCCCTATGCCCTGGTCACCGTGCCGATGTACGACACGGTCAGCACCACTCCAGCGGCGGTCCACGTCGTCGGCTTCACCCAGCTGAAGATCCTTGGCTCTCAGATCAGCGCCACCAGCGCCATCGGAACGTTCGTGCCTTATCCGGCCAAGGCGTTTGCGGTGCCAAGTGTGCCGTCGCCGGACGTCGGCGCCACCCTCGTCATTCTCACCTCATGAGAGCGCGCGGGGGGCAGTCCATCGTCGAATTCGCGTTGATCGCGCCGGTGGTCATCCTGCTGGCGATGGCCACCTGGGATGGGGGGAGCGTGCTGCGCGATCAAGTCGTCTTGCAGCAAGCCGCCCGCGATGGTGCGCGCGCCGGGGCGACCGCGTTTGGTGGCGCCACCAACGCCGTCGTCCAGGACGCGGTTCTTGCCTCAGCACAATCGGACCTGCCGTCGCTCACGGTCCAGATGATCACGGTCAGCCCCGCGCCCGATCCACAGTCGATCACCGTTAGTGTGCGGTATCCGCATGCCTTGATCACGCCAGTGCTGCGCCAGCTCTGGGGCGGTGGCAGTGGCACGGTGACGCTGCAAGCCAGCTCGACTTTCTACGTCCCCCAGCTCACGCCGACGGCGGCAGCGATCGTTCCATCCACGCCGACGGCAACCCCCAGCCCCACGCCAACGCTGAGCCCTACGCCAACTCCAACGGCGACGCCGAGCCCTACTCCCGCGGCAACCCCCGTGCCGCCATACGTCTGCGCGAACACGCCCAACACAAACCAGCAGTTCAATGCGCTGGGCGCCAGCCGCGGCTACTGGTGCACACTGACCATAACCAGCCCGGTCTACATCTGGGGGATCTGGCAGGACAACAACAACCCGACAAACGAGATCGACATCTACCTCAACACACCAAACCCATTCGCTGGCCAGTCGGAACCGAGCTCAAAAGACCCAACGACGATCACCAATACCAACCTGAGTGCCTCGTTCCGTCCTTCGGCCGGTGTGCTCTGGGGCTATAGCGCGATTCCTGGGACCTCGTCTCCAACGTGCGAGACAGCGGGCACGTACGACGTCTACTTTTTCAATCGGGGTGCCGCGATGGGCGCATCACCCGCGCTCGTGACCACAATTCCATGCGAGAACGGCTTCGACCACGGGGATACCGGCGACCATGGCGGGGACTGAGACCGGGCCGCTGGCCCACGTTCTGCCACGCCCGACTGTGGCAATGGAAAAGCCGGCGTGGGTCGATGCCCTGGAAGAGAGCCTCCTGCTCGCAATTGTCTTGTTCAGCCTCATCACCTGGATCGTCATGATCGGCCTCTTCGCCCACTAATGCTGGCGTTTCGGGACGGGCGACCGGCGAGCCGCCTACCCTCTCGGCGTGCGACGCGTCCTTGCCCTCGTCACGCTCGCACTTTCGACCGCGTGCCAGGCGCCTGCGCCGGCCGCTCGCATAGCTACCCCACTGCCGACGTTCACGCCCGCACCTGAAAGCCCCACGCCAGTTCCGGTCCTCGTGCAGGCAGTTGCGCCACAACCGGCGCCCCAGCCGGCCGTCAAACCACAAGCTGCGCCAAGTCCGGCCAGTCTGCCGCTCAGCCTGCTCGCGGGCCGCAGCGGCGCCGACCTGCGGGTCTCACTCGATGTGCTGCTGGACGAAAACGCGTTCCTGGCGGCGATGACCGTCGAATCCGCCAGCGCGGCACGCCTTGATGAACAGATCGGCCTCGCCAGCATGCTCGACGAAAACGCCGTCACCCTGGCTGGCATCGTCGGTGCCGTCAAAGGCCCTTCGACCGCCCAAACGCTGCTGGAAGCCTGGCGCGAGCAGCCAAACGACCTCGTGAGCTATGTCCAGGGCCAATCGCCAAATACTGAGGCTCACATTGGTCCCATCGCGGAGAGCCTCGCCACCGGCGACTTTTCTCAAGCGGCCGCCTCAGACGTTTTGCACCGTCGCCTCCGCGCGGAAGAAGCATTCGCAGACAGCGTGCGCACGAACGATTCGGTCCGCACCGCGCAACAGCTCGCAGATTTGCTCGCGACCTCCGATGAGCTCGCGCGCCCATTGTCGTCGGCGATGGCTGCGCGGGTGCCTGACTTGCTGCCCGCCAATACCGAGGGTGCGGACATCGACGTCCGATTGCATCTGACGAATGGCCTCACGGCCTGGACATTGCTGACGGCCAACGCCGCGGAGGCCGCCGCCGACGGCCGTTCGGCCGACGCCCAGGCATTGACCGCATTGGCCGGCTCCACCGCCGAGGCGCTGGCAGCGGAGATGAACTCCGCGTTCAGCTCGACTGTCGGGAGTGAGATTGCCGACAGGCTGCGTGCCGAGACCGCGGCCTACGTCTCCGCGGCGACCGGTACGAACCGGCCGCAGGCAGCGGCTGACATCGACCGTCTGCGTAGCGAGATCGACTCTGTCCTTTCAGGAGCTAATCCGCTGCTCCCGCCCGGCCTGCTCAACCAGCAGCTGCGCGCGAGCGATCAGCCGCTGCTTACCGCCGCTGACGCCTTTGCCGCTCGAGACTTCGCCTCAGGGTTTGCAAGAGTCCATGAGTCCGTTCGGCAGACCCAGAAGCCGGCCGAAACGCTCGCACTGGCCATCGTTGACCGATATCCAGCGCGCTACCTGGTCCTCACGACACCATCGCCCAGCCCCTAGGAACGCGGACCGAAACCCGCTCGAATGGTCGTGAACGGCTTGCCGCGTCCCTAGGGGCAATCTGTCACAGAAGTTCGGCCGACTGCTACTCGTGCTGCGGACCGGCTTGTCGGCCGAACTTCTAGTCCGCTCGCTTCGAGACCACCACCTGCGTTGGCCGAAGTATGCGATCACCTTTGCGGTACCCCTGCCTCACGACCTGCGCCACATGCCCTTCTGGCACATCGGCGACCGGCAGCTGTGCGACAGCCTCATGCAGCCGCGGATCGAACTCGGCTCCTTCCGCGGGAATTGGCTCCACGCCTTCGGCAGCCAGCAGGCCTCGCAGGTTGCGCTCCACCAACTGGACTCCCTGGCCCCAGCTCGATTGCAGCTCCGCTTCAGAGGCATTCGCAAGCGCCCGGAAAAAGTCGTCGAGGATCGGCAGAA
The DNA here is from genome assembly GCA_019239775.1 of Chloroflexota bacterium. Classification (GTDB taxonomy): domain Bacteria; phylum Chloroflexota; class UBA6077; order UBA6077; family CF-72; genus CF-72. The sequence goes on from JAFAZN010000063.1 coordinate 4,763, forward strand.
GGCGCGTCAGCACCGACAAGCCTGCATTCTGGGCCAGCAATGAACGCTCCTCGTCCATGCGGCGGCGATAGTTGATGAAGTCAGCCTGCGTGCGCTGCGCCAGGCGCAGGTACTCGTCCGCCTTCTGTTCGATCTCGGCGAGTTCGGCCTTGAGGGTGTCGAGATCGTCAGGCGCGGCGGCGGAGTCAACGGGTTCTGGGGCGACGCCGTCGGGCTCGCCACCAGAGTTACTGAGAGTGGGTTCGTCAGATTGCACAGTCATTGCCCAAAGTATATGATGTGTCGCACACAAAATGTATCGCGACCCGCATCAACTTCCATCCAAACCGACGCGGACCGTACGTGCGCGTGCCTCGGATGCACTCTACGTGATCAGTGTCGCCGCTCGACTCGTTGAGCTGCATCCCACCACGTTGCGCAAGTACGAACGCGTCGGTTTCCTGGAGCCTAGCCGAACGCCAGGTCGCACTCGTCTGTATTCGCATGAGGACATCCGCCGCTTGCGGCAGATCAAACACCTGGTCGAAGAGCGCGAGATGAACCTGGCCGGCGTCCAAATGGCTCTAGACTTAACTGAACTGCTGACAGAAATCGCCGCTGCGATCGAGCAAGCACCAGATATGGTTTCCCTCCGAGGACGCATTCAGGCTCCACTGCGCGCCGCCTTCGCAACTCTCGGAGCCCACGACTAGTCACATGAACATGAAGACTCGCGAATGGCGACTCGCGATGGTCACGAAAGAGGTGGAGTAAACACTATGCCGAAAGTACTGGGTATCGACCTCGGGACGACCAACTCGGTCGTTGCGATCATGGAAGGTGGCGAGCCGACCGTTCTCGAAAATGCCGAGGGCAGTCGCCTGACGCCGTCGGTCGTTGCTGTCAATCCCAAGTCCAACGAGCGCCTGGTCGGCCAGGTAGCGCGCCGACAGGCCATCACCAATCCCGAAAACACTATTTACAGCATCAAGCGGTTCATGGGCCGCAAGTACGACGACGTCGAGGTCCAGCGTGCCGTAAAAGTCGTCCCGTACAAGGTGTCCAAGGCCACCAACGGCGACCTGCGCGTTGCGATGGCAGGCAAGGATTACAGCCCGCCCGAGGTCTCGGCCATGATCCTGCAGAAGCTGAAGGCTGACGCCGAAGCCAAGCTGGGCGAAAAGATCACCCAGGCCGTGATCACCGTGCCGGCCTACTTCAACGACAGTCAGCGCCAGGCCACCAAGGATGCCGGCCGCATCGCTGGCCTCGAGGTGCTGCGCATCATCAACGAGCCAACTGCGGCGTCGCTGGCCTACGGCCTCGACAAGCAGGGTAAGGACGAGATGATCGCGGTCTACGACCTGGGCGGCGGCACGTTCGATATCTCGATCCTGAGCGTGGGCGAGGGCGTCTTCGAAGTCAAAGCCACCAACGGTGACACGTTCCTCGGCGGTGACGACTTCGACCAGCGCATCATCGACTGGATCGTCGACGAGTTCCGCAAGGATCAGGGCATCGATCTGCGCCAGGACCGCATGGCCCTCCAACGTTTGAAGGAAGCCGCCGAAAAAGCCAAGATCGAGCTCTCGACCACACAGTCGACGGAGATCAACCTGCCCTTCATCACGGCTGACGCGAGTGGTCCAAAGCATCTCTCGCTGAACTTGACCCGGTCCAAGCTGGAGCAACTGGTCGGCGACCTGGTCGAGCGCACCAAAGGGCCCGTCGTGCAGGCGCTCAAGGACGCCGGCATCTCAGCCAAAGACATCGATGAGGTAGTTCTCGTGGGTGGCCAGACGCGTATGCCTGCCGTCCAGGAGATGGTGAAGCAGGTCTTCGGCAAGGAACCGCACAAGGGTGTCAACCCGGACGAGGTGGTCGCCATCGGCGCAGCCATCCAGGCGGGCGTGCTCAAGGGCGAAGTCAAGGACATCCTGCTCCTCGACGTCACCCCGCTCACCCTCGGCGTTGAGACCTACGGCGGCGTGATGACCGCGATGATTCCGCGCAACACCACGATTCCGACCTCGAAGACGGAGACCTACACCACGGCGGCCGACGGCCAGACCAGTGTTGAGGTGCACGTGCTGCAGGGCGAGCGCCCAATGGCGACCGAGAACAAGTCGCTGGGCCGCTTCATCCTGGATGGCATCTTGCCCGCGCCACGGGGTGTGCCGCAGATCGAAGTCACCTTCGATATCGACGCCAACGGGATCCTCAACGTCTCGGCCAAGGACAAGGCGACGGGCAAGGAACAGAAGATTGTCATCCAGTCTTCGAGCGGCCTCAGCGACGCCGAAATCCAGAAGATGGTCAAGGACGCCGAGGAGCACGCGGCCGAGGACGCACGCCGACGCGAAGAGATCGAGGTCAAAAATCACGCCGACAGCGCCCACTATCAAGCCGAGAAAATGCTTCGCGAGCAGGGCGACAAGATGCCTGAGAACCTGCGCACGCAGGTTGCCGAGAAGTCTTCGGCCGTCAAGCGCGCGCTGGATGCCAACGACCTCGACGGCATGAAGACCGCCATGGAAGAGCTGCAACAGGCGATGATGGCGGTCGGTCAGGCCGTGTACGGTGGCGGCGAAGGCGGTCCGACACCGCCAGGTTCGGACGGCGAAGGGCCTGAGGCGCCGTCGGGCACGGTCGAAGGCGAGTATCGCGAAGTCTAAGGAGGGCGGGGTGCGCTCGTTCCTCCGAACGGCCGTGGTGGCCGCGACGAGTTCGGCCACCACCGCCCTGCTCTTCACGGCCTGCGCTATTCAGTCCGGCCAACCTGCTGCAACCTCGACGTCGCTCTCCTCAAGTGGGAGCGCGTCGTCGCCGCAGAACTCAGCAACCTCAACCGTGGTTACTGGCGCCTCGGCTGGGAGCACGTCGTCGCCGCAGAACTCAGCAACCTCAACCGTGGTTACTGGCGCCTCAGGTGCGAGCACGTCGTCGCCGCGGACCGCGGCAAGTCCACCCGGTGCCGGAGGGTCTATTGTCTCCGCGGGGTCGCCGTCGACGCCGCCGCAGGTCCCGATCGCCCAGGCGCAGCCGCTGCCGCCAGGCGCCCAGAACCCAGCCGTAGCCGTTTACCAGCAGAACGGCGGCTCCGTGGTGAACATCACCAGCCTTGCGGTCCTGACCGGTTTCGGCGCCAGCACGCAGGCGCAGCCGCAGGGCATCGGCTCGGGCTTCTTCATCGACTCCGATGGCCGCATCGTCACCAATGACCACGTCGTAGCAGACGCGAATCAACTTGCGGTCACTCTGCAGGACAAAACAACCGTCTCGGCCCAATTGCTCGGCCGCGACCCCGACAACGACCTGGCCGTTCTCAAGATCGATCCAAGCGCGACTGACCAGGACGGCCAGGCAATTGCGGATCGCATTAATCCCGTCACCCTCGGTGACTCGGATCAGGTCACGATTGGCGAAACAGCGATCGCCATCGGCTCGCCTCTCGGCCTGGCACAAACCGTAACTGAAGGGATCATCAGTGCCCGCCGCAACCCTGGCGAGAACTCACCAGTGCCTGGTGCCCAGATTGCCGACATCCTTGGCGGCGCACTTCAAACGGATGCCGCGATCAACCCTGGCAATTCGGGCGGTCCGCTGTTCAATGCCGGCGGCCAGGTGATCGGGGTGAACTCGTCGATCCTCTCGCAGTCTGGCGGCAACGAGGGTGTCGGTTTCGCGATCCCCATCAATGTCGTGAAGCGCGTGGCGCCCGAATTGATTCAGAACGGCCGCTACCGCCACCCGCAGCTGGGTATCTCGACGATTGCGCTGACCGATCTGAGCCCGCAGGCCAAGCAGCAGCTGGGTTTCCAGCCGAATCAGAAAGGTTTGCTCGTGGAGCAGGTCACTGCTGGAGCGCAGCAAGCCGGCATTCAGCCCGGAACACGTCGGGTTCAGCTAGGCAACCAGACGATCATGGTCGGCGGTGATCTCGTTGTGGCGATCGACGGTCAGCCCGTGGCTACCGGTGGAGACCTGCGCGGGTGGATCGAAGACAACAAACATCCTGGCGATACAACCACCGTCACCGTCTTACGCAACGGCCAGCGCCAGGACCTCATGGTTACGCTGTCGGAGCGACCACCAACGCAGTCGCAACCCGGCCCTTAGCCTCGACGTTCTGGGTTTCGGGACCTCTGGTCGTCGACGGAGTCAGTCGCGTTCCAGGTCGTACCCCGCTGGCGGCCCTGGTCGCGCTTGGGGTCCGTACCCCGCTTGGTCGCCGTTAGTCGCGCTCGAAGTCTGGCCGCGGAAGCGTATTGCGCTGCGCCCGACGCGTGCCAAGGTCTACGGCCAGCAGCCCAGCCGTGGCCATGTCCTCGTCGACGTAGCCTTCTTGAAACAGCCGCCAGATAGCCACCCGCGCCGCGGCTACGGGATCCGATTCGCTGATGGCTTTGGTAGCTGGGGGATCTTCCATTACGTACATCTGTCTGTCTACCTATGTCCTCGCCCTGTACCAACCAGATATACGCAGCATGCGTACCCAAGCTCTGTGAACCGGTGTTACAGATGCGCACCGACCGTTACAAGTGGCCGGCTGTTCGGGTCGTCAATCCGGGTCAATCCCCGTACGGCACTGAGAACTGGGTGTCGAACCAGTCGAAATAGTCGTGCACGTAGACGTCGTCTGAGCCGACCAGCGCCCGCACCTTGGGCTCAATGCTGCCAACGTGCGACTTCTTGATGGGGCAGGACTCGCACGCACCCTGGGCGTACACGGTGACGTGGTACTCACCGTCGCGTCGCTCAGGCGGTAGATACGAGAGCGATGGACGCCAGTTCGAGACCACCTCCTGGCCGAGCACGTCCGAGGCCGCCTGCAAAATCTCATAGTCGAACTCTTCGGCTCGAATCTCTTCGAGCGCATCGATAATCTTCTGCAGCATCGGATCGGAGGCGGTGTTGGTTTCGGTGGTCATGGTGCGGGCTCCCCTGTTTATACCCGCGCAGGCCGATCCCGCAGGGTCGATTTCACCGAGTCACGTAGCGTATCGGCACCCAGCCCGTCTGCCCGTTATCCGCGCGGACGTGCACCCAATCGCTGCCTGAGTACTCGAGCAGCGTGACGGCGGCCCCATCCATGAGGCCGCTGCGCGAGCGATCGGCGTCGTTGGGCGAGTTGCGCAGTACCACGCCCGTGCCGCCGGTGTTGGCGATGCTGCCGCGGTTCGCCGCGGCCGCCGTTGGCATTGGCCCGATGCTTGCCACGGCCTGGATTGGCGCGGCGGCGCCTACGCCGTCGACCACCAGTTGCGCGCTTGGTACCCAGCCCACCACGCCGTTGAGTCCACGAACGGCGAGCCATTGCTGAGCGCCAATCTGGGCGGGTGGGCCTGAAGCCACCAGGACTGGTGAGCCATCCGCGATTTGCGGGTCGTCGCGACTGTCGACCCCTGCCACGCGGCGGACATACACCGGAGTGCCGCCGGATCGGATCACGCCCGTGCCCGCCCAGCGTAAATTGTCGGTACTCAGGTTCGGAGCACCCTGCGCGGCGGTCACTGCCTGCGGCGTCGGTGCAACCGTCGGCCGCGAGGGCGGTTCAATCGTCGGCACCGCTTGAGGTGCAGGTGTGGGGTCGCCCGGTGCATACCCACGCAGTGGACGGTTCGCTGCCGCGTCCTCCGTACCGAGCGGTACGGCTTGCGTCGATGGACCCTCGATCCATTGCAACATGCGTTGCGGAGCAGGCGTGAGCACAACCACCGGTACGCTGAGAATCGCAACCCCCGCTGCAAGCCCGACGAAGAAGTGACTGGCCGCCATGTGACGCTTGCGGTGTACACATTGCGTGCCAACGCGCAAATGTGACGCCTTTTGGTGTCGGTGTGACGCTTTTTTCGCTGCACGTGACGCTTCCCGTGACGCCCCATATGTCAGGATCGGGCCACGATGCTCGCCTGTATCAAAACCGCAGCCGTTGTTGGGTTGGAAGGACAACTCGTCGAGGTACAGGTTGACCTCGCCCACCAGGGCCTGCCCTGCTTTTTTCTGGTAGGGCTGCCAAATGCCGCGGTCAAAGAAGCCCGCGAGCGAGTTCGCACGGCGATCAAGAACAGCGGCTTTCAGTTCCCCTTGCGGCGGATAACCGCCAACCTGGCGCCGGCGGAGCTGCCGAAACAAGGTCCTTCATATGACTTGCCGCTGGCGTTGGCGATTCTGGTGGCATCAGGCCAGATAGAACCGCCGCCGCCGACCACCCTCTTTCTCGGCGAGCTATCGCTGGATGGTCAACTGCGCCACACACAAGGTGTGCTGCCAATGGCGGCAACCGCGCGCAACGCGGGTCTCACGCACGTCTATGTGCCTGCCGAAGATGCGGGCGAAGCGGCATTGTTGGATGCCGTCACAGTCATCGGAGTGCGTACTCTTGCGGACCTGGTTGCTCACTTGCGTGGCGATATCGCGCTGACGCCCACCGCGACGACATCCGTCGGCGCCGACGAAGGCCAGCCGGAGGGTGCTGTTGACTTTGCCGACATCCGCGGCCAGGAGCACGCCAAGCGTGCGCTCGAAATTGCCGCTGCCGCCGCGCATAACGTCCTGTTCACCGGCCCACCTGGCTCAGGCAAAACCCTGCTGGCGCGCGCGATGCCGGGCATTCTCCCGCCGATGACTGGCGAAGAAACGCTCGAGGTCACGCGCGTGTATTCGGTCGCGGGTGTGCTGTCTCCCGACACCCCGTTCGTACGCAACCGACCGTTTCGTGCGCCGCACCACACCGTGAGCTACGCCGGGCTGGTCGGCGGCGGAAGCTCGCCGAGACCGGGCGAGATCAGCCTTGCGCACCGCGGCGTGCTGTTCCTCGACGAGATCCCGGAGTTTCACCCTCGCGTACTGGAGGTCCTGCGCCAACCGATTGAAGACGGAGTTGTCACCATTGCTCGCGCCCGCGAAACGCTGACGTTTCCTGCGAAATTCACCCTGGTTGCGGCGCGCAATCCCTGCCCATGCGGCTTCTACGGCGATGGCTCGCGGCCGTGCCGCTGCGTGGACTCGGTGGTTACCCGCTATCAGAAACGTCTGAGCGGGCCGATCCTGGATCGTATTGACATCCATGTCGGCGTGCAGCGCGTCGACTTCGATGCGCTCATGGGTGACGTGACCGCGGAGTCCTCCGCGGTGGTACGCAACCGCGTGAGCACGGCTCGGCAGCGGCAGTGGCGCCGCTTTGCCGAACACCCACACGTGAGCTGCAACGCGGACATGCGCGTTCCCGATGTCCGCGAGTTCTGCACATTGGACGCTGATAGTGCCGAGCTCCTTCGCGACGCGGTCAGGTTCCTTGGGCTCAGCGCGCGTGCCTACCACCGCGTATTGCGCGTTGCCCGCACTATTGCCGATCTGGAGGGCGCTGAGAGCATTGAGGTGAAGCATGTGGCCGAGGCGGTTCAGTACCAACCCCGTCAGGAACAGTAGTCCCACGCAAACACACATAATTGCCCCCGTGATGCCGCCCACCGAGTCGCCAGAGATTCGCACCCGCGATCTGCGGGTCACCAGCCTGCGGCCGTTGCTGTCGCCCGCCCTGCTTCTTGAGGACTTGCCGCTCGATGCGCAGGGTGCTCGCACGGTCAGCTGCACGCGCGAGGAAATCGTTCGGATCCTGAATCGCGACGACGACCGGTTGGTGGTTGTGGTCGGCCCGTGCTCGGTGCACGATTGCGACGCCGCGCTCGAGTACGCCCAGCGACTGGCAGCGCTGGCGGAGCGCGTTTCGGAAGATCTGCGCATCGTGATGCGCGTGTATTTCGAGAAGCCGCGTACAACGGTTGGCTGGAAAGGTCTGATCAACGATCCGCACCTGGACGGCTCTTTCGCGGTCAATCAGGGCCTGCGCCTGGCCAGACGGCTGCTGCTCGACGTGATCGGCCTGGGCTTGCCCGCGGGCTGTGAATTCCTGGATCCGATCACACCGCAGTTCTTCGCCGACGCGGTGACATGGGGCGCCATCGGTGCGCGTACAACCGAGAGTCAGGTACACCGCCAACTTGCTTCGGGTCTGTCGATGCCGATTGGCTTCAAGAACGGCACCAGTGGCGACGTGCAGATCGCCATCGACGCCATTCGGGCGGCCAATCACCCGCACTGCTTTTTCGGCGTGACCGAGCAGGGACTGGCTGGCATTGTGGAAACGCACGGCAATCAGGACTGCCACGTGATCCTCCGCGGTGGGCACGATGGCCCGAACTATGACCAGGCCAGCGTCCAGCGCGCACTTGCTGCGCTCCGCGCGAACAAACTCCCCGAACGGCTGATGATCGATGCCAGCCACGGCAACAGCAGTCGCGACTATCGCCGTCAGCCGGCGGTGGTGCACGACATCGGCGAGCAGGTGAGCGCCGGCGAACATGGGATTGTGGGCGTCATGCTCGAAAGCTTCCTGGTCGAGGGCCGACAGGATCTCGGCGATCCAGCGCACTTGAGGTATGGCCAGAGCGTTACGGACGCCTGCATCAGCTGGGACACCACCG
>JAFAZN010000079.1 GCA_019239775.1 Chloroflexota bacterium
TTGCAGCTCGCCACCCTACGGCCGCCTGCACATGAACAGGTGATGCAGGACCGCCGCGCATTGCTCGCCGGCCTGACCGGCGTCGTGCTGTCGGGCGGTCTGGCGGCGTTCGCCGGCCGTGATGGCGGAATTGCCTCCAGCAGCCTGCCCCTAGCGGCACCGGCTACCGCGCCAGCGCAAGCCACAGCCGTGCTACCCGCCGCGGCTGCGCAACCGACCGTCCAACCGGCCCCCACGCCCCAGCCGTTTCCTACTCCACCGCCCTCACGCAGCCTCGCGCGCGACAAGGACGGTGCGTTGACCGCGGCTGGTCGACCCAAAGGCCAGCTTGCGCCGACGATCACCACGAACGACGACTTCTACGTGGTCACCAAAAACGCCGTCGCCGACCCGCTACTGGATGCCGCCACCTGGCGCCTGGTCGTCGACGGTGAGGTCAATGCCCCGATCCAGCTCGACTACCGCACGTTGCTCGCGCTGCCGTCGGTCGAAGTGACCAAAACCCTCGAATGCATCTCGAATTTCACCGCCGCCTGCAATCTCACCAGCTTCGGCTGCGATCTCCTGTCGACCGCGCGCTTCCGTGGCGCGCGACTCAGCGATGTGGTGGAGCTAGCGGGCGGCTTGAAGTCATCGGCGATGGGTCTGGCGGTGCTCTCGACTGACGAGTTCTCGGCGGGTCTGCCGCTGGAGGTCGTCCAGGATCCCGAAACGCTGGTCGCCTATCAAATGAACGGCGAGCCGCTCCCGCGTGAGCACGGCTTTCCGGCGCGCCTCATCGTGCCAGGCCGTTACGGCATGAAGAACCCGAAGTGGCTGGCAGGCATCCGCGCCATGGATCGCGAGTACGCGGGCTGGTACGAGCAGCGCAACTGGGACAAGGACGGCATCGTCAAAACGATGTCGCGCATCGACTCGCCGGTCGACGGCGCAACGCTGCCATCGGGCGCGCAGCGCGTGGCGGGCATCGCCTACGCCGGTGACCGGGGCATCTCACTGGTCGAGGTCAGTGCGGATGACGGCGCCACCTGGCAAATCGCGCGGTTCCTCGAGCGCTCGGCTGGCAAAGACGCCATGATGCGCTGGGAAACGACGTTCGTGATGCCCGCCGCTGGCAGCCTGACCCTGAGCGTGCGAGCAACGGACGGGACCGGTGAGGCCCAGAGCCGCGAGTTTCAGCTGCCGCAACCGGACGGCGCCGCCGGCTGGGCTTCGATCACCGTCTGGTCTGCGTAACCGCGGCCGCGTTCAGCTCACGCCAGCGCGCGGCAGTAACCGCGTACAAGGCGACGTCGTCTGCCCGGTGGATGAATTGCAGGCCGCGCGGCAGGATGCCTTCGAACGTGAACCCAAGCCGTTCGGCCAGCCCTCGGCTGCGCTGATTGCCCACGCTGGTGCGCAGGTCGACCTTGTTCAGCCGGAGCTCGTCGAAGGTGGCGGTAATCAGACCGCGCGCCGCGCGGCTGGTCAGGCCCTGGCTTTCGTAATCGCCGTCGATCCAGTAACCAATGTCGCCATGGCCGAGTTGCGGGTTGATGCGCATCCCGCAGCGGCCGATAAAGCGCGGCTCGTCACCGCTGGTGATCGTCATGATGGTCGAGATCTGGCGGCCGCGCGCAAAGTCTTCCAGCGCGGCGCGAATGTACGTGCGGGTGCCTTCAAGAGTGGCCGGATGCTCGGCCCAGGGCTCCCATCGTGCCAGCCGCGCCTGATTGCGCACGATGAGATCGGTCATCACTCCCGCGTGCCGATCCTCCGCCAACACCAGCGAGAGCTCTTCATCAACCTTCAGTGAAAACATGCTCCAGAACGCTACCGGAACCGCGGTGGCATTCGACACCGTCGCGTGCACGTATTCCGGGGCAGGGGGCTCCGCCTCATATCCGGACAGTTTTTGGCGATGAGAGGGTCCAGCGGAAGAAGTGCGGTCTGGAGGGTGCGGTGAGCCAGTCCAGACCACGTCTCAGCAGGCTTACCGCATGCGCACGACGGCCATAGGCTGGGATTTCACCGGCGCGCATCGAGGCTTCGCCGAGCAGCACCGCGCACCAGATCGCCAGCATGATCCCGAGCAGCAAACGCTGTGCGCGATCGGCTTGCAGCACACGGCTGAGTTCCCAGGCGAAGCCGCCGCTTTTGGTATCTCGAAACAGCGCCTCGACGTGCATGCGTTGGGCATACAGGTCCACCAAGCCCGCGCCCAAATCGAGATTGCTGACCAACAGCCACGGCTCCTTGTAGCCCACGCGCCAGACCGCCGCCGTGTGTGCCCAGACGCGGTGGTGCTT
>JAFAZN010000086.1 GCA_019239775.1 Chloroflexota bacterium
GCGGTGCGTGTCAATCCCACGATCAAAGCGCTGTATGACCGCCTGATCGCCAACGGCAAGCCCCGCAAGGTGGCGATCACCGCCTGCATGCACAAGCTGCTGCGCATCTGCAACGCCGTGCTCAGCCACCACACCGCCTGGAGGTACCAACCCCTTGACAACTGACACAGTTGCTGGGGAGTTGAGAGAACCCGCAGGCTTGCGACTGCCAAAGAAAACTCGTTTGCCGCTGACGTATCGACCGCCAAAAACTAAACCCGTTCTTCTTCACGCGGCGATGCCGCTGAGGATTTTTAGGGCCACTTGCGCAAGCAGGCGATCGTCGGATCGCTCCAGGTCTAACCGCGCGATGGCCTGAATTCGCTGGAGGCGATAACCCACGCTGTTGACATGCAGGTTCAACTCGCGCGCAGTGGCCTGCAAGTTTCCGTTATTTCCCAGGAAAGCGGCGAGCGTGCGTACGAAATCTGCGTTGTGACGTTGGTCATACTCCAGCAGCGCGCCGAGCACCTGTTCGGTAAATCCGCGCAGCTCCGCCGGATCATCAACGTGAAAAAGCAGCCGATACAGGCCAAGGTCTTCAAAGGCGACAATATCGCCGTAGCCAGCCGGATAAAAGCGCTGCGCAACCTCCAGTGCGCGCCGCGCCTGCGCATAGGAGGCGGCAATGGCGCTGGCAGTCGAGGCCGGACCGCCGATGGCAACCGTGACCCGCCAGTCGGGTCCAAGCGCGGCGGAGTGGCGAACCGCGTGCTGGCCCAGCTCGCGGCCATCGTCCGCGTCGGGCATCAGCACCACCAGCTCATCGTCGCGCAGCGTCGCAAATGCCTCGGCCGACCGACGCGCGGCCAGCTCCGCCAGGCTCTCCAGCAGCCGGCGGCGCTGGGCCAGAATTTCGGGTTGGTCGTCCGCCAACTGCGAAGGTGATTGGACCACCAACACCAGCACGCGATAGACGAGGTCCGGACTGTAGCCGAGCCGCATCGCGCGCTCGCGCGCCACGGTCTCATCCTGCGGCCGGCCCGAGAGCAACCCTTCAAACAACTCGTCTTTGAGCTGCCGAGAAACCTCCGCAGCCATGCGCTCGCGCATCATCGAAAGCGCGTATACGTTGGCGGCGTGCTGAACGATCTGGAGATCCACATCGTCACCCGGGCCAACACGCTCATCGCTTTCGGCGAGCAATGCCAGGTAGCCAAGAATGGCGTCGCCCAACGCGACCGGCGCAAGCACACAACTGGCGTCGACGCCGAAATCGGTCATCGGCGGAATCCGCAACGGCCGTCGTTCACGCGCCAGAGTGGCAAGCACCGCGCGCACGTAGCCCTGGCGCGGCGCCCATTCGAAGCGATCGTCCGCCGGCGCCATGGCAATCACCTGGAGCAGCGCATCCAGCAACAGCACGCGTCGACCCACCAGGTCGGACAGCATGCGCGTCACCGCGCCAATATCGGCTCCCTGCAGGACGAGCGCGCCGAGCCGGTCATGAATGCTCACGAGCTGTCGCAGCGCGACATTCTGCGCCTGCAGCGCCGACAGCATCGCGCCGGTGTCGGCGGATTCGGTCAACGCACCAGGTCAGGTACGAGCTGCGCCATTTCGCTCGCGAGTCCCGACGCCGACGACAGCACCACGCCCTGAACGAGTCCACGGGCTCGCGCTGACTGGAACAACTCCAGGGCAAGCTCTCGACCGACCGCCGGACCTTGTTCGCCGGCGCGACACATTTGCTCGAGAACGGAGTGCGGCACGGACATATCCGGGACTTCGTGCTCCAGGTACTCCGCATGCCGCATGTCCTGGAGCGGCATCAGCCCGAGCAAGAGCGGAACGTCGGATGGTGGATCGATCGCCTCGAGCAGTCGCTCCAGCGCCTCCAGGTCGTATACGGGCGGCGTCACCATGAAATTCGCGCCGCCGGCGAGCTTCTGGCGGGCGGTGGCGACTTCATGCGCGAAATCACTCGCCGCAGGATTGATGCGCGCACCGATGACAAATCCGGTTGGCCGTCCCACTGGAATCCCGTTGTAATCGCGGCCTTCATTCAGTCCCCGCAGGACTTCGATCAGTCCCAGCGAGTCCACCTCCCACACGCCGGCGGCGTTTGGATAGTCGCCGTGGAGTGGTGGAGTACCCGTGCGGCAGAGCACATGGCGGATGCCGAACGCGTACGTTCCCAGCAAGTCCGCCTGGAGCACCATCAGGCTCTTTTCCCAGGTGGTGGCGGTGAGGATGACCTCGAGTCCGGGTACGCGCTGCTGCACCAGCAACGCGATGCTCGCCGGACTTGCCTGCACCCGGGTGCTCCCAACTGGTGCAACCACCACCGCATCGCATCCAACACGTTTGAGGAGCTGCGCGTCCTCCACCGCGCGTTGCACGTCCGCGCCGACCGGTGCCGGCAGCTCACAGGCGACCACGAGCTGAGCTTTCGCAAGTGAGCTCAGGATCACGCTTTCGGGCGGAGACCCTGTTTCGTCGACAGGAGGGCCGGCTGGGCCTGAAGTGTGCAGGCGTACACCAGAGACGGCGGCGGTTGAGGGAGATCGCTTCAGCCCTCGCACCGCCGCGGCCAACGCCCCAATATGGGCCGGGGTGGTGCCACAGCAGCCGCCGACGAGTGTGGCGCCGAGCTCCACGTACCGCCGCGCCTGTCGACCGAAGTACGCCGGATCGGCGGCCGTGTACTGGAAGTGCCCATCCGTCAAGGTGGGCGGTCCAGCGTTGGGCTGCGCGCTGAGCGGAAGGTTCGTCCAGCGCGCCAGCTCCGCCAGCACATCCAACAAGCCTTGGGGACCGAGCGTGCAGTTGGCGCCAATCACCGTGACGTGGAGATTGCTGAGCGCGGTGGCAACTTCTTCCGGACTATCGCCGCCCAGCGTGCGGCCATCCTCGACGAAGGTCATCTGCGCCACGATCGGCAGGCTGCCGAGGCTTTGAGCGACGCCGATCGCCTCGATGAGCTCGGCCAGGCTGCCGAACGTCTCGAACACGAGAAGGTCGACGCCGCCGTCGTAGAGTCCTTCGATCTGCTCCTTGAATGCATCGCGGAGCTCCCTGGCCGCGACACGATGTGCCAGGCCCACGGGCGTCGCGGGGCTCACCGAGCCCGCAACGAGAAGGCTTGCCGCACCGGCGTCGTCGCGTGCCTGCTGCGCAATCCTTGCACCCGCGCGATTGAGTTGCGTGGCCTGCGCGGAGAGCCCGTAACGAGCCAGGCGCAGGCGGCTGGCGCCAAACGTGTTGGTCTCGATGACGTCGGCGCCGACGTCGATGTACGCGCGATGCACGGAGCGCACGCGGTCGGGATTGGAAAGGTTCAGCTCGGGCAGCGAACGATCCAGCGAGACGCCGCCGGCGTGGAGCAAGGTGCCCATCGCGCCGTCGCACACGAGCACCTGGGAGGTGAGCCGCGAAGCGACATCGGCGGGAGCAGGGCGCGATCGACCCGCGCGCATGGTGCTCGGCATGCTAGCACATGCATCGTTTGGTTCCCACAAACTACGTCGCGAGTCACGGATCGTGCGCAGGTTCACCACCTCAACCTCGAGAGGTCCAGGATCCTTCCTGGTTGGTGCTTCTGCGTCGAGCGCCCGACACCTTCGAGACCTGAACGGTCGAGACTCAGGAGCTCGCGAATTTGTAGGAAAGCCACAAACGAAGTGTGCGAAACTTTGTGGCTGCCACGGGAAGTAAAACGCCCACCTCCAGTGGCAGGCTTTAAGCCCAGTGCCTGCGCCAACCACCGATCTGCCACGACCGTTTCGCCCGCACGCGACGGCGGCGGCCATGTACGCCCTGCATCACGCGTTGGATCGCCACATTCCCATCTGGCCTGCCCTCGGCAAAGCCCTGAGGAATACCCCGGGCGTCTACAAGGTCTTCACCGCCATCGAGCGCAGAACAAAGCGCGAGCTGTTCGGCTGCCGCATGTGTGGCCAGTGCGCTCTGCCGGTGACAGCCTATGCCTGCCCGATGACCTGCCCGAAGCAACTGCGCAACGGACCGTGCGGCGGCGTCAATCCAGATGGCGGCTGCGAGGTCTACCCCGACCAGCGCTGCGTCTGGCTGATGGCCTATGAGCGAGCGGAGGCCGACGGCAAGACAAGCGACATGCGTCGACTCCAGCGGCCGATCGACCAGCGTAAGTGGGGCCAGAGCTCGTGGGTCAACTACTGGATGGGTGAAGACGAAGGCCTGTGGACTGCCGAGGACGTGGTGATGCAGCCCCGCCTGGATCACGAGCCTCTACTTCTTGACGCGCAGAAACCGTGAGCGAAAACGGTCGCGTCACCCCCAGCCCCGTCAAATACGCCGATAGCCACCTGCAGGCGGTGCTCCAGCGCGGTCGATTTGCGATTACCGCGGAGATTGGTCCGCCGCGCGGTGCGAACGTGGGTCCGGTGCGTCGCAAAGCCAAGCTCCTGCGCGACTGGATCGACGCGGCGAACGTCACGGATAACCAGAGCGCGGTGGTGCGCATGGCGAGCTGGGCCGGTTGCCTGGTCGTGAAGCAGGAAGGCGTGGAGCCAGTTATGCAGCTGCAGTGTCGCGATCGCAATCGAATTGCGCTCCAAAGTGACCTGCTCGGCGCAGCCGCGCTGGAAATCCCGAACGTGCTGCTCCTCACTGGCGACCATCCGCGATTCGGCGATCATCCGGATGCCAAAGCGGTGTTCGACCTTGACTCCATCCAACTGGTGTGGACCGCGCGCACGATGCGCGAGCAGCGCAAACTCCTCTCGGGCAGAGACCTGAAACCAGCTCCGGACTTCTTTATCGGAGCGGTGGAAAATCCGTTTGCACCACCTTTGAAGTGGCGGGCCGAGCGCCTTGGCAAAAAGATTGCAGCCGGTGCCAGGTTCTGCCAGACACAGTTCATCTATGACGTAAAAATCTTCGCCGAGTGGATGCAGCGCGTGCGTGACCTCGGCCTGGATCAGAAGTGCTACATCCTCGCAGGTGTTGGGCCGGTCAAATCGGTGCGCGCATTGGAGCACATGCGGAACGAGGTACCCGGCATGTACGTACCCGACGAGGTGATGCGCCGGCTGCGCTCCGTTCCTTCGGACAAAGTCGCCGATGAAGGGCTCAAATTGTGCAGCGAGATCATCGCCCAGGTGAAGGAGATCCCCGGTGTGGCGGGGGTCCACGTCATGGCCTTCAGTTGGGAGGAAGCGATTCCTGAAATTCTCGAGCGTGCTGGCCTGCCCCGCAGGTCGGCGAGTATGGCCTGGAGCAACTGACAGATAGATATGCGATGCTGATCGAATTACGTGCTTCCGACGATCGTCTTCGGGGCCCCAAAGCGGTGGATGCCGCGCCGATTCTGACATCCGCGTATCGAGCCATTGCAGACTCGCTACCGGACCTCTCGCGCGTGCGTGTGGTGGCCGACTACATTCAGTATCGCCAGAATTTCCGCGACGCGGTGGAGCTGCGCCGCGTCGAGCCGTGGGCTATTGACTCGGCCACACTGGACGGCGATGCACGATCGTGGGAGGTTGCCATAGACCTCCGCCGCGCGAAACCCGACCTCCTCGAAGCCACGCTCAAGGACGCGTTGGACGAGACCAACGGCACAAGCAGCAGACTGCCGCTGGAGCAATGGGGGCATGGCAGTCGCAGCGTGATCTGGGGCTTCAACGGACTCTACTGGAAGGCGCTGTCGCTGTGGGAGCAGGCCACCGGCAAGAGCTACGAGTCAGCCCTACCCGGTGGTGAATCTGATGCGCGTAACGTCCAGGCGGCGCGGGAGCTCATTCTCAAACTCTTCGAGCTGTGGGACAACCTCTCGACCCGCCGCGCATTACCCGAAGAGCTGTACGTCCTCGAAATCGGCGTTGGCAACGGCAATCAAGCCGCCGTATTTCTAGATGAGTTCCGCCGGTTGGATCGTGAGAAAGGGCACGGTTACTATCGCCGACTCCACTACTTGATGGGTGATTATTCACCCCACGTGCTGGACCTGGCGCGCAAAGCCGTCGCGCATCACCCAGAACACGTGAGCAGCCTGGTGCTGGATGCCTTGCGCCCCACGGAAACGCTCGGGTTCCTGAGATACAAAGCCTTCCTGGTGTACATCTCGAACGTGTACGACAACCTGCCGACGGACGAGATCGTACGTATCGGTGGACATTTGTTCCAGGTGGAAACACGCGCGGTGTTCGACCGCTCCGCGGCGGAATCTCTTGCCACCTCAGTGCATGCCAAACCGGACGACCTCCCAGAGCTGGTGGCCCGCTTGCTTCGGCTCGGGCCCGAATTGCTTGCCGAAGTTCTTCCGGAGCACTTCCCTACGGTTACCGATGCCGTCACGTTCTGGCGCTCTGCATGGGAGGCTCTCCGTCTGGAGGAGCGGTACGTCCCGCTCATTGAGCTGGACACCTACGAGATCGCGCCAGAGATCGGCGGGGAGCTGCTGCGGCCGATTGTCGAGGCCAACGGCGATGTGCGCATGCACGTCAGTAACGGCGCTGCCACCAGCTTCGCCGATACGCTGCCGCTGCTGCATCCACATGGAGTGTTGCAGTGCCACGACCTGTTCGTCACCGACATTCACCAGTATGTCGATGGGTTCCGCGGACCAGGCAAGTACGACGGCTCCGTCGTGAACTGGGTCAACGGCCGGCTGCTGGCAGCGATTGGTAATCGACGTGGGTTTGACGTCTCCTTCGCCTCCTTCGCGCATCGCACTGGCGCGAACGTTCTCACCATGACGGCGCGTTCCCGTGACTGACAGTCTTTCCCCGGAGGGGACCCCACTGGTGGAGATGCACCCCGTGCCAGAACCCGCCCCCACTGCGACGAGCGCTTCTGTTCTAGACGCCGCGGCGTCCAAACCGCAACACGCGAATGGCACGACTCCGAACCGCACAGTTCTTGCGACGTCAGTGGTGGGCTCGTACTCGGTGCCCGAATGGCTCGAACGCCTGAAAACCGACTTCTACCAGCGCCGCATCAGCGGCCAATATCTTGACGACATCCACGAAGTGGCGATCAAGGCCGCGCTCAAAGACCAGGAAACGGCGGGGGTAGACATCGTTTCCGACGGTGAGCTCCGCCGCGACAACGACATCGACTACTTTCTGGCGCGCATGCCGGGTGTCGAAATCCCGCACGTGGCCAAAACTTTCTACTACGACTATTACGAAGCATACGTGCGCCATCCCATTCCAGTGGATGATGAGGGCGCCACACTCCACCTGGTGGACGATTTGCGCTTCACGCTGCGCTACACCCAAAAGCCGGTGAAGTTCTCGTTTACGGGGCCGTTTTCGCTCGCGCGCAGAGTTCACAATGAGGCGTATTCCAGCTCCGACGACCTGGTCATGGCGTTTGCTCGGATCTTGAATCGCGAAGCCAGAGAGCTAGCGCAGGCCGGCGCCGCGGTGTTGCAGATCGACGAGCCGTTCCTCGCGGGCTATCCCGAAGAAGTTGGTCTGGCCGTGCGCGCGATCAATCAAGTGTACGAAGGCATCGAAGGTCCAACTCGCGCAGTGCACGTGTGCTACGGCAACCGCTACGCCCGGCCAGTCTGGGAAGGCCATTACGAGTTCTTGTTCCCGACGATCCTGGACGCCCAGGTGGATCAGTTGGTCCTGGAGTTTGCGCGCAAAGGCTACGACGACGTGGAGCTGTTCAAGAAATACTCCACGGCATCGTTGAGCCTCGGCCTCGGTGTCATTGACGTGAAAAACCCGCACCCCGAATCGCCGGAGCTCATCGCCGCGCGCGTGCGCCGTGCACTCCAGGTGATCCCTCCGGATCGATTGATGATCAATCCAGACTGTGGCCTGCGCCACGTTCCCGCGGACATGGCGCGCGCAAAGCTCAGTGCGATGAGCGCTGGCGCCGCCCAGGCCCGAGCCGAAGTCCTCGGCACCTCGACCCCGGCATAAAAGAGAAGGAGAGAGCTGACTCTTGAGCACCACGTTTCAGACCCACGCCCGCCTGTTGTTCAGCAGCGAGAGCGTTACCGAAGGCCATCCGGACAAGATGTGCGACCAGATCTCGGACGCCGTCCTAGACTGGGCACTGTCGAAGACGCCGGCCGCGCGCGTCGCGTGCGAGTCCGGTATCAAAAGCGACGAGACTCGCAGTTGGGTGGCTGTTTTTGGCGAGGTAACGCCCGCGGTGCCCGACAACGTGGTGGATGAAATCGTGCGCCGCGTAATCACACGCATCGGCTACACGACGCCAGACACGGGCTTCGACCTGAAGAATGCCAATATTGTGTCGGTGCTCTCGCGTCAGTCGGGCGACATTGCGATGGGCGTCGACCAGGCGTTGGAGGCCAAGCAGGGCGAGTTGCAGGACGATCTGGACACCGGCGCCGGCGATCAGGGCATGATGTTCGGCTATGCCTGTGACGAATCTCCCGAATTGATGCCGCTGCCAATCGCATTGGCCCACCGGCTGACTCGTCGACTTGCAGAGGTTCGCAAGAACGGCACGCTGGCCTGGCTGCGACCTGATGGCAAGAGCCAGGTCACCGTCGAATACCGGTACGGTCAACCGGTACGCGTCGATGCCGTTGTCATCTCGACGCAGCATTCACCCGACGTCGATAACGAACAGATCGAGCGCGACGTGAAAAAGCACGTCATTCAGCCAGTTATCGAGTCCAAGTTGCTGGACGATGAGACCAAGTACTTCATCAACCCCACCGGTCGGTTTGTGGTGGGTGGGCCGTTTGGCGATTCGGGGCTGACCGGCCGCAAGATCATCGTCGACACGTATGGCGGCATGGCCCGACACGGTGGTGGCGCGTTCTCCGGCAAAGATCCGACCAAGGTGGACCGTTCGGCGGCCTACGCGGCGCGCTGGGTGGCCAAGAACGTCGTTGCGGCTGGACTCGCCAAGCGGTGCGAGGTGAACCTGGCATACGCCATCGGCGTCGCCCGCCCCGTGTCCGTTGCCGTCGAGTGCTTCGGTACGGAAGCGGTTCCAGTGGAGCAAATCGAGCGCGCGATTACCGAGACGTTCGACCTGCGGCCCGCCGGCATTATCAAGTCGCTGGACCTGCGCCGCCCGATCTTCGAGCAGACCGCCGCGTACGGCCACTTCGGTCGCACGGACCTGGATGTGCCGTGGGAGCGCACGGACAAAGTCGATCAACTGAAGGCTGCGGTCGGTTCGTACGCCGCCGCGGGCCGCTAACGCATTAGCGTGTGATCGCGACCGACGTCGGGCGACTCCTGATCTCGTGCCCGGACCGTCCCGGCGTCGTCGCCACCGTTTCGCACTTCCTGTTCGACCACGGCGCGAACATCATCCACGCCGATCAGCACTCCACCGAGCGCGGGCATGGCACGTTTCTCACCCGTATTGAGTTTCAGCTCCCCAACCTGGAGGCGCAGCTCCCAGACCTGGAGCAAACCTTCAAGCAAATCGCCGGCCGCTTCGGCATGGAGTGGCGGCTGGCCAGCGCAGCGCACAAGAAACGCCTGGCGATCTTCGTCTCGCGGCAGGAGCATGCGCTCCTGGAGTTGCTGTGGCAACACCGTGCGGGAGATCTAAAGGCGGACCTCGCCCTCGTCATCTCCAATCACCCAACCCACAAGGCGCTGGTCGAACGCCAGGGCATAGCGTACGTCCACATCCCGGTGACCTCGGGCACAAAGGCGCAGGCGGAGCAAGAGCAATTGCGTCTCCTGGATGAGTACCGTGTGGACGCCGTGGTCCTGGCGCGCTACATGCAAGTGCTCTCGCCGAGATTCCTCCAGCACTATCCGGCCAGGATCATCAACATCCACCACTCCTTCCTGCCGGCGTTTGTTGGCGCCAACCCGTACCAGGCAGCCTACGACCGGGGCGTGAAGTTGATCGGTGCCACCGCGCACTACGTCACCGAGGAGCTGGACGCCGGCCCGATTATCGAACAGGACGTGCGGCGGATCGACCACCGCCATGACCCGGACGACCTGCGTCGCCTCGGCCGCTACATCGAACGCGTGGTGCTAGCGCGCGCCGTTGGCTGGCACTGCGAAGACCGCGTGCTGCTGCACGGCAACAAAACCATCGTCTTCAACTAGACATGCTGCTGCACGGCAACAAAACCATCGTCTTCAATTAGACGGTTTCCGCCGAGAACATTCGATCAACGGTTTCTTCCAAGGTTTGCGTTCAAACCCTCGAAGCGTTTGTGCCACTGCCGTTGACGCCCGGGGGTTGAAGAAATTCTTCACCAGGAAGAGTTGACGAAGTCAGAACCAGTTTCCCTCAAACCCCTCGAAGCGTTTGAGCCACTGCCTTTGATGCCCGAGGGTTGAAGAAATTCTTGCCTGAGAAGAGGGGTTAGCGGCCCACCCGCGGAGTCGAAAAAGGCGGAACGCAGATCCGCTTCAACTGACGGTCAGTCTGCGGGAATGCCTCCTTTTGCTAGGGAAGCTCAGTCTGTGGGAATGCCTGCCTTCTGCTACGGAAGGTCAGTCTGCGGGAATGCCTGCCTTCTGCTACGGAAGCTCAGTCTGCGGGAATGCCTGCCTTCTGCCAGGCGTCGGCCATCCAACGGTAGATGCTTCTGGCCGAGGCGATCGCGTCATAGTCGGGTCGCGCCTGACATTGCACGCTGGCCTCGAAGGCGATGGGAGCGCTGAAACCCTGCGCCACCACCAATTGAAGGTAGCGCGCCAGATCGAAGTTGCCTTCACCACCGAGCAGGAATTGAAACTCCAATTCGCCGCCGTCCGGGCCAGTGGCGTGGCCCACGCCGTTGCCCGGAACGTACCAAGTGTCATCAGCACCGTTGCCAGCCGCGCGCCAGAGTTGGTCCTTCACTTCGGCGGCGCCTGACAACTTAACGAGACGACCAACGGACTCGTCCATCGGTATTCCCTGCACCTCGAAGTGGCTGACGTCGAAGTCGAGTCGCAGTGCAGGACTGCTCACCGCCTGCACCAGCCACTCCGAGCGCTCGATGCTGTCGATCGGCGCGTTCACGTGCGGTTCCACACACACCACGACGCCGCTGCGTGCGGCATATTCGGCCAGCTCACCCAGGCCGTCCACGATCATGGCGACCGAGCGCGGATCCTCCAGGTCGCCGCTCTTGCCGCCCGTGCCGGTGTTCATGGTGGGAACCTCGCTGTTAATCGCG
>JAFAZN010000207.1 GCA_019239775.1 Chloroflexota bacterium
GGATTGGAGCTTGTCAAAGACTTCGCGTCGGTTGGACGCTGGACCGCGGAGGCGATCGAAGAGCGCTCGCGCCGGCTGGCCGAACGCGCGGTAACGGTGTGGCCGCGTGGCTAGTCCGCTGGTGGTTGGGAACTGGAAGATGAACACGACCCGCCAGGAGGCCGCCGCCTTGGCCACCGCGCTGCGTGATGCATTGACGCACTACACGGGTGGGACCAGGTCCATTCCGCCCGGAGTCGGAGGTCCGTCGGACGTATCGCCCGGAGGGACACCCTCCGGTCCCGGTGGGACACCCTCCGTCCAAGGTGGACCTACCTCCGTTCCCGGTGGGACACCCTCCGGCCCAGGTGGGACAACCTCCGTCCAAGGACAGACGACCTCCCGTCCAGGTGGTTCTACCCTCGTAGAGATTGTTGTGTGTCCACCGTTTCCGTGGTTAACAGAGGTCGCCGGCATTCTGAATGGGAGTGGCATCACCCTGTGTGCCCAGAACATGCACACCGAAGGCTCCGGCGCCTACACCGGCGAAGTCTCGCCGAAAATGCTGAGGGGCCTGTGCGAGTACGTCCTCGTCGGACAGTACGAGCGACGCATTCTTTTCGGCGACAAAGAAGCCATCGTGCGGCGCAAGCTGCTATCGGCTCAAGAGAATGGCCTCAAACCCATCCTGTGCGTTGGTGAAGACGCCGATCAGCTAGACGAAGGCATCGGCCCGTACGTCGTGGCGGAGCAACTTGAAGCGGACCTCGATGGCGCCAGGCTTGATGACAAACTGGTGATTGCGTATGAACCGTCATGGACCACGATGGGGCGTGTTGCACCGCCGCCGGTCAGCTACGTCGGCGACATGGTCTCGCACATGCGCCAGACGCTGACGATGCTGTATTCGACAGAAGTTGCCGAACAGACGCGCATCATTTACGGCGGCCAGGTCAATCCGCGCAATATTGCCGAAATTGCCGCGCAGCCAGGTGTCAACGGCGTCCTGGCGGGTACTGCCAGCACCAGCGCCACAAACTTCGCGGCACTCGTGCAGGCCTTCGCGGCACACGAAAGCACACCTTCATGAGAGGATACACCCGTCCGTGACCATGGACTTCGAACAGTTTCGGCTACGAACGTTCGTGGACCGGTTGATCGACCTCGGTGAGGTGGAGGTCCATCACGAACCCGTTCGCCTCATTGACCTGAGTCGCATCATCGAGGGCACTCCGAAGGCAACGCTGTTCAAGGACGCCGGGCCGCAGCATTACGAGCTCGTAGCAGCAGTATCCGGCAGCCGCACCCGCGTGGCGGCCGCCTTCGGCGTCCCACCAAACGAGGCCAGTCGCGAATACCTCCGCCGCATGGAGGCGCCTCAACCGATCACAGAAGTGCCATCACGAGAGGCACCGGTCCACCAGATGGTAATAACCGACAACGATGTGGACCTCACTCAACTGCCGTTTTTCCTCCAGCACGAGTTAGACGGCGGCACGTACATCTCGTCCGCGATCGATTTCGCAGTAGACCCGCGCAGCGGAAAACGCAACGTGGGCTGCCGCCGGCTCATGCTGCGCGATGAGCGCACGCTGACCTCCAACCTCACGCAGCCGTCGGACCTGCGCGAGATCTATCGCGGCTGTGTTGAAGACCACCGGCCGCTGCCGATCAGCTTCGTTGTGGGCTCGCATCCGCTGGACTTTCTTGCCGCGACGTTGCGCGTGCCGTTGGAGGATGAGCTAGGGCTCATCGCCAGGCTGCGCGGTGCGCCGCTGCCGGTCGTCAAGAGCCTCACCAACGATCTGCTGGTGCCGGCCGACGCCGAGC
This sequence comes from Chloroflexota bacterium, assembly GCA_019239775.1. Classification (GTDB taxonomy): domain Bacteria; phylum Chloroflexota; class UBA6077; order UBA6077; family CF-72; genus CF-72. The sequence goes on from JAFAZN010000207.1 coordinate 1,810, forward strand.
TGGTCATCGAAGGCTATTTCGACGAGCAAGGTTGGCGCGTGCTCGACGGTCCGTATGGGGAATGGTGGGGCTTCTACGGTCCAACACATCCGGACCCGCTGTTTCACGTTACCGCGATCACCCATCGCCGCGACGTGCTGTTTCAGTCAGTGCTGCACGGCACGCGCCACCTCGAAAACTGTGACGCGGCTGGTGTCGCCAACGTCAGTGTGGAGGCCAGCGTGTGGCGCGCCCTCCGCGATGGCGGCATTCACGCATCCGCGGTGTACCACGTGGCATCGTCGCCGACCGGTTCGCAATTGCGCATTGCGCTCCCACCCGAGCAACGCAGTAAAGCGCGCGATGCGATCCAGGCGTTGTTCGCCATTCCAATTGTGAAACACGTGACGGTGGTTGACGATGACCTGGATATCGCATCGGATGCGGAGGTCGCATGGGCGCAGACCACCCGCCTGCGCCCCGACCGCGATGTCATCATCGAGTCCGGCTTCCGCGGACGGCCCGGGCTGGACCACACCATTGACGAAGCCGGCACCATCAGCAAAATCGGCTTCGATGCCACCATCCCGATTGGAGCACCGGAGGATATCGACCACTGGCGGCCCCAGCCACCAATCGTCGAAAGGCACGCACCGCACTATGCCAGTGTGCGCGACGCGTTGGAGGCAGGCCCCAAGTATTTCGTGCAGCTGGTCGACGGCCTCGCCAGCGGCGACGGCCGTGAAATCGCCCTGCAGCTGGAGCGGCTGCGGAGCTCCGGCACGGTTGACCGCCTTCCGAATGGCGAGTGGCACCTGACGGGCGATTAGTGCCGTACATCGGTCAACCAATTCCGCGCTTGGAAGATGCACGGCTTGTCACGGGAGCCGGCCAGTACACAGACGACTTCCGACTTCCGGGTCAGGTCTACGCCGCATTCGTGCGATCACCACATGCGCACGCCAGGCTTCTGCGTATCGGCAGCGAGGCAGCCGCCGTTTCGCCAGGCGTGTTGGCAGTCCTGACCGGCGCGGACTACGCCGCTGATGGCCACGGCCCTATTCCGCACGGCGCCCAACCAACCGATGCCACGGACGCGCGCCGTCCCGCGTTCCAGTACCTCGACGGCCAGACGCCGTTTGAGGAAGCCCAACCGCCACTCGCGACGGATCACGTGCGCTACATCGGCGAGCCGGTTGCGGTGGTGATCGCGGAGACCGCCGCGCAAGCGCGTGACGCGGCAGATCTTGTCGAAGTGGAGTATGCCGTACTGCCAGCGGTGGCGGACGTCCACGGGGCACTCGCACCAGATGCACCGCTCGTCACCTCCGAGGTCGCCGGCAACGTCGCGCTCGATGGCATACATGGCGACCAGACTGCCACCGAAGCTGCACTGTCGGCCTCAAAGGTCGTGGTGGAGCATGAGTTTCGCAATCAACGCGTCGCGAACGCGCAAATGGAACCGCGCTCCGCCATCGGCACCTACGATTCCGAGAACGATCAGTTTGTCATGATTGCTGGCAGCCAGGGCGTCACGCGCCAGCATGCTGCGCTCTCAGCCGCGCTGCGTCTGCCGGCCGAGCGCATACGCGTGGTGTGCCCGGATGTTGGCGGTGGATTTGGTCCACGCTCGTATTTACAGTCAGAGCAAGTGGCGGTGGTGTGGGCCGCCAAGCGCGTGGGCCGGCCTGTCCGCTGGACGAGCAACCGATCCGAAGCCTTTCTCTCCGATCAACAGGGGCGCGACTCAACTGCCACGTTGCGGATCGGGTTCGACGAGGATGGTCGCATCCAGGCGTTGGCGGCCGATTGTATCTACAACCTCGGCGCGTACACCGTCGGTGGCTACGTTCCAATCGCGAATTTCTCGCGCATCCTGTGCAGCATTTACGACATCCCAAACGCCTGTGTGCGCATGCGTGGCGTGCTCACAAACACCGGCTGCACCGGTCCGTTTCGCGGCGCCGGACGGCCGGAGGCGATGTTCATGCTGGAGCGAATGCTGGACCTCGCGGCCGCGCAATTGGGTATGGACCGCGTCCAACTCCGCCGCCAGAACCTCATTCCGCACGATCGTCTCCCCTACCGAACCGCACTTGGCCTCACCTACGACAGTGGCGATTTTCTGCGCAACATGGAACTCGCCCTGGAGCTCTCCGATTGGACGGGTTTTCCGGCGCGTCGCACGGAAGCAATCTCGCGCGGGGTCTGGGCCGGCATTGGCGTGGCCAACTACGTGGAAGCCCCCGTCGGCGCGCCGCACGAACGCGTGTACGCAACAGTCAATACGGATGAACAAGTAGTGGAGCTTGTCGCAGGCACGCAGTCCACCGGCCAGGGCCATGCCACCAGCTTCGCCCAGGTCCTGGCGGATCAGCTCGGCGTGCGGCCTTCCCAGGTGCGCCTGGTGACGGGCGACACCGACGTAGTCACCTCCGGCGGTGGCACCCACTCCGATCGCTCGATGCGTCTGGCCGGCACACTCATCGTCCAGGCATGCGACCAACTCCGCGCCCAGTGTCGGCAGGTCGCCGCTTCTCTGTTCGAAGTCGCGCCAGAAGACATTGTCCAGAAGGACGACGCCTGGATGGTCGCCGGGACTGATCGCAGCATGTCAGTGTTCGAACTTGCGCGCACCACGCGCCTCAGCGCCGAAGCGAAGTTCACCGGACGGATTCCAGCCCATCCAACGGGGTGTGCCGTCTGCGAGCTGGAAGTGGACCCTGAGACTGGTGGAGTGCGCATCACGCGTTACACCGCGGTGGACGACGTTGGCCAAGCAATCAATCCGCTTATCCTCCACGGCCAGGTCGCCGGGGGCATCGCGCAGGGCGTCGGGCAGGCGCTGCTGGAGCACTTGCGATACGACCCCGAAACCGCGCAACTGGTCACCGGATCGTGGCTTGACTACGCCATGCCGCGCGCCGCCGACCTACCGGACTTCGCGCTACAGCTGACTGAAGACCCGACCCCTGGCAATCCGCTGCGCGTCAAGGGCGGCGGCGAAGCCGGCATCACGCCCTGCCTTGCGGCGGTCGTCAATGCCGCGGTGGACGCCCTCAGGCACCGAGGTGTGCAGCACCTGGAGATGCCGCTCACGCCAGCCCGCGTGTGGCAAGCGCTGGCCTCAGCCGGCTATGGCGCGCAAGACTTTGGGCGCCAGCAGCCAGCGTAACCGCGCCGAGCCTGGCCGCAAACCGTCCAGCGCCAGCCGCGCCACGGCGCCTTTGCCGAACTCGACCTGGGCATGCTGCGTGTCCGCCGTAAGCAGATAGGACACGAGCTCGTGCATGGTCGGCTCGTGGCCGACGAGCGCAACCGAGCTCGACGCGCTGTGCGCCTGGAGCGCCTGCAGAACCTCCGTCGACGAGCGACCACCTTCGAGTGCCTCGCATTGCACGGGCGCCGGCCACCCCGCCGCGGACAGGAGCTCGGCGGTTCGCCAGGCACGTCGGTACGAACTGCTCAGGACCACGTCCACGGACGCGACCAGGGATGCCAGGCCGCGCGCCGCGCGGCGGAAGCGTTTTTCGCCTTCCGGCGTGAGCGGCCGCTCACGATCCGAGGGCCACTGTGTAGGATCCGGATCGAATGCCGCGGCGTGGCGCACCAGGTACAGGTCCATTGGGCTAAATTGTGGCCGAATGAGCGGTGCGACGCACCCCGCCACCACAGGCGAGCTCGCCATGCAGGTGATGCGCTTGCAGGCCGCGCTGTTTGCCGAACACGTGGCGCAGACGCAGGACGGTGGGGATCAAGAGCAAGTGCACGACGCACGTGTCGCCACGCGGCGAATGCGCGCCGCGCTGCGCCTGTTTTCGGATGTGTTATCAGGCGATGTCGAGGAGCTGCAGGCCGAGCTTGGCTGGATGGGCTCGCAGCTCGGCGCCGTGCGCGACCTGGACGTCCAGCTCACGCGGGTGCGCAGCACCGCTGAAGCGCTCGAGCTCTTGGAACCGCTGAGCCCGTATTGCGAATGGCTCGAAGCACGCCGGAAACAGGCCCAGACGGCGTTCGAGGCCGCGCTGCACTCGGAGCGGTACGTACACCTCACCGAGGCGCTGCGCGCCCTGACTGAGGTCGCGGTGCAGACCGAGGGACAACCATCGGTAGAGCAGGATGCGCCACAGCGGCTGAAGCGGGCGCACCGCAAGCTGCGCAAGCGCGCCGATGGCCTCAGCGTGAGCTCACCGGCCCAGGCATTTCATCGCGCCCGCATCGGCGCCAAACGCCTGCGCTACGCGGCCGAGTTTTTCGAGCCGATCTACGGCAAGCCCGCCCGCCGACTGATCGAGGCCGCAACGGCGGTGCAAGACCTGCTCGGTGATCACCAGGACAGCATCGTCCACACACAACGCATTCACGACGCCGTCGCTGAACGCGCCGCCGATTGGTCGCCAGCGGCGAACCTGGCACTTGGGCAACTCCTCCAGTGGGAAGCGAATCACGCCGAAGACCTCCGCGCGGAGTTCAAGGCGACGTACCGCGACGTGACGTCCGCCTGGAAGCACCTCCAGAAGGCGCTGTAGCTACTCCGAAGCTATTTGCGGAAGCTGGAGCAGGTGTCCGTCCGCGATGTCGGTGAAGGTGGCCATGTCCTCCACCACTGGCTCGATGACTTCGCACAGGGACCGGAACACCTCCGCCACCGTTCCGCGCGCATCGACCGTGGTAAAGGCGTGCTCCGCTGCCAGCCGCCGGAACTGCCCGAGCAAACGCGATTGATGCTCCACGAAGTTCCCGTACACATCCGGCCCGGCCAGATAGTCCTGTCCAGACTCCCAGTAATCGAAACCGGTGGAGCCCAGGACGCGCGGCACCAGGTGCTCGATGTCAATATCGAGGTACACGACGAGGTCGGGTACGAGTGCAAAACCGTAGAGGTTTTCAACCCATTCGGCGGCCAACCCACGCACCCGGGCACGAGCCATCAGCGAGAAGATGTAGCGGTCCACCAGCGCGACCATGCCCGCCCGCAGCGCCGGCAGGATCTGCCGCTCCAACCGGTCCCAGAAATCCGTCGCGTACAACAAATTCAACGTCAGTGGATCGAGCGTGTTTCCACGTTTCGCGCGCTCAATCCCACGCCCCGCCAACTCGGATCGGCGCAGTCCCGTATTGACCACCGCATACCCGCGCGACTCCAGCCATTCTTTCAATAAGGAAATGTGCGTGGACCGCCCAACGCCGTCGGTACCCTCGATCACGATGAGCCGACCCGGCAGTGCAATGTCGTCCACCCCCGGCGGTGACGCGCCGTAAAAACGCGGCGCGGTCACTCGCCCGGTTCCAGCAGTGGGCGGCGCTCCGCCTGGTTGTGGCCGAGCAAACTCGCCACCTGCCAGGCATCCGCCGTCGGAGGATTCGGCAGTCGCATCGCACCGTCCAGGTGCGGTCGCACCATTTCGCGCATGCGCTGCTGCTGGTGGATCAGGCTCTCGGTCGCATCCATGCGCAGCAAGCCAAATTCATCCACCACGCACTCGTACTCCTGGCGGATGAGACCCTGAAACCGACGAAACGACTCGAATGGGTCGTTGTGCAACCCGAGGTCCAGTCCAGCTTCGTAATACTTCAGCTCCGGTCGCCCGATTGAAATCCGGCGCATCGCTTCTTCCAGCGGCACGTCGAAATAGAACGCCAACGTTGGTTCAACCGCAAATGAATACAGTCGCCTCAGCCAGTCGCGATTGACCCCGCGCACGGCGTCGCGTGCATAGGCGGTATACACATACCGGTCCGCCAGGACAATCGCGCCGGATTGCAGCGCAGGCAGGATCTGGCTGTACGTCCGGCTGGCAAAATCCGCCGCGTGAATCAAACTGAACGACATCGGCGATAGGAGTTGGCGCCGCTTGCCGTGCCGCGTGATGCCCTTCACGATTGGCGACGAGTTCCACTCGCTGAACATGACCAGATAGCCCTGGTTGGTCAGCCATTTGCGCAGCAGGTCGAGTTGGGTGCTTTTGCCCGATCCGTCAATCCCCTCGACGATGATCAGTCTGCCTGGCAGCTTCGGCCGCTGGTCCTCGACCTGGATCGCGTCTAAAGCCTCAGCCGACCGGGATAGACTCACCGACTCGGATGATGCTGGCGCCAAAGGCACGCTCGGCGCGCCGAGTTGGCGCCTCGAGCGGCCACGCGTCCACGACGCGCGTAGCCAGAACAACATGGCCGTTGCTGCGTTCAAGCGCGATCCTCTCCGGGTCGACGCTACCGTACCGCACCAGGGCGTCCGCCAGCGCAACGCCAGCCGCGATTTGTTCGACCGCGGACTGGTCCGCCGCGGTCAGCAGCGGCGCATACGGCTTGATTGCCGCCTCACGTTCGCCGACGGCGTAGATGCCCGCCGCGATCAGCGCGAGCGTACGGTGAGCGAAGCCGTCGAGGTTGGCATCGCACACGATGCGCGCCGAGTGCGCGTGACGACGGTAGTGATCGATACTCGCGCCGATATCGAGCAGCCGCGCCGCAGCGGTGGATGCCAGCAGTACCTCATCTGAGAGGCCTGGCTGGAGACTGGCCATAAGGCGGCGGGCGAGCGCGGTGCGCTGCTCCGCCCGGGGTGCGTTGTACGCCGTGAAATGATCCCCCAGCGATCGGGTTGCCACGGACTGGACCTGCTCAACGCTGGCTGCTTCATCGGTGACGCTGCACAGCGCGATTCCTTCACGCAATCCGTAGCCGGCTACCGTCAACTCTGAGGCGAGCAGGCGATCCATCACGCCCTGCACCACCAGCGCACCGCCGACGATTGAATCTGCGCGATCGGCGTTCAGGCCCGGGATCGTGGCGCGATTATTGGCTGACGCGCCTGACAGGAGCGACACCACCCCGTCGAGGCGTCGGCGATCGACCACGTAGCCGTGTAGCCGCGAAATCGGATAATCGCCGCGCACACGGCGGTCCACCTTGCCGAGATTGCGGATCGTGCCGCCTGTTCCCACCATCCGCTCGTCGGCCTGCAAGGGTTCGATGCCCGCTTTTTCCAGGGTCGTGTAGACGTGCTCTTTGAGTGCGCGCATCTCGCCGCGCGTTGGCGGATCTGACTTGAGGAAGCGGTCGCTGAGGCGGAGCGCGCCGAGCGGCAGGCTCCAGCTGCGCTCGATGCGGCGCTGGCGGAAATGGATCAGTTGCAGGCTGCCGCCGCCGACGTCCAGGACGATGCCGTCCTGCACTGGCAGGCCATGTACGGCGCCGAGGAACCCGTAGCGAGCCTCCTCTTCACCGTCGGCGATTTCGACCGAAATCTTGAGCTCTTCACGTGTTCTCTGGATGAACTCTTCGCCGTTGGCTGCCTCTCGCACCGCGGCAGTGGCGACGGCCACGGTGCGTTCGGCACCGCTGCTGGCGGCCACCGCCACGAAGCCGCGCACGATGCCGAGCGTACGCTCGATGGTGTCGGTGCTGAGCTGGCCGGCGCGGGCCACGTCGCGCACGAGTCGCAGCGGGCTGCGCGCGTCGCCGAGCACATCCAGGTGCGCCGAATCGCGGACTCGCGCCACCAGCACCCGTCCACTGTTCGAGCCAATGTCGATGACTCCCAGCGTCTCGCCCCGCGAGGTGCCGTCGCGCTGCGCGTGCACGCTTACAGGATCACCGACGAGCATGCCCGGCGACCACCCTCATTCCGTAAACACGTAGCCGATGCCGCGGACCGTTTGGATGCGCGTCGGCGCGGCGGGGTCGGATTCGATTTTGCCCCGCAGCCAGCGCACGTGGACATCCACCGTGCGTGTGTCCCCGACATACTCGTAGCCCCAGACGTTGCGCAGCAGCGCCTCCCGCGTTTGTAGCTGTCCGGCATGGCGCATCAGGTACACGAGAAGATCGAACTCGCGCCGCTTCATCTGCAGCAGCGATCCGTCGCGCAGCACGCGATGCGCCCCCACATCAATCGACAAATCCCCCGAGCTCAAAACCGGCGGCGCCGAGCGCACCGAGCTGTTGCCCATCTCCGCCCGCCTCAGCTGCGCTTTCACCCGGGCCAGCAACTCGTGCATGCTGAACGGCTTGGTCAAATAATCGTCGGCGCCAACCTCCAGCCCGACCACCTTGTCGATCTCCTCGTCGCGCGCGGTCAGCATGAGAATCGGCACGTGCGAAACGGCGGGGTTCAAGGTGTCTGCGCGCACCGCGCGACACAGCTCCAGGCCATCCAGGCCAGGCAGCATGAGATCGAGCACGACCAGCTCGGGCGGATTGCCGCGGATCATCTCCAACGCCTGCACGCCGTTGCTCGAGAGGCGCACGTCGTGCCCCGCGCGTGCGAGGTTGTAGCGCAGCGTCTGGAGCAACGACTCCTCGTCTTCGACCACGAGAATCTGCGCCATGGCTGGTTGCGTCCTACCTCACCCTATCCGCAAGAACGTTAACCAACCGTAAATTGCGGGTAAGGGCTGGTCTCAACTTCCGGCGAGCTGAGCCACGATGGGCGCCATCGCTTCCATCGCAGCACCAGGCATCACGGGGTAGGAGATGTCGTACCGCTCCCGGTTCGCGCGAAGCTTCTCGACAATCTGCTCGCGCGAACCTACGAGCGTGCCAGGCATCGCATCGATGACCTCGGGCGTGGTGCGCATCTGGCGCGCCAATGCCTCCATCGTGCCCGTAATATCGTCGGTTAGCCGGGGGATCGTGAGCGAGCTTAGCTCCAGCTTGGCGTAGCGGTCACCCGCCACGTCGCGGACGATCTGCATTTGCTCGGGCATGCTCAGGCCCAGGCCTGGATTGCCAGCAGTGCTGACGCCGACCGACGGGCGGTCGGGAAAGTTCAGAATGTCGGCGTAGCGCGCTGCCAGCGTGAGCATCCGGCGGCCCGCTGCGCCGATCATGATCGGTGGCCTTTCCCGTGGTTTGGGTGCCGCGTCCAGGCCACTCACCTGGTAGTACCGCCCGCTGAACGTGACCCCCTGCACGTGCGACGCGTCCGTTCCCGTGGTAGTGCGGACGACCTGTCCATCCGAGAAGAACCGCTCAAGAATCTCGAGAGCTTCGGCCAACTTGCCCACGCGCGTCGGCGCGGCCTCGAACACCATGCCGGTTTGCTCGTAGTCGCGCGGGTTCCACCCTGCGCCAATGCCAAGGTCGAAGCGGCCCTCGGTCAGCAGTGCCAGCGTCGCGGCCTCTTTCGCCACCAGCGCCGGGTGGCGAAAGTCGTTGTCGAGCACGAACGTGCCTACCCGCAACGTGGTGGTCGCATTGGCAGCGGCAAGGCACGCCAGCATCGGCGCCAACTGGGGCCCGAAGTGATCTGGCACCAGCAGCGTGGCGTAGCCCAGCCCTTCGGCCTTCCGCGCAAGCTCCACCCACTCGGCCGCCGAGCCCGCGCGGCTCACAAGCACGCCAAACCGAAACTTTCTCTGAGGCTCCGTCACGTGGTTGCCGCGAACTCCGTGCGCTTGGCCTCGGTGGCATCCCACCAATTGACGTCGCGCGGCAGCAACACACCACCGGAGCGCTGCCGATACAGCTCCGGCGCATCGACGCCCGGCGGCACCACGCCCTGCTCCTCGAGCGCTCGCGCCGCGGCAATCATGCGCCGCCGCGTGCGAATGATCAGCGCATCGGTGGTCCCAAGGTGCTCGGATTCGCGATCGAAAATCGCGCCCATCGACTCGGTCACCGCCATGTCCTGCTGCCGAATGCCAGGAATCCCTGTGTAGCTCCGACCCGAGCGCTGCAGCGCACGATCAATCAGATAGTCATTGGCCATGGACTGCCGAAGGTTGAAGCGGCCATACCAACCGGTCGTCCGCGGAGCGTAGTCCGAGGAAGCCCGCGCCGACGGTGCGCGTGCCTCCGACCCCTGTGCTTCGAACGGCAGCTCCGAGGGATCCATGAGCCCGTGGCTGATCTCCCAGTGCAGCGTGTGCTCGTCATCCATCGGCACGTAGGCCGCAAAACGCGTCTGCTGACCGATCATGCCCGCGGGGATCATGGCGTAGAACGGCATCAGCATGTGAGCGATACGCCAGTAGTACGTGTCCTCCGTCGCGGGCCGATAGGCGCCATACGACGTCCCGTACGGCGTATCGATGACCGCGAACTTGGGCGCCCGCGTGCGGGCAATGTAATAGTCGAACGTGCCGGGCACGGTGTCCTCGAGCCGCGTCCCGCCGGCGTGCAGGAACGCCTGATGGACGGTGTCCATCTCACCCTCCCAGCCCTGCATCCAGTTGCATGGTCGATGAAGGATTGACACAACCGTGTCAGAGTCGGCGAGGAGATTGGCCTCGAAGTCCGGCAGCGGCGGTGGATCGGTACGCGGGCCCATGTAGGCCCAGACAATTCCGCCTCGCTCGCGCGTCGGATACGCAACGGCCTTCACTTTCGAGCGAAAGTCCGACTCGGCCGGCTCGTTCGGCATGTCAATACAGCTGCCGTCCGCGGCGAATTTCCAGCCGTGATACACGCACCGCAGGCCCGCTTCCTCGTTGCGTCCGAAGAACAGGGAGGCGCCGCGGTGCGGGCAGTTGTTCTGGATTAGTCCGACCTTGCCGTTCGTATCGCGAAACGCGATCAGCTGTTCGCCCAGGAGCATCACGCGCAGCGGATCGCTATCCGGTGCCACCAGCTCGTCCGAGCGAACGGCAGGCAGCCAGTACTGACGCATCAGGTTGCCCATGGGCGTCCCCGGCCCGATGCGGCACAAATACTCGTTTTCGGCGCGACTCAGCATGCCAGGATGGTAGCCTGTTGCAACATTGACAGATCTGTGCTAATGTTGCCTCGAAGTCCGATGCCCACCGAGACCCTCACGGTCCATGAGGCCGCCGCCATCTCCGGTTGGTCCGCCCGAATGTTGCGCTATCTCGAACGCGTCGGTCTCATCGTTCCACCTCGTAGTGCATCGGGCTATCGCGTCTACGGTGCCCCGGAGGTCCAGCGCCTCCGCACGCTGCGCGAGTTGCTGGCCAACCATGACATTGCACTGTCAGACGTGGCGTTTGCCAAGCGCTTGCGCGATGATCCAACACTAGCTGAATCGATTTCTGCGTGGCTCGAGGCCAAGCCGCGCAAGCCCACCACGGTTCCGGTCGCCGACTGGCTGTCGTTCGAACAGGAAAAGTCTCGCCGCTTGTTAGCGGCGTCCGCCGCCTGAGGCATCCCAGGCAACAACTGCGAACAGGAGAACTGAGCCGTTCATGTCTATTGCCACCGCCCCGTCCCAGCCCAGCGCTGATTACAAAGTCGCCGATTTAGGGCTGGCCGACTTCGGCCGCAAAGAGATCACGCTAGCAGAGCACGAGATGCCCGGCCTCATGGGGCTCCGCAGCGAGTTTGCCGCCCAGCAGCCGCTCAAGGGCGCCCGTATCTCGGGCTCGCTGCACATGACGATCCAGACCGCTGTGCTCATCGAGACGCTGGTCTCGCTTGGTGCCAAGGTGCGGTGGGCGTCCTGCAACATCTTCTCGACGCAGGACCATGCTGCCGCGGCCATCGCCAAAGCCGGTGTGCCGGTCTTCGCCTGGAAGGGTGAATCGCTGGAGGACTACTGGTGGTGCACGCAGCAGGCGCTGACCTGGCCAGGTTCCGATGGGCCGACCACGATCGTGGACGACGGCGGCGATGCGACCATGCTGGTGCTGCGCGGCGCGGAATATGAGGAGGCCGGCAAGGTGCCGGATCCGGCGAAGGCCGAATCTGAAGAGTTCCAGGTGTTCCTGTCGCTGCTGCAGCGTTCGCTCGAGGCAGACAACGGTCGCTGGTCGCGTTGCGCGGACGGCATTCTGGGCGTGTCCGAGGAGACCACCACCGGTGTCCATCGGCTGTACGACCTGCAGAACAAAGGCAAGCTGCTGTTCCCCGCGATCAACGTGAACGACTCGGTCACCAAGTCCAAGTTCGACAACCTGTACGGCTGCCGCCACTCGCTGCTGGACGGGATCAACCGCGCCACCGACGTGATGATCGCTGGCAAGATCGCCTTGATCTGCGGCTACGGTGACGTGGGTAAGGGCTGTGCGGCGGCGCTCCGCGGCCAGGGCGCACGCGTCATTGTCTCGGAGGTGGACCCGATCTGCGCGTTGCAAGCGCTCATGGAGGGCTATGACGTCAAGACGGTCGAGGACGTGGTGGAGTACGCCGACATCTTCATCACCGCCACCGGCAACCGCGACATCATCACCGCCGACCACATGAGGCGGATGAAGCATCAGGCCATCGTTGGCAACATCGGCCACTTCGACAACGAAATCGACATGGCTGGCCTTGCCCGGCTACCTGGTATCCGCCGCGAGAACGTCAAGCCGCAGGTGGACCAGTGGATCTTCGCCGATGGCCACTCGATCATCGTCTTGTCCGAGGGACGCCTGTTGAACCTGGGCAACGCCACAGGGCATCCGTCGTTCGTAATGAGCAACTCGTTCTCGAACCAGGTGCTGGCGCAAATCGAGCTCTTCACGCAGCATGACAAATACGAGAACAAGGTCTACGTGCTGCCCAAGCATCTGGACGAGAAGATCGCCCGCGTGCACGTCGAGGCCCTGGGCGCGCACCTGACCCAGCTACGCAAGGACCAGGCGGAGTACATCAACGTCTCCGTTGATGGCCCCTACAAATCGGACCACTACCGCTACTAGGTGTATTTTTTGGAAGGAACCCGCGCATGCGCGGGTTCCCCAAGCCGATCATGATCGGCTTGGCGCAGGCGATCATGATCGCCTGCGGCGCTGCGCTTGGCACGCCACTTCGTGGCGAAGGGGACTCCGTCCCCTTTTATCCCCTGGCCTTCGGCGACTGCGAACGCACGTGGGTGGTTCGGGGCCTCGCCGCTACCTATATGGGCGATTTTCGCCAACTGCCCTCGAGCACTCGGCGCGTTGGCAACCGCCGAATAGGCCCCTCATGCGGGGGGTCGCCGCGGGAAGGAGCGACCGCGCGCAGCGCGACGAGCGACTGGCGGCGGGGGGCGGCAGCCCCCTGACCCGTGCGAATGACCGGCTCCCCAAAGAAGTTAACCTGAAGACATGCTGACCAAGGCCGACAACGACCTGCTGTGCCGCACTGACGCGGGCACGCCGATGGGCGAGTTCTTCCGAAGATTCTGGTTGCCGGCCCTGATCCCTTCAGAGCTCCCACACGCGGACTGCGACCCGATCAGGTTCCGCATCCTCGGCGAGGACCTGATCGCTTTCCGCGATACCAACGGCAAGCCAGGCTTCATCCAGAACAACTGTCCCCACCGCGGCGCGTCCCTGTTCTTTGGCAGGAACGAAGAAGCAGGACTCCGCTGCGTCTACCACGGCTGGAAGTTCGACGTCGACGGCAACTGCGTCGACATGCCCAACGAGCCCGCTGAGTCGGATTTCAAACACAAGGTAAAGGCACAAACGTACCCAGCCGTAGACTATGCGGGCCTCACCTGGATCTACATGGGTCCTCCACAAAAACAACCGCCATTGCCTGAGTACCAGTGGTGCGCCCGCCCCGATCGCGACCAGACCACAATTAGCAAGTGGATGCAGGACTCCAACTATGCGCAGGCGCTGGAGGGCAACATCGATTCCTCCCACGTCGGGTTCCTGCACAAGACGTTCAGCCACCCGACGTTCCGCTCCGGTGGACGGCTGGAGAACACCCAGCAGGTCACTGCCACGCGCGAAACGGACTTCGGTTTTGTGTATGGTGCCCGACGTAATGCGCCTGAAGGCGACTTCTACTGGCGCGTCACCACCTACGCGCTGCCTACCTTTACGCAAATCGCCAGCCAGTCGCGCGCAGGCAATGGCATTTTTGTGATCCCCCGGGATGACGAAACGCACTGGTGGTTCACCGTCCGTCCACCTGCCCTCCCGGACGAACCCCAGCGCCGAGATCCCGGCTTCGCCGGCATCCTCGACGGCAGCGCCATTGCCGATCCGGCCACGCTCGGCCTGATTCCGGGCACCTGGCGGCGTGTGCGCAACAAAGACAACGATTACATGATCGACCGCCAGATGCAGCGCACCTACAACTACACTGGCCTGCCGGGGAACCGCGCGCAGGACCAGGCGGTCACCGAGTCGATGGGCGCGATTTTCGATCGGAGCACCGAACACCTGGGCGCGGCGGATACGGCCATCATCGTGATGCGGCGACTCCTGATGCGCATGGCCGGTCGACTCCAGGACGGCAACGAGCCGGAGATTGTCAACCATCCGGAGTGGTTCCACACCCAGCCGATGGACCTCACCAGCGAGGAAGGCGATTTTCAACGCTTGTGGGACCAGCACGAGCGCGCGTTCAAGGCTTCCGTCGCCGCACAGCGATGAACCATCTGCACCGCCGCGACGCGCTTCGCCTCGGCGGTGCGGCCGTCGCGACGAGTCTGGCGGTAGCGTGTGTACCGTCCGCACCGGCGCAACCAACACCGGCCGCGGTGCCCGCCTCCGGACCTCTGCCAACCTACCTGCCTCCGAGCGGCGGTCCCAAACCGGATTTCCTCAGTAGCGATCCGCGCATCACGCAAGGCTTTATCAATTATCCGACGCCAGTAAAGACGTGGACCGCAGCACCACCAGGTTCCGGTGGAACACTCAATGTCTTCGTGCCGGCGTACTATCCGCAGCCCACCGCGCGCGACCAGGACCCGACCTGGAAAGCCGTCGAACAAGCGCTGAATAGCACCGTCAACATGATCATCACCGCCATGGCCGACTACAGCACCCGACTTCAGGTGGTCATGGCCGGCAATGATCTGCCAGATACCATTCACATCGTCGGGACTGTCGCGAACCTGATCTCACCGCAATTCGTCGACTCTCAGTGCGCGGACCTCTCACCGTATCTGTCGGGCGATGCCGCAAGAGACTACCCCAATCTCGCGGCGATCCCCGGTTATGCATATCAGGGCGCCGGCGGCATCTTCAATAACCGTCTGTACGGAATTCCAATCCAGCGCTACTTGCCAGCATTCTGGTTCTTCCGCAATTCAGATATCTGGGATGCCGAAATCGGCGCCGACGTGGCGCCCAAAGACGCGGCCGACTTCAAGAAGATCCTCCAGCAGTTGAATCGACCGCAGGAGTCGCGCTGGGCAATCGGCAATTCCGCCAACGGACCTGCCAGTGGCAGCATGTACGGGCTGATCTCGTTTCTGGAGATGTTCGGCGCCCCGAATGCGTGGTCGCTGGACTCCAGCGGGAAGCTCGTGCGCGACCGCGAAACGGATCAGTACAAAGCTGCCATCAGCTACATGAAAGATCTCATGGGCTCGGGTCTCTATCCGCCTGATTTCCAGACCGCCGGCGACTCGCGCAGCGCGTTTATCGCAGGACGTTTCGTTGTTTCCACCGAAGCCTTCGGCAATGGCTGGAACGACTTCTGGCGGCGCGGACTCCAGCAAACTCCGCAGCGCCACTACACGATCGTGGGTCCATTCGCCGCGGACGCGTCATTGAAGCCGCAGCACTATCTCACGGCCGGAACAGTCGCGTACAACGTGCTGAAAAAAGGTTCTCCCGACAGAGTAAGAGAGGTCCTACGCATCCTGAATTACCTGGCAGCGCCGTTCGGTTCCGAAGAAGACCTCCTGCTTACGTACGGTCTGCGTGACCAGGACTTCTCGATGGATGCGAACGGGAACCCGATTCCGTCGCAGCAAGGCCTCCTGAACGCCGGCTATGTGCCCTGGCAGTATCTGGCCCATCGGCCTTACGCCTGGTACCAGTCAGATCTGCCCGGTTACGCCAAAGCCGCGTTCGACGTGGAGCAGACGCTGGTCGGCATCGGCGTCACCAATCCAACCGTCGGCCTGCACTCCGCGACGCAAGCCAAAAACGCTGCATCGGAACAAGCCTTTTACGACGGTCTCGCGGACCTGCTGTTCAACCGCCGTCCGTTCTCCGATTACGACCAACTGGTGTCCGACTGGCGTACCTCCGTCGGGGACACCATCCGCCAGGAGTACCTGTCCGAAATTCAGCACAAAGGATGACCCGAATGCCCCAGTCCCGCACGACCGCGGACGTCCTCATCGTTGGAGCCGGCGCGGCTGGAGCCACCGCCGCGATTGATCTGGCGGAGGCAGGCGCCGACGTACTGGTGCTCGAAGCATTGCCTGCATTCGGTGGCACCGCCGCGGTATCGGGCGGCGGTATCTGCATCGCCGGCTCGGCACTCCAGCAGCAGCGCGGACTCGACGACTCGCCGGACAAAGCGCTCGAGGACTGGCTCGCCTTCGGCGGACAGGAAGCGGACGAAGCGTGGGCGGAGCTGTATCTGCGCTCGAGTGCGCCGGACCTGTTTGACTGGCTCACCAATATGGGCATGGAATGGACCGGCATCAACCAGCAAGAAGGCAACCGGTCACCTCGCTGGCATGCGCCAAAAGGCAGCGGCCACGGCCTCATGCAGGTGGTGGAGAACCACACGCGCACGCTTCCGATCCGGTGGGAGTACAACACCCGGGTGGTGGACCTGGTCCAGACGGGTGGTCGCGTAACCGGAGTCGTCGCGGAGCGCACGGACGGTATCGCAACCGAGTTCAGTGGCGACAACGTGCTGCTGGCATCCGGCGGTTTCAACAACAACGCCGACATGGTGCGCACCTACGCCGCCAAACAAGCCCGCGGCCACAAGGTCCTGCTAGGCGGCGGCCGCGGCGCCACCGGTGACGGCCACACGATCCTGGAGCGGCTCGGCGCCGAGTTTACGCACATGGACATCATCTGGATGTACCCCTACGGCACACCCGATCCGACGGATCAGAACGCTGTCCGCGGCCTGGTGCTCCGCGGTATGGACAGCGACATCTGGGTGAATCAACGCGCCGAGCGCTTTCACAACGAAGCGTTGCGCGGCGGAGCATCGGGCGCATCCGCGCTACTTGCGCAAGATCCGCCGCAGTGCTGGGCGATCATCGACGGCAAAATGGCCCAGCGCGTGGTCGTCTCCGACCCGGCCTACCAGGTTCGTGGCGCACCGAATCGTGAAGCCATCCAGCACTTGTTGGACTCCTCTCCGTACGTCGCCCGTGGCACGACCGTCGCAGAACTTGCGGACTCCGCTGGGCTTGATGCCACCCGCCTGGAACAAGCCATTGCGCAGCACAATGCGCTGCTCGCCTCCGGTGCCGAGGTGGACCCGCTCTACGGTCGTCCACTCGCGCGGCTCGACCCAATTGAGATGCCGCCGTACTACGCGATCCAGTTCCTCCCGCTTGCGCGCAAGAACTTCGGTGGCGTACGCACCGACCTGGAGTGTCGCGTGCTCCGCCCGGACGGCAGCGCCATCGATGGGCTGTTTGCCGCCGGCGAGCTCGCCGGTATGGCCGGTGGCCACATCAATGGCCGCGCCGGTCTGGAGGGCACCATGCTCGGCCCCAGCCTGTTCAGCGGTCGCGTTGCCGCTCGCGCCATGCTTGGCGAGTGAGCCGCCTGGCGGAATTTGTCCGCGGTCTGTCGAAGGCCGAGCTGCATCTGCACCTGGAGGGCAGCCTGGAGCCCGAACTGTTGTTTCAGCTTGCCTCGCGCAACAAGTATCCACTGGCGTGGAGCTCGGTGGAGGCGTTGCGCGCCGCGTATGAGTTCTCGTCCCTCCAGTCCTTCCTGGCCCTGTACTACGCCGGCTGTGAAGTCCTCCGCACCGAGCAGGACTTCTACGACATGACTCACGCATATCTCCAGCGCGCGCATGCCGACGGCGTGATCCGCACCGAAGTGTTCATCGGGCCGCAGAGCTTCACCACACGTGGGGTTTCAATTGCGACCGTCATGGACGGAGTGATCGGCGCAATTGACAACGCCAGCCGGACGTTTGGTATTAGCGTGGGTCTGATCGTTTCCGCACAGCGCCATCGCACCGAAGCTGACGCATTGGACCTGCTGGACCAGGTTCGCCCCTGGTCGCATCGCATTCTGGCCATTGGCATGGGTGGCGCCGAAGTTGGCAACCCGCCATCGAAGTTCGCAAACTTCTATCGTGCCAGCAAGGCTGCTGGCTTTCGTACCACCATTCACGCGGGGGAAGAAGGACCCGCTGCCTACGTGCGCGAAGCGGTGGAGCTACTGGGCGTCGATCGCATCGACCACGGAATCGCGTGCATGGATGATCCAGACCTGGTTCACCTGCTGGCCGACCGCGGCATCCCGCTGACCGTTTGCCCGGTCTCCAACCTCCGCCTGAAAGTGGTCAAATCACTGGAGGTGCATCCACTGGCGCGCATGCTGCAAGCCGGTCTGTTGGTCACAGTCAACTCAGACGACCCGGCCTACTTCGGCGCCTACGCCAGCGACAACCTGCTCGCCTGCCGTGACGCCCTGGACCTGAGCACGCAAGACCTGGTGATCCTGTCCCGCAACGGATTCAATGCCGCGTTCCTCTCAACCGACGCCCGCGCCGCCTCCCTTAAGCGCTTGGACGACTACGTCCGAACCTTCGACTGGAGCGAATAGCCGTCCTCCCGGGTTAGCGGGTCACCGAGCGCGCAGCGTAATACTCATCCAGAAACCGCCTCGTGCCGTCCAGCGCGAATTTGGCCCAGTCCGCGGCGGAATCGCTCGAGCCTTTCGGTGCTGGCCACTCCAGACTCAGCGGCAGACCAGAAGGTAATGCGTCCAGCAGCTTGTCAACCTCTGCGTCACCATCGCCCGGACGAATGCGTGTCCGATCGTCGCGCTTGCCGTCGTTGATTTGCGTATATGGCATGAGCCGCTGATCCCGGCCGGCCAGTACCTCTGGCGTATCGCCGGCGCGCATGAACGCCGTTGGATCGATACACACCACCGCGTTTTGCCGCCCTGTCTCCTCGATAACCCTGAACGCCGCAGGCATCGGGCTCAAGGTACCCACCGGTGCCTCGATCGCCGCGACCAATCCGTAAGTCGCCGCCACATCGCAGAAGTCGGCAAAGTGGTCCCGCTGGCGGGACCAATCGTCATCGCGACCAATCACCAGCGCGTAGGTTGCGCCCAGCTCGGCGGCGTACTCCAGTGACGGCTTCATCTCGTCGAGGTCCAGCTCAGGCAGCAGGTAGTAGCTCAGCGACTCGACCATCTCCTGGCCGGCATCCGCCAGCGCCGCCTTCACCTGGCGTTTGAGGGCGGCGTCACCGAGCCAGTCGACCCAGTCCGGATAGGCTGGCGATTTGTGCAATCGAAAGCCGAGGCCCTGGTACCCGGCGGCAGCGGCCGCCGTGATGAACTCCAGCGGCGGAGTTGAAGGCAAAGTGGTAGGCGCCAGCGTGATCCGGTTGTGAGTTGCCACGCTGCATGCTACTCAATGCAGCGCGGCGCTCATCCACTGGACACCCACGGCTACGCCCGCGCCGCGGTGCTGGACCACCTCCTTGCGCCGCGTCCGCAGGGAAGACCTCAACTCCATGGCGGACACCACTGCATTGGGCAGACATCACCTCCGTGGCGGACATCACGTTCGCGAGGACACACTCCGTGGGGCATCACTCCGTAGGACAAAACTCCGTTCGGAGGTAGGGACACGTCCGTGGGACAACCCACCCGTGGGGACATCACTCCTGTGGGGACAGGACATCACACCCCGTAGGCAACACGCCGAG
>JAFAZN010000427.1 GCA_019239775.1 Chloroflexota bacterium
TCCGTACGGCGTCGACGATCCCACCAACGGCTTCTATTCGCCAACCGCCTATGGCAAGGGCGTCCAGGCGGATAACAGCTTCTGGGATGGCCTGCGCGACGTCATCCTGAGCCGCCGCCCCATGAGCGACTACGACCAACTCGTCGCGGACTGGAAAAGCGCCGCCGGCGAGACCGTGCGCAAGGAATACGCCGACGCGATGGCCTCGGCCAAGGCCTAGCTATCCACCTAACAGCGCCCGTATTGATGCCGCGCCAGTAGACTCCAGGCGCTCGGCGCGGCATGCTCACCAGTGGTGATCCACGATACGGAGGCGCTTGGCGGGCCAGACGTTCTGAATGGCGGGATCGCCGCGGCTGAGGCGCGCACTGCTGGCATAGATGTGCTGGTCGCTGGAGTCGCGACGCATCTCACGTTCCCCGTCGCCCTCGTGGCGCTTGGCGCGTACGGCCGTCGTCAAGTGACCCCCTGGTCCGAGGTGGAGCTACTTGTCCTGCATCGAGGAGGCCTCTCCACCGCCGAGGCCACCCAATCCGTCTGCTATCCGCTCTGGGAGCAAGCGATCCATGTCGAACCGTTTGTGCGCACCCTGGACGAGTGCGCCGCCGACGTGCGACGCTCCTGGGCCGCCACCAGCCGCTTCCTCGATGCGCGCCACCTGGCCGGCGACAGGGCATTGCCGGACGAGCTGCAATTGCTCATTCAGCCGACGCGCCGTGATCGCGACGGCGTACGTCACAAACTACGTTTCGACGTCGAGCACCGCCACGGAACCAATCCACCCGCGACGGCCGCGAGCCAGCCTGACCTGGTCGGCGGTCGCGGCGGGCTACAGGACCTTCAAGCGTTGCACTGGCTGGACCTTCCGTGGGATCAACGCCTGACCGCGGCGCTGGACTTCCTCCTGTCAGCCATCGCGTCAGCAGAAGACGTCTCGGGCCACGCCGTCCATCGCATTTCTACGGACGTGTTGGCGCGCCTCGGCGGCGACGAATTCTTGAGTCGGCTGTTCGCGCACACGCGTTGGGTCGCCTTCCAGTTAGATGGTGCGTTGACGCCCGCACGCGACGACCGAGTTCTCGGTCCGACGGTGTCGCTCGTGCACAACGAACTGGTCGCACAGCGCCCGCCACCGCTGGAGCGTGCGCCGGGCCTCGGTCTGCGCGTCGCCAACCTGGTGGGCCTGGCGCCACCTTCGAGTCAATTGCTGGACTGGGCTTGCAGCGGCGGGCCGCAGCTCGACTGGCAGGACGCAAGTTTGGACCAGTTCTGGCTGATGCTCCGCGCCGCCGATTGGCGAGCCTGGGATTTCCTGGACGTCAGCGGCTTGCTGTTGCGTTACCTGCCCGAGCTCGCTGCAATTTCGCGCAAGCCAGGTTCAGCCGCAACAGGCGAGTTGGCCGTGGACACCCACACGTTTCTGGGGTTGCGCCGGCTGCACGAAGCCAGTGAAGGCGAGGATCTGCTGATACGCCGCGCCTGGCGTGCCACTCGATATCGCGACCCCGTTTACCTCGGCGTGCTCTTGCATGAGGTCGACGCCGACTCCGCCGCGGCCGCTGCCCGTCGCATCGGCTTGTCGGAACCGCTGTGCGATGCCATTGCGCTGGCAGTCGGTACCTCGCAATTGATCCTCGACACCGCCACGCGCCGCGACCTCCACGACGAGGACCTTGTGCTCGACCTGGCCACGCGCATCGGCACGCGCCAGCGGCTCGGCATGCTCTTCCTCGTGGCCGTTGCCCACGAGATGGCCTGCGGCCCGACGGCATGGTCGCCCTGGAAAGCCAACCTGGTTCGGCAGCTGTACGGCTCGCTCGAGCTTGCGCTTCGGCAACCGGCAGAAGTTGGTGCGCGACGAACCCGCGCCCTCGAGCAGCGCCGTGAACGCATCATCCGCGCGCTCTATCGCCGCAACCTCCCGTTTCTCGTACACACCGTCGCCCGATTGCCACGGCGCTACATCCTGACGCGTTCGCCCGAGCAGGCGGCGCGCCACCTTGCGCTGCTCGAACGCAGTCCGCTGGCGGAAGGTGAGGTGCGCATCCAGCCATCGCGGCACCGCCAGCCAGGCATGTGGGACCTGCTGGTCGTGGCCCGAGACCGCCCTGGCCTGCTCTCAACACTGGCGGGCGTGCTGGCACTGCGCGGTGCCTCGGTGCTCGGCGCAGATGCGGCGACCTCGAGCGACGGTCTGGTGCTGGACGTCTTCAACGTGTGGAGCGCACAGCCGCTGCACTGGCCGCAGATCGAAGCTGACCTCGACCGAGCCCTCCAGGGCGGCATCCCGCTGGATGACCTGCTCGGTTCTCGTCCGGTCGATCCGCACGACGCCGCGGCGATCCACGTCGCCGTGGACAACACTGCCTCCCAGTTCTTCAACGTGGTCGAAGTGCGCGCGCCGGACCAGGTCGGTCTGCTCTATCGCATTGCGAGCGCACTGCACGCCGAGCAGTTAGACATCCAACATGCCCGAATCGCCACCCATCCCGATGGCGCGCTGGACGTCTTCTACGTGCGCGACATCGCCGGCCGGAAGCTGAGCGATGCAGCCGCGGAGGACGTGGCTCACTCGATTGAAGCTCGCCTGCGCGGTGAGCCCGTCGGCTGATTCCGAACATTGTGGACCTAGCTACTTAGTTGGTTTGCGCTGCAAAAGACGTGTACTGAGGGATTCTTCATGGTTTGTTCTCTCACTGCGTATGGCACTTGGGGGCGCACCCTGCGAATGCCATACGCTCTGAGAAGAGAAGTTATCCACCTGAAGAAGTCGGTAACGGCAGAAGTGGCTTAGCTTACTAACTGTTAGGAAATCGAGTTGCGGATCTTGCGATAGCCGCCGTTCAGACTGGCCATCAGCACAACAAAGACCGCCAGAATCAATCCCTGCGAAAGCATCGTAATCGCCCCGCCAACGTGGTCCATCAGCACGCCTGAGAGCGAGGCGCTGAAGCCTGAGAGCGCCCACGTCATCATGTACACCGCCATCACTCGGCCGTACAGCGCCCGATCGGCGTTGAGCATGATCAGCGTTTGATTGATCGTGGCATTGAAGTCCAGCGTGAGGCCCACCAGGAACAGCGCGCCCAGCGCAATGAAGAACCAGCCAAACGCCGAGCACAGCCCAAACAGCATCAAGGCGAATCCCAACGCCGTGCCGGTATACGCCTGAATCTTGGCTCGGTTCGGGTTCCGACTCAGGTAGGCCATCGAAAGCGACCCGACCAGCCCACCGACCCCCACAACCGCTTGCATCACGCCTTGGCCCTCGGCACCAACGTCAAAGACCCCCAGCGCGTACGCGGGCAGCAGCTGCTGGTACGACTGCCCGAGCAGCATCGTCACCACCGCGAAGATGAACAGCGACAACAGCGTTTCGTGGTTCCAGATGTAGCGCAGCCCTGAGGTCAGTTGGACGCCCAGATCGCGTACGCGATCCCAACCGTCAGCCTCGCTCGAGCTGGCCTCCGGCTCGCCTCGAATCGGAATTTGCAGCAGCGTGAACATGACCCACACGAACGCCAGCACGCGCAGGAAATACACGCCCTTGATGCCGAACCACGGGACCGCGATCAGGACGCCGGCCAGCGACGGTCCAACGATGCGGGCCGCGTTCATTCCAGCGTTGTTCAGGGCCAGCGCGCTGGTGAGGTCATGCCGCGGGATCAGCTGCGGTATCCACGATTGCCGCGTCGGCATCATGATGGCGAAGCTCACGCCTTGAATCGCCGCCGACACCACCAGGTGCCAGTACTCGATTCGGTCGATTGCCACCAGGACGCCGATGACCAGCGAGATCGCGCACTGCAGCGCCTGCATCCAGATCAGCACGGCTCGCTTTTCGAGTCGATCGGCAAGCACGCCGCCAAGCGGCGAGATCACCAGCATCGGCGCACTCTGAGCAAACGCCACTACGCCAAGCGCTGCTGCCGAGTCGGTCAGCGTATATGCCAGGTACCCGTTGGCCACCTGCTGCATTTGCATGACCAGCGTGTTGGCCTGGTTGCCGAACCAGTACAGGCGATAGTGGGGGTTTTCGCCGAGCGCGCCGAACACCCGCTGGAAGGCGCCGCGCGCTTCAGCTGGCTCAGCCGCTTCGGCAGTGACTACCGGAGCGGCCATGGCCTCATCAGGTCAGGGTAGCGCAGGCAGCGCGAAACCCGCCCAGGGCCGGTCGCCGTCGCTCGGGCTACGGGTGGGTTGCGCCCTGGCAGGCTAGCCTAGCGGCAGCACGCTGGTGGTGTCGTCTGTTGCGTTGTAAAAGAGCACGCCGTTCTGGAATCGTTGGTAGATGAAGTTCGGATTGTTTGGATCGGCCGCGGGTTGCGAGGTTGGCAGTCCCAGCACATCGACGCCGGTGTCATTGAGCGTCGACAGAAACGCCACCGGCTGCCCGTTCCAGGTATCCGGCACCGTCGCCTGCAGGAACGCATCGAGCCGCGCCGAATAATTCGGCTGATCTGGCGTCGGCGCCACAAAGACCAACGCCGGATCCGCGGGAGGAACGGTCAATCCATCCAGCGGACCACCCGCCGCGGCAACCGCAACTGCACCTTGCATCAGCGCCACCACCGCCACCATCGCGACAAGACTCACCGTCGCCACCACTCGCTTGATTGTCACCACGTTTCTCCTTATGCAGCCACTGCTGAGTCGTCGTCTTGGATCGGCCATTCTGCCAGTGCCGCCGCCGCTGACTTCACCCCGCGATTGCTCTGATCTGAGAGCACCACGCCATCTTTGAATACCACAGTGCGGGAACAATACTCTGCAATATCCGGTTCGTGCGTGACCAGCACAATCGTTGCGCCAGCCTGATTCAGCCGCTGCAAGATCGCCATAATCTCAACACTCGTGCGGGAGTCGAGATTACCAGTCGGTTCATCCGCCAGAATCAACGACGGCGCATTCACCAACGCTCGCGCAATCGCCACGCGCTGCTGCTGGCCACCTGATAGCTCGTTGGAACGATGGCGCATCCGCTCGCCCAGACCAACCGCTTGCAGCGCGACCTCCGCGCGGCGTTCGCGGATCCGCCGCGGTACACCAGCATAGACCATCGGCAACATCACATTGTCCAGCGCATCCATGCGCGGCAGCAGGTTGAATCCCTGGAAAATGAACCCGATTTTCTTGTTGCGCAGGTCCGCCAGCTGCGTTGGCGACAGGTGCGTCACCTCCACACCATCGAGCGCGTACGCGCCACTGCTTGGACGGTCCAGGCAGCCGATCAGATTCATGAACGTGGACTTGCCCGAACCGGAGGGGCCCATCACCGCCACAAACTCTCCCTGCGACACATCCAGTGAGACGGAGCGCAGCGCACGCACTACGCTCTCACCTCGACTGTAGTCTTTCACCAGGTTGTCCACTCGGATTACCGGTTCTACATGTTGCACGACGCGCCTCTCTTTGTTCGCCACACTAGGCTCCCGCTGCTGGCGCCGGCGCTGGAGCGCTGGAGCCTTTGTTGTTGTTGTTGTTGTTTCCACCGCCAGGTCCGCCGAAGCCGAAGATGCTCGATCCAGAGGAACTGGACTTGCTGCTGGAGGCGGACGCCACCCCGGTTACCACCTGATCACCCGACTGGAGTCCGGACACGATCTGCGTGTTCACGCCATCCGAGATTCCCGTCTGCACCGGCACCACCTGGGTACTGCCGTTGCGCAGGACCGTCACCTTGCCATTACTGATAGCCGCGTTGGGGACCAGCACCGCGTTGTCCGCGGACTCGGTGATGATCGTGACG
>JAFAZN010000432.1 GCA_019239775.1 Chloroflexota bacterium
CCATTCAACAGGCGGAGGCCGACCGTGTCTTTGAACGGGAAGGCAATAGTAGGCGTGGGTTATGGCGACTGCGCCGGAGACTCCGCCGGGGTCAGAGAGCGTGGCATGTCGGGAGACGGATGGATGCAGGAACTGGAGAAGCCCCTGAGCGTCTCACCGCGTGGTGAGTAGTGGAAGCAAAGCCGTCGTGACGAGCGACCACGATGGCCTCAGGGGTGGCGGATCGGCCCGTAGTACCGAGGAAGCGGGGCAACGCCCGCGGAGGAAAGGGGCCGAGCAGGGCAGTTTGTTCGACGAGGGCTACACGGCTGCACCGGAGGCAGAAATCACCGTGTCAACAAAACTCGCCGAACTAGGCCAGAGAGCAAGAAGGGAGGCACGCCTCACCAACGTCATCCAGTTCGTGGATGAAGAGCTTCTACGCCTGGCGTTCCGTTCGATGCGAAAGCAAGCGGCGCCGGGGGTAGATGGACAAAGGTACGAGAATTACGCGGCGAACCTGCCACGCAACCTGCGGGACCTCTACACGCGCCTGAAAAGCGGCCGCTATCGAGCGCCCGTCATCAGGCGGGTGTACATCCCGAAGCCAAATGGCAAGCGCCGACCGATTGGCATCAGCACGATCGAAGATCGGCTGGTCCAGAAGGCGGTGGCGTGGGTGCTCAACGCCGTCTTCGAGCAGGATTTTCTGGAGTGCTCGCACGGGTTCCGCCCGAAACACAGCCCGCATACCGCTCTGCATCGCCTACGTGAGGGGATGCGACGGCATGCTGCGCGCTGGGTTGTCGAAGCCGATCTGGCGAGCTATTTCGATACGGTCAATCACGAGTGGCTGAGGAAATTCGTACGACATCGGATCAACGACGGCGGTCTACTTCGTCTCCTGAACAAATGGCTGAACGCCGGAGTGATGGACAACGGAGTGGTCACCAGGCTTGATGACGGTGTACCGCAAGGCGGTCCCGTCAGTCCGGTGCTGGCGAACATCTACCTGCACTACGTGCTCGATCTGTGGTTCGAACGACGCTTCAAGAAGACCTGCCGAGGCTTCGCTGAGTTGACGCGCTTTGCCGACGATTTCGTAGCGACGTTCAAGCACCGGGACGACGCCGAACGGTTTCGTCGCGAGATGGAAGAGCGACTGGCGGCCTTTGGGCTGCGCATCGCGCCGGAGAAGACCGCAGTGCGGCATTTCGACGGCAGCCTGTTGCAAGGTGGCCACGGGTCGACGCCCACACGGCCAGCGACCTTCACCTTCCTTGGCTTCGTTCATTTTCAGACGAGGACACGTCGGGGCGCTGTGAGTATTCAGCGAAAACCGAGCGTCAAGGCGCGCGAGCGCTTTGTCGGCAACGTGAAGCTGTGGCTCAAGGTGAATTTGCTTCAGCCAGTTCGCGTCCAACAGGCCCATTTGAGGACGATGCTCCTGGGCTTCTATCAGTACTTCGGGCTCTATTACTGCACGCGCGCCCTTCGCGGCGTGCTGAACCGGGTCGAGAAGTGCTGGCAGCGGTCTCTGCGGCGGAGGAGTCAAAAGGGTCGGCGACGTACGGACTGGCGGACGCTGAACAGCCGAACCTGGTTCCAGCTCCCATCGCCACGATTGGCGGCCAAGTGGGTGTGAGTGGCCCAACGAGCTCAAGACCGATCTGTTCTGGGGAGCCCGATGCGGGAAATCTGCACGTCGGGTTCTGACCGGGGGGCGGCGAGGCGACTCCCGTCCCTACCGGACCTGAAACGGCAGCGCACGGCCGACTGCGCCGTCATCGGCATCGCCGGCGATCGTGCGCAACCCGCGCTGGTGCTCGGCCTTCGTCATCCTGACGGTGCTCTGCACCACTTCGGAATCGCGCGCCCGGCCAAACATATGGTGTCGCCGCAGCTCCACCAGGTGCTTGCCCAGGCCGGGCCAGAACAGCACCCGATTCAGTCGCGCTGGCAGCATGCGGCGGTGCCGGCCTGGTGCCCGGTGCCACCGACGGCTGTCTGTGAGGTGGCCTTCACGCTTCTCGATTCGGGCCGCTGGCTCAGGACGCCGGCGCGCTTTGTTCGCTGGCGGCCAGACCGCTCGCCCGACGACTGCTGGCTCGACCAGCTCGCCGAGCGCTGAGCCGGCGAACTCGACGCCTCGCATCGGCGACCAGGCGGCGCTGAGTTATGTCACGCGCAACACGCGCGGCAGTAAAGACGTCTCACTGGCATCGGAGATCGGCCTGGCAATGGGCCAAAGGGACGGTAGTCAGGTGCGCGACCCGAGCGTAAGCTCGGCTGGCTCGCTCGGCGGTGCAGTGATCTGGCGGCAGCAGCGGTTGGAGTGGAGGAGGTTGCCAT
>JAFAZN010000193.1 GCA_019239775.1 Chloroflexota bacterium
TCTGGCGCGCCCAACCGGCGAGTCCGCTCGGCAGCGGGCAAGTGCCTGCAGCGGGGCTAGGTTGGCCGGCGGCGCTGCTGGCCATCGGCTTCGCCGCGGTCCTGTGCGCGCCGTATCGACCCTACGTGCTGGCCGTGCGTGCAGCGCGACGCGTCCCAACTCGCACCCTCCTTCTCCTGACAGCCGTGCTCGCAGGCCTGGCGCTGCTGGTCTATCCCGGGTTCGGCAGCGACCTCTTTGTCTACCTCGATTACGAACGACTCTTCGCCGTTTACGGCCTCAATCCGCTGCTGGCCTTCCCCAATCTTCATCCCGAGGACTGGGCGTATCACTTCACCTGGATCGCCGACCAACCCAGCCCCTACGGTCCGCTCTGGCCACTGCTGACGTGGCCCATCGCGCGAGCCGCGGCAGACAGCCTGTGGGCCTGGATCTTCGGCTACAAGCTGCTCGCGTTGCTGAGTTATGTCACGTGCTGTTGGCTCATCTGGCATTCGGTGGACGCAGACCGTCGCAAGCGCGCCCTGATTGCGTTCGCCTGGAGCCCGCTGGTGCTGTTCGATCTACTGGGCAAGGCGCACAACGACGGGCTGCTGGCGGTCTCGGCAGTTGCCGCCGTGTTGCTGGCGCGCCGGTCGAGCACAGTGGCGATGCTGGGCGCCGTCGCGGGTTTGCTCATCAAACTGAGCGGGTTCGCAGTCGCCATGGCAATCTGGCTGGGCTTCCTGCGCGAGCGGCGCTGGCAAGCGCTTGCCCTCGCAACCGCTCTGGCGGTGGCCGCCTGCGCCGCGCTCTATGCGCCATTCTGGGCTGGAGCCCAAACGCTGCAGCCAGTGTTCTTTCAAACCAATCGCGTGGTGTGGTCGCCCGGCGCCCTGCTGATCGCCTCTGGCTTCGATGGCCTTCTGGCCCGTGCAATCTGTGCACTGGCGTTCCTTGGGATCTGCGTCTGGGTCACCGCGCGCAGGACAGACCTGGTCGAGCGCATCTGGATCGTGCAGCTCGCCGCCCTGCTGCTGCTTACAACCGCATTTTTCGCGCACTACCTGATTCCTGTTGTGGCGCTCGCCGCGATCAGCGGTGACTGGCGCCTGGAGCGACTCACCCTGGCGCTTTCCATCGGAGCGCTCGCCGCGTACGCCGTCGAGCTGTTGGCGCCAGCCTTCGATACTGGCTGGATTGGCTCGCCGGCATACCAGATCGTCGGCAGCGTGGTCACGCTCGGACCTGCGGCAATCGCCTTGCTTACCGTGCTTGGAGGCCGGCTCCGGACAAAGCGACTGGCCGTGCAGCCACAACTCCTGGCCAGCTAACCGTGGGCATCGCAGTCGCCGCCGCCAACTCCGCGCCAACCCTGGCTCAGCCGCGGCGCAACGCGGGTTTACGTCCTCCGACGTGGTTGTTCCGCGATGTGCTTCTGCCCCTGTTGGTCAGCCGATTTGCTCTAACGCTGGTTGGCCTCGCCGCTTCGTCGGGGAATTTCATGGCGACCTGGGCGAATTGGGACGCCGGCTGGTACGCGAGCATCGCCCAGCATGGCTACAACCGCCTGAACGACATCAATCAGGCCAATACCGCCTTTGCACCCGCGCTGCCGCTGCTCATGCGGCTTGCCAGCTTCATCCTCGGGCCGAACGCATCCGACGAAGCGGTGTTGGTATGTGGTTTCGTCATCACCAACCTGGCGCTCTTCGTCGCCATGGCGTACCTGGTCGCCCTGGTCCGACTGGACTTCGACCCACCAACCGCCGCCCGTGCGGCACTCTACGCGCTGGTTTTTCCGAGCACGCTCTTCCTGTCGGCGGTGTATCCGCACGCGCTCTTTCTGGCGGGCGCAATTGGCGCCTTCTACCACGCCCGACGTGGGCAGTGGTGGCTGGCTGGTGCGCTCGGCGCCCTAGCCGCGCTCGCCCGCGTGCAGGGTTGCGTCATCGTGGTGCCGCTCGCGTTCGAGTACCTGGCTGCACGCGGTTTCACATGGCGACGCATCGATCGCGAGGCAGCTACACCTGTTTTCACGCGGCGAACGTGGCGAGGCTTCGATCGCGATGCGGTCGCCCCGTTGTTGCCGCTGGTATCGGCTGGCATTTTCGCGGTCGTCCTGTGGCTGCAGGTTGGTGATCCGCTGGCGATGCTCGGTGCTGGCAGCCAGTGGCAACGCAACTTCGGTGCGCCGTGGGCGCCGTTTGTCACGTATCTGCGTGAAGGACTCGGCGCACATGGCTCGAACACCTCGCCGCTCGACCTCGCCTTCACGCTGCTGCTCATTGCCTTAGTGGCGCTGAGCTGGATTCGGGTGCGGGCATCGCTCGCGCTGTTCGCGACGCTGCTGCTTCTGATCAGCCTGTCATCTGGCTTGCTGGTATCCAGCATGCGCTACGGCCTGGAGCTGTTCCCCATCTTCATCGTTCTCGCGATTTCGGGGCGCTACCGCGTGTTCCACTACGCCTATCTCGGCGCAAGCGGCTATCTCGCGCTCCGTTTCATGAGCGAGTTCGCCCAGAGCATCTGGGTCGCCTAGCTCCGCCTGCGCGGTTCATCGGCGCCGCAAAATCGGTCTACCAACAGTTTCTTTCTGGTTTGACCTCCCACCGCGTCTCAACATCGGAAGCACCGCCAATGGTTACACGCAGTAGAAAGACAGAGTCTTCTCTTGAACAGAAGCAGACTTTAGAAGTTCAGGATCTTCTTTCTAAGAAAGCAGCGTAGGTAGCCAGTTCGTTAGGGGTAGATGCCCCGCGTCATCGTGGCTTCGGCGACTCGGCTGACGGCGAGCATGTAGGCCGCCAGGCGGAGGTCGATATCGTGTTCGCTGGCGGTGCGCTGGACGTCGTCGTAGGCGCGGACCATGATGCGCCGCAGACGGGCGTTGATCTCGTCCAGGCTCCAGAAGAACTCCTCGCGATCCTGCACCCACTCGAAGTACGAGACGGTGACGCCACCCGCGTTGCACAAAATGTCTGGGATCACCACCGTGCCGCGCCGGCGCAGGATGTCGTCGGCTTCGGGGTTGGTCGGACCGTTGGCAGCTTCGGCGATGATGCGTGCCTTGATGCGCGCCGCGTTGCGTTCGGTAATCACCCCTTCGAGCGCGGCCGGGATCAGGATCTCGCAATCGGTCTCCAGCAGCTCGTCGTTGGAGAGCGCCTGCGTGCGCGGGGCGCCGATCACCGAGCCAGTCTCCTGCTTATGTCGAGTGAGCAGCGGGAGGTCGAGGCCGTCCTCGCTGAACACCCCGCCGCGAGAGTCGCTCACCGCGACCACTCGTGCGCCGAGCTCACCCAGGAATCGCGCGGCCGCCTCGCCGGCGTTGCCGAACCCTTGCACCGCCACGCGCGCACCGCGCAGATCCAGATCGATCGACTTGGCCGCCTCCTGGATCATGTAGACCACGCCGCGACCGGTCGCGTCCTGGCGACCTTCACTGCCGCCGATGCTCACCGGCTTACCCGTGACAACGCCCGTCACCGAGTAGCCGCGATGCATCGAGTACGTGTCCATCATCCAGGCCATGACCTGAGCATTGGTGTTGACATCAGGCGCCGGAATGTCGCTGTCGGGGCCGATCATCTCGCCGAGCTCGGTCGTGAAGCGCCGTGTCAACCGTTCGAGCTCACGCGAGCTCATCTTTTTGGGGTCGCAGGTGACGCCGCCCTTGGCTCCGCCGTACGGGATCTTCACGCAAGCGCACTTCCACGTCATATACATCGAAAGTGCCCGCACTTCCTGCAGGTCGGTCAGCGGATGGAAGCGAATGCCACCCTTAGCCGGACCGCGGGTGACGTTGTGCCAGACGCGATAGCCAGTGAAGACCTTGATCGTGCCATCGTCGAGTTGCACTGGAAAGTGCACCGTGACTTCGCGCTTGGGATTGCGTAGCACTTCGCGCACGGCAGGGCCGAGGTTGAGTTTGTCCGCGGCCCGGTCGTACTGCTGTAAAGCGACCTGCCAGGCGGAGCTGGCGCCAGCGACTTCCTGAGTCATACAGGACTATGTTTCCTCCCCCTTGAGGTACGCCTAAGGTTTACTTCCGTACCGCGAAGCGTTTGAAGGGCGCAGCGAAGCGCGCCGGCAGTGAGCCGGTAATCAGCGTGCCCTTGTCGGTGTGGCGTTCGGTGGCGATGCTCCCCCTGCGGTGGAACAGATCGACCAGTTGTGCCTGGTCATACGGAATGCGGACGCGCACGCGGAGAAAATCGCGCTCCAGCATCGTCTCGATGCGTTCCAGCAGCTCATCGATATTCCAGCCCTTTTCGGCGGAGACAACGACGCAGTCGGCAGCACGGGCGTCGGGCAGCGTTTGCTCCAAGTCGGCGGCTGAATCCGCCACGAGATCGGCCTTGTTCATGATCATGAGCACCGCGCGATCGCCGACGCCGAGGTCGTCGAGCACCCCCTGCACCACATCGGCCCGCTCGCTGGCACGCTCGGACGATACGTCCACGACGTGCAGCAGCAGGTCGGCCGCCTCCAGCTCTTCGAGCGTGGCGCGGAAGGCCGCAACCAGGTCGGTTGGGAGCTTGGCGATAAATCCCACCGTGTCCGAGAGCAGGACTTCTTGCCCGCCCGGCAGCATGATCCTGCGGGTGAGGGGATCGAGCGTGGCAAACAGCTTGTCCTCGGCCAGCGCACCGGCCTTGGTCAATTGATTGAACAGCGTGCTCTTGCCCGCGTTCGTGTAGCCAATCAACGCCACCACGGGGACGCCCGCACGCTCGCGCGCCGAACGCTGGCTGGCGCGATGGACGCGGATACCTTCGATCTCGCGCTTCAATGAGCTGATGCGCGTGCGAATGAGGCGGCGGTCGATCTCGATCTGCGTCTCTCCAGGACCGCCGCGCACGCCAATGCCACCCACCTGGCGTTCGAGGTGCGTCCAGGCGCGCGTGAGACGCGGGAGCAGATATTCGAGTCGCGCCAGCTCCACCTGTACTCGGCCCTCATGGGTGCGAGCGCGCTGGGCAAAAATGTCCAGGATCAGCAGCGTGCGATCGACGACACGGCGACCCAGGATTTCTTCCATCGAGCGCTGAGTATTTGGCGGCAGCTCATCGTCGACGATGACGATATCGGCTTGCAGCTCAACCGCGAGGTCGTGCGCGTGGGAAAACTTTCCGCGGCCGAGGTAGGTCCGCGGGTCGGGGTGCTCCAGCCGTTGCGAGATGCGCCCAACAACCTCAGCGCCCGCGGTGCGCGCCAGCTCCTCGAGCTCGTCCAGCGATTCCGACACCGTCCAGGGCGCAGTGCCGGTATCGGCAGCTAGCAGTAAGGCCCGCTCGTGCCGCCCGCGAGCGGGCCCATCAGACCCGTTCACCACGCGGTCGTCGGCACCCATTCGGCCGAATCATAACGCCAGACCGTTAGAGACCTACGAGATCCCTCAAGGCCGGATTCAGCGAGGTTTTCAGGTCGGTCGACTCGGTGCGTTGGCCGATGATCAAGGCGCAGGCGACCTGAAACTCGCCCGCCGGGAAGCTCCGTGGACGGCTGCCAGGCACCACCACGGAGCGCGCGGGCACGCGGCCGCGGTACGTGACTGGCTCTGAGCCGGTGACGTCGATGATGGGCGTGCTGCTGGTGAGCACCACGTTCGCCCCGAGCACCGCACCTTCTTCGATCAGAGTTCCCTCGGTGATGATGCAACGCGAACCAATAAACGCCCCATCCTCGACGATTACCGGCCGCGCGCCTGGCGGCTCGAGCACACCACCGATGCCCACGCCACCCGCCAGGTGCACGTTGCGCCCGATTTGCGCGCCGCTGCCGACGGTGGCCCAGGTGTCGACCATCGTGCCCGAGCCCACCCGGGCACCGATATTCACGTAGCTCGGCATCATGATCACGCCCGGTTCGAGAAAGCTGCCATAGCGAGCGGTGGCTGGCGGCACCACGCGCACCCCAAGCCGCTCATAGTCGTGCTTCAGCGGCAGCTTGTCGTGGTACTCGAACTGGCCGACCTGCCACGTCTCCAGCTGACGCAACCGGAAATACAGCAGGATCGCCTGCTGCACCCAGCTATGGACGACCCAATCGCCAGCCGACTTTTCGGCGAGGCGGATCTCACCTCGATCGAGACCGTCGATGGTTTCCTCGACGGCCAACTGAGATTCGGCGCGGTCGAGCTGATCCGGACTGGCGAACACGTTGCCGATCGTTGCGGCGAGGTCGGAGGTGGTCGTGGTCATAAAGCGATCCTGTCCCATTCGGAGATAGCGGCTTGAATCTGGTCGAGGTTCGGCACCAATGCCATGCGGAAGTAGCCTTCGCCACCTGATCCGAACGACTCGCCCGGACTGACCACAATGCCGTGCTCCAGCAACCGTGCGAAGAACGACTGACGATCCGGCGTCGGCACCTTGACCCAGAGGTAAATGGCGCCCTGGCTGCCTGATACCTCGTAGCCGCGCGAGGTCAGATAATTAGCCAGCCGGTCGCGCTTGGCCCGAAAGATCGCGCGGCGCTCGGCCACGTGCGCGTCGTCACTCCAGGCGACGGTCGCGGCGGCTTGAACGAAGTCCTGCGAGCCAACGCCGAAGTTCGGGCGGGCCTTTTTCAACATGGCGATGATCGTGGCGTCACCCGCGATATAGCCACTTCGATACCCGGTCATGCCGGATCGCTTCGACAGCGAGCCCACGCTGAGCACGCCCGTCTGCGTGACCTGAAGGATGCCCGGCGGGGGTTCCTCACCAAAGTACAGGTCGAGGTAGCAATCGTCGGCGCAGAGCAGGATGTCGAACTCGCGGGCGATGTTGACCTGGCGTTCCAGGTACGCCCGATCGACACTGGCTCCAGTGGGGTTGTGCGGGTAGTTGATCCACGCGATGCGAGTCTCCCGCAGGACGTCTGGTCCGAGTTTCTCTAGCTCCAGGCGATAGCCGTTTTCCTCGCGCAGCGGAACACCGTGTGGGATGCAACCGGTGTAGCGGGCCGAACCCTCGTAGACGGGGTACGACGGCGTCGGATACACGATTCGGCGGCGACTCTCGTTTGGCGCGATGACGGCCAGTGGCAGGTGGAAAATGGCTTCTTTGGAGCCCGCCGCGGGAAGAACCTGCGTATCAGGATCAAGCGTTACGCCAAGGCGTCGGTCCGCCCAGCCAGCGATCGCCTGACGCAGACGGCGTTGGCCAACAATCGTTGGATACTGCGAGACAGGATCGAGTGCCTCGATCAACGTCTGGCGGATGAACGCCGGTGTTGGCTCGATCGGGTCGCCCACCCCGAAATCGAAGATCGGCACGCCGCGACGCGCCAGGTCCTCTTTGGCCTGATCGAGCACGACCGTGAAGTACGTTGTCGGGGCCGTCGCCATCGCGGTCATGGTAGCGCCTGGAGTCGGCGCACCAGGTCCGCAGAGAGCTTGACGGTGGCGACCTCCTCGACGGGCCCACGTAGCCAGAGACTCCCGCTGGGATCGATGCGGATATGCAGCTCCCCACCTGGCATATGGGCGGTCACGTCGCTTTCGACAAAACCGGCCCGATGCGCCGCGGCAACCGCGGCGCACGAGGATGAGCCCGATGCCTGGGTCTCGCCGGCGCCGCGTTCCCAGATGAGCAGCTCGAGGTTGGCCTGGTCCAGCGCATGGACAAACTGCACGTTCGTGCGATTGGGGAAAGCAGGATGGTGCTCGATTAGCGGTCCGAGCTGGTGGAGCTCTGTTACGTCAAGTGCGCCACGGAAGACCACACAGTGCGGGTTGCCCACTGACAGCGCAGTTACCTGCAGGGTTTGGTTCGCCACAACGAGTTCGCTGAGGTCCGAGCGGAAAGTTGCCCGGCCCATGTCAAGGGTGATGTCCGGGCCGTCGTGGACTTCTGCAGCCACGCCGCCCGCACGTGTGTGGATCGTGAATTGCCGCTTGGTCACGCGGCCGGTCGTGTAGAGCCAGCGCGCGAAGATGCGTAGACCGTTGCCGCTCTTTTCGGCCTCGGAACCATCGGGGTTGAAGATGCGTACACCGAGCGGGGTTTCCAACGTAAGCAAACCGTCGGAACCGATTCCAAAATGGCGGTCGCACAGCAGTCGCACGCGCTCGGGCGTGACCGCAAACGGCAGCTCGGCCGGATCGGCCACGAGATAGTCGTTGCCCAGGCCGTGAGACTTGGTCAGCACGGCAGGGCGTCACGGGCGTCGTAGGCGTCGTGCGACATGCGCCGCCGCAGCAGCGATCGTTCGGCCGGATTCTGCGTGAGCGCCAACGCGCGTTGTTCAGCCGCCTGAGCCTCGAGTTGGCGGCCGAGCGTGCGCAGCAAGTCAGCTCGAACGGCGTGCAGCAGGTGATAACCGTCGAGGCTCGGCGCCAGCGACTCGACCTCGGCCAGGGCGGATTCGGCTCCGAGCACGTGCTTCATGGCCACGGCGCGATTGAGCTGCGCCACGGGTGACGGTGCTAAGTGAAGGAGCATGTCGTACAGGATGAGAATTTGCGGCCAATCCGTGTCGGCCCAGGACCGCGCTTCCGCATGACACGCCGCGATCGCGGCTTGAAGCTGGTACGGACCAGCCCGCTTCAGGGACGCCGCGCGTTCGACTAATCGCACCGCCTCGGCAATCGCTGCGCGATCCCACTTGGAACGATCTTGATCGCGCAGCAGTACCAGATCTCCGCGGACGTCGAAGCGCGACTCGCTTCGAGCCAGGTGCAGGCGCATGAGCGCCAGCAGGCCCAGCACCTCGGGGTGCATCGGGAACAGGTCCGAGAGAAGCCCGGCGAGCCATGCCGCGTCCTCGGCCACTTCACGCCTTGCAGCGGATTTCCCCGAACCTGAAAGGTAGCCTTCGTTGAACGTGAGATAGAGGACCGACAGGACTTGAGACAGGCGTGCGTCGAGCTCATCGTCGCGCGGCACGCGGTACGGGATGCCGGCCTCCACGATCTTGCGCTGAGCGCGCACGATGCGTTGTGCCACGGTCGCCTCAGAGACCATGAACGCGCGGGCAATCTGCGCAGTGGTGAGGCCGCAGACCGCGCGCAGCGTGAGCGCAACCTGGTTTTCGGGCGCCACCGCGGGGTGACAGCAGGTGAAGATCAGTTCGAGTCGATTGTCCGGTTCCTGCGGAATCGGCAGGTCGAGCTGCGCGAGCTTCTCTTTGAAGCGGATCTCGCGGCGCAGACGGTCGATGGCGCGGCGCCTTGCGACCGTTCGCAGCCAGGCGCTCGGACAATCCGGTACGCCCTGAGTCGACCACTGCTCGAGCGCGGCAACAAGGGTGTCCTGGACGATTTCCTCGGCGATGGGAAAGTCGCCGAGGCTGCGCACGAGCCAGGCGGTGAGGCGGCCAGCTTCCTCTCGAAAGGCGGCCGCCACCGCGATGCGGCTATCTACTGAAGTGACTACGGTCGTTGATCCATCGTCATCACCGGCCTGATCTCGACGGAGCCCATGCCAGGCCAGGTGCGTGCCATCCGCAGCGCCTCGTCGAGATCGCTGACCTCGATCGACGCGTAGCCACCGATGCCCTCCTTGCCCTCGATGAACGGGCCATCGGTGACGACCGGCTCGGTGTTGCCGGACCGATCGTGGCGCACGGTCGTCGCTGTTGAGGGGTGCGCCAGCTGGTCGGAGTACTTGATCTTGTCGTGGTGCTGCTGGAACCAGGCGCCTACCTGCGCGTAGCGTGCGCGCAGCTCATCCGGCGACAGGGCAGCGAACGCGGCGGCGTCCGCATCGCTGCCACAGAAAAGAAGAACGTATTTCACGTCTCGCATGACCTCCTTACATGAAAGAGGTCGAACGGCGCCGGCCGATTTTCGACAGGCGCATCAGGCTGAAAGCACGACTTTGCCGAATTGCTCGCCGGCCTCGAGGTGGGCAAAGGCCGCGCCGCCATCCGCCAGTGGGAACACACGGTCGACAGGCGGCCGCAGCTTGTGCTGGTTGACGTCGTCAAGCATCGATCGAAACTCAGAGTGGTTGCCCATGGTCGAGGTAACCAGCGACAGATGGCGAAACCACATGCGCGGCAGAAGTAGCTCGAGCTTGGGGCCGCTGGTGGCGCCGACCGTGAGAAGCATGCCCTCTCGCGCGAGCGAGCGGATGGACTCGTCGAACGTGGCTGGCCCGACCGTATCGACCACAGCACGGGCGCCAGCACCGCCGGTTGCTTCTTGCACGCTCTTGGAGAAGGCTTCGCTGGGGAAGGCCGCGTCGGCGCCGAGATCCAGGGCACGCTGCCGTTTCGCCGCATCTCGCGAGGTGGCGATGACGTGCAGTCCATGCGCTTTGCCCAAAAGCAGGCAGGCAGTCGCCACGCCGCCACCGATGCCCACGAGCACCACCCAATCGCTCGATTTCAGTTGGCCGCGAGTGAACAACAGTCGCCACGCGGTGAGCCAGGCCAGTGGCAGTGCAGCTGTCTCTTCCCATGTGAGATGGCTCGGCTTCGGATGGCAGATTGCAGCCGGCACCACGAGCTGGTCCTGAAAGGTTCCGTCGGTGTGCTCGCCCAGAATGGCCATTTTCGGGCAGTGCACTTCCTGGCCAGCTCGGCAGGCTGCGCAGGTACCACAGGAAACGATCGGGTAGAGCACCACTTCGTCGCCGGGCTTGAGGTGAGTCACGCCCTCGCCGACTGCGTCAACGGTGCCGGCGCCATCGGAGCCGAGAATTGCCGGCAGCGGTCGCTTGGGCAAGCCGCGGGTGATAAACACGTCGAGATGGTTGAGCGCCGTGTTGCGCAGGCGAACGCGGGCCTCGCCGGGGCCAGGTTCGACCTCAGGCCGTTCGCCCAGCTTCAGCGAAGCTGGCCCATCGAAACCAACGAGTTCCAAGGCGCGCACCAGCAAAGGGTAGACGGTTCGTCACTATCGGTAGAGTGAAGACGTGGGCGTCGACCTGGATGCGGAGCTAACCCGGCTTGGTGAGCTGACCGACTCCTGGATCCGTGATGCGGTGCGGCGTCACCTCTCGCCCGAGGGCAAGCGGCTTGCGGCCATGCTCGAATATCACCTTGGCTGGCGCGGCCCCGACCTGGAGGTGCTCTCCAAAGCGGCGCCGGCGGGCAAGAAGCTACGCCCCGCACTGGTCTTGCTGACCTCTCAGGCCGTCGGCGGTGAGATCACCCAAGCAGCCCGCAACAGCGCGGTGGCCGTCGAGCTGATTCACAACTTCTCGCTGGTGCACGACGACATCCAGGACCACAGCGAGCTGCGACGCCATCGCCCTACCGTCTGGACGTTGTGGGGCATGCCACAGGGGATCAACGCCGGCGATGCGCTGTTCGCCCTGGCGCAGGTGGTCCTCGCTGAGGAAGGCACGGCTATCGCGGCACAACTGACCGCCGAGTTGAATCGCACAGCGCTGGCTCTGGCTGAAGGTCAGTTCCTGGACATTGACCTCGCCAACGGCCAAACGCAGCCTACGCTCGAAGCGTACGAGGCGATGATCTCGCGCAAAACTGGTGTGCTGTTTGCCTGCGCCTGTCGCCTAGGCGCGATGTCCGCGGGTGCGCCCGAGGGGCAAGCCGATGCTTACGCTGCGTACGGCTTGCAGTTGGGGATCGCCTTCCAGGAGCAGGACGACCTGCTCGGCGTCTGGGGCCTTTCGGCCGAAACAGGCAAGCCGGACGCGGCCGATATTCTCGAACGCAAACGCGGACTGCCGGCGGCCATGGCTCTGGGCCGAACAGATGCGCCGGAGTGGCTGCGCGCCGCGTATCACGCCGACGATGTCGACGTGCCGCCGGCAACTGTCGAGCGCATCATCGCGCACTTCGACGCACTCAATCTGCGAGAGATCATTGAACGACGCGTCGAGGATCGCTATCGGCAGGCGCTGGACCATCTCGAAGAAGCTGGACCGCGCGAGCCGGCGCAGGGCTACCTTGCCGCGATTTGCGAGGCGCTGGTCTCGCGACGTACGTAGTCGTCGATCGCTTCCTCGATGCGCACCAGGATCTCGTTGGTTATCAACTGGTGGTCCGCGGCGATCTTGAGCCGACCGTCTACACACTCGAGGAAGTCCGTTTCGATCAGCCACGGACCTGTCTCACCGAACACCGTCGCCAGGTCCACACCGTATCGGAGTCTGAACTCGTCAAGCGAGACACCTTCGCGCAGGCGCAGCCCCAAGCTGAGCGTATCCAGCATGCGCGTGCGCAGGTCGGGCACTTCGTCTTCGACGCGGTGCGCCACACCTGAGGCCGTCACGCTTGAGATGTAGCGCTCCAACACCGGCGTGTTCTTCCAGCGCCTGCCGCCGTAGGCAGATGCGGCGCCGGCGCCGACGCCGATCCACTGGCCGTCGCGCCAGTAGGTGAGGTTATGTCGAGAAGCCTGGCGGGGCCGCGCCCAGTTCGAGATCTCGTACTGCTCGAAGCCGGCGTTTGCGAGTTGATGCCGAGTTGACGTGTACATCTCGGCCAGCTCATCATCCTGCGGCAGGACGAGTTTGCCGCGCGCGACGTCGCGACCCATCTGGACGTTTTCATCTAGCGTGAGCAGATAGCAGGACAGGTGATCGGGGTGGAGCTCGAGCGCCTGATCCAGCGTGTCTTGCCAGTGCTCTAGCGATTGGCCCGGCAGGCCAAACATGAAGTCCAGGTTGAAGTCAAAACCAGCCTGTTTCGCCCACGCCGCGGCCTGGCGCGCTTCTGCACTGGAATGCCTACGGCCCAGGAGCTTGAGAAAGGCGTCGTCCAGCGACTGCACACCGAAGCTCAAACGAGTTGCTCCGGCGGCCCGGAAGGCCTGGAGCTTGGCGAGGTCGGCATCGCCCGGGTTGCACTCCACGGTGATCTCGGCATCGGGCTGCATGTCGAATGTCTCGCGCGCAGCTGCCAGCAACTGAGAAAGCTGCGCGGCCGACATCAGGCTGGGCGTGCCGCCGCCGAAGAAGATGCTGTGCACCGGCTGATCCACCTGGCGGAACTGCGCCAATTCGCGGTTCACCGCTTCCAGGTAAACGTCGATCCGATCGAAGCCCGTCGCCTGGCGGTCGAAGTCGCAGTAGGGACAGATCGACAGGCAAAACGGAAAGTGGACGTACAGCGCGATGCTGTCACGAGCCATCAGCAGTCAGCTTTCAGGCCGCCGTCGGCCGTCCACGGGCCAGCAACACACGTCAGTCTACGGTTCACATCGGTGGGAGACGGCGCATTCGTGGTCCGGGCGTTCGGGTACAAACGGTATGCTCCAACGTAGCCGAATGCTGATGGCTGACTGCTGCGAATGAAACGTTCGATGATGTGCGGCGAAGTCCGCACCGAGCACATCGGCCAACGCCTCGTCCTTCAGGGTTGGGTGCACACCGTACGCGACCATGGTGGGCTCATCTTCGTCGATTTGCGCGATCGCGCAGGCATCGTCCAGGTGGTTGTGAACCCGACGACTCAGCCGGACGCATTCCATGTGGCCGAGACACTTCGTGACGAGTTCGTCGTCGAGATTCACGGTAGCGTCGAGCGCAGACCGGCTGGTAGTGAAAATCCGCGGCTCGGGACGGGGGACGTCGAGGTCCACGCGGATACCGTCACGGTGCTCAACCCGTGCCTGCCGCTGCCGTTCCCGGTTGCCGAAGAAGCGCAGGTTGATGAGCGGGTGCGGCTTCAGTATCGCTACATCGATCTGCGACGCCCGCGCATGGCGCGCAACCTCGTCCTGCGCCACAAAGTAATCAAATACATTCGCGATTTTCTGAGCGATCGCGGGTTTCTGGAGATCGAGACGCCGATCCTGGCCAATCCGACGCCCGAAGGCGCGCGCGACTACCTGGTGCCGAGCCGCTTGCACCCGGGCAGCTTTTACGCCCTGCCGCAGAGTCCACAGCAGTTCAAACAGCTCAGCATGGTGGCCGGCGTCGATCGCTACTTCCAGATTGCGCGGTGCTTCCGCGACGAAGACCTGCGTGCCAATCGGCAGCCTGAGTTCACCCAGTTGGATCTCGAAATGTCCTTCGTCGAGCAGGAGGACGTGCTCGAGGTCTGCGAATCGCTTTTTTCCAATCTCACCGAGTCGCTGTCGAACAAGCGGGTTCTGAACAAACCCTGGCCGAGGATCACCTGGCAGGAAGCCATGAACCGCTACGGCTCCGACAAACCCGACCTGCGGTACGACCTGTCGATCGTGGATGTGTCGGATATCGTCGGGCGCAGTCCGTTTCAGGTCTTCTCGGGCGCGATCGAACGTGGCGGTGTGGTGCGCGGCATTCGTGCGCCAGATGGCGCCGCCTTCACCAGACGCCAGATCGACGAGCTGACCGAGCTCGCCAAGGCCAACGGCGCCAAAGGCCTGGCCTGGGCATCGCATACCGCGGGCGAGGTTCGCTCATCGTTCGTGCGCAACCTTGGGCCAGGCGAAGCCGAAAAGCTGTGGTCACGCCTGGAAGCTTCCGATGGCGACCTGGTGCTGCTCGTGGCCGACACGGTGGATGTCGCGCGTGCGAGTCTGGGCGCGTTGCGGCGTGAGCTGGCAAAACGCCTCGAGTTGATCCCCGACGACGTCATGGCCTGGGCGTTTGTGATCGAGTTCCCCTGGTTCGAACGCGACGAGGCCACGGGCAGGCTCACGTTCATGCACCACCCGTTCACGATGCCGTTCGATGCTGACCTCCCGCTACTCGATACGGATCCGGTCCGCGTTCGAGCAAAGGCGTATGACGTGGTCGCAAATGGTGAAGAGCTGGCCAGCGGCAGTATCCGCGTGCACCGCGCGGATATTCAGTCGCGCCTGTTCGAGCTGTTGGGCTACTCGCCCGAGCGCATTCAGGCCAATTTCGGCCACATGCTCAAGGCGTTTCAATATGGCGCCCCGCCGCATGGTGGGATTGCGCCCGGGATCGACCGCGTCGTCAGCATGCTCGCCGACGAGGACAGCATTCGTGAGGTGATCCCGTTCCCCAAGAACCAGAGCGCGCAGGACCTGATGATGGGCGCACCGACGACGGTCCAGGCCGACCAGCTCGAGGACTTGCACGTCCGCGTCGTTGAACCCGCGCCGGTCGGATCGTAAGCGTTAGCATTTCACGGCATCGGCCCCATGTATCAAGCTGTCCCCGACAAACCCGATTTCCCCTCGCTCGAGCGGCGCGTCCTCAGTTTCTGGGAAGAAACGCGCGCCTTCGACACACTGCGCCAGCAACTTGCCAATTCCGATAAGCGCTGGTCGTTT
Organism: Chloroflexota bacterium; assembly: GCA_019239775.1. Taxonomy (GTDB): domain Bacteria; phylum Chloroflexota; class UBA6077; order UBA6077; family CF-72; genus CF-72. The sequence goes on from JAFAZN010000193.1 coordinate 15,113, forward strand.
ATCGATGGGCCGATCACCGCCAACAACCCGATGGGTGTTCATCACGCCTGGGGACGCACGTACAAAGACCTCTACTGCCGCTACAAAGCGATGAACGGCTTCAACCAACGCTGGCAAAACGGCTTCGATTGCCAGGGATTATGGGTTGAAGTGGAGGTTGAAAAAGAGCTCGGCTTCAGCACCAAACGCGACATCGAACGATACGGTATTGCCGAATTCGTCCAACGCTGCAAGGATCGCGTGTTGAAGTTCGCGAGAATTATCAGCGAACAAAGCATTCGACTCGGCCAGTGGATGGACTGGGGCGATTCGTATTTCACGATGTCCGAGGAGAACAACTACACCATCTGGCGCATGATCAAAGCCTGCCACGAGCGCGGTTGGCTGTATCGCGGCCACGACGTCATGCCGTGGTGTCCGCGCTGCGGCACGGGCATCAGCCACATGGAGATCGAGACCGAGGGCTACAAGGAGGTCAGCCACACCAGCCTGTACGTGCGGCTGCCGCTCCTCGACCGACCCAACGAAAGCCTACTGGTGTGGACGACCACGCCGTGGACGCTGACCTCCAACGTTGCCGCGGCCGTGCATCCCGACCTCACCTATGCTCGGGCCGCCAAAGACGGTCAGAGCGTGTGGCTGGCCGAGTCGCTGGTCAAAAAGGTGCTCGGCGACAGCTGGCAGGTCGAGCAGTTTCTGCGGGGCGCCGACCTGGTCGAATGGCACTACAGCGGCCCGTTCGATGAGCTGCCCGCGGCGCAGGGTACCGAGCACCGCGTGATTCCCTGGACGGAGGTTAGCCAGGATGAGGGCACGGGCATCGTGCACATCGCACCGGGCTGCGGTGAAGAGGATTTTCTCTTAGGCCAGGAATACAAGCTGCGGGTGATCGCGCCGATCGACGATAACGGCGACTACATTCAGGGCTTCGATTGGCTGACTGGCAAGAACGTGAATGAGGTCGCCAGGCCAATCGCCGATAACCTGCGCCAGAAGGGCGTCCTGTTCCGAGCCGAACAGACCGTCCACCGCTACCCGCACTGCTGGCGGTGCGGCACCGAGCTGGTCTTCCGCCTGGTCGACGAGTGGTACATCCGCATGGACGACCTCCGCCACATGATCATGGATGTCACGCGCCAGATCCGCTGGATCCCGGACTTCGGTCTCGAACGAGAGCTGGATTGGTTGCGCAACATGCGCGACTGGATGATCAGCAAGAAGCGCTACTGGGGCCTCGCGCTGCCAATCTGGTTTTGTGAGGATTGCCAGCGCTTTGAGGTCGTCGGCAGCGAAACGGAGCTGCGCGAGCGAGCCGTCGCCGGCCTCGAGACCTTAGAAGGCCACTCGCCGCATCGGCCGTGGATCGACGCGGTGAAACTGCCCTGCGGCCAGTGCGGCAAGGCGATCAGCCGTATCCCGGATGTTGGAAATCCGTGGCTCGACGCGGGCATCGTGCCCTTTTCGACTCTGCATTACCGGACAAACCCCGAGTACTGGGGCACCTGGTTCCCGGGCGACTTCATTACCGAGAGCTTTCCAGGCCAGTACCGCAACTGGTTCTACTCGCTGCTGGTGATGAGCACCGTCCTCGAAAACCGCCCGCCGTTTCAGGCGGTCCTCGGCCATGGCACTGTGCGCGGCGAAGACGGTCGGCCGATGCACAAGAGCCTAGGCAACGCCATCGACTTTCTCGACGCGGCCGAAAACGCTGGCGCCGATGCCATGCGCTGGACCTTCTGCGTCCAGAATCCTGCCCTCAACGTGAACTTCGGCTACCGCGTTGCCGACGAGACCAAGCGCCGCCTCCGCAAACTGTGGGACAGTTACCGCTTTTTCACGCTGTACGCCGCTGCCGAGCAATGGATGCCGTCAACGGCCGCTCCGCCCGTCGGCGAACGCACGGAGCTCGATCGGTGGTTACTGTCGCAGCTCAACACGCTCGTTCAGACGGTGCGCGACGCGCTTGATGACTATGACGCGATGGTTGCCGCGCGGGCGGTCGAGGAATTCTTCGACGGCTTGAGCAACTGGTACATCCGCTTGAGCCGGCAGCGTTTCTGGGCGCCGGGTGGCAAAGCCGAGCCCGCCGCCATGGCTACTCTGCATGATGCGCTGGTCACGGTAACAACGCTGCTCGCGCCGTTCTTGCCGTTCCTCTCCGAGGAGATTTACCAGAACCTGGTGCGCGGAGTTGAGCCGAACGCGCCCGTCAGCATCCATCACTGCAGCTACCCGAACGTCGACGAAAGCTTGCGCGATTCAGATCTCGAACGCGTGATGGACCTCACGCGTCTCATCGCCAGCCTCGGCAACGCGGCGCGCAAAGGCGCATCGATCCGAGGTCAGCAACCGTTACGAGCAGTGCGCGTAGCTGGCGGCTCGACCTTCAGCGAACTGCCTACGTGGGCTAGCGGCCTGATTCGAGATGAGCTAAACGTCAAAACTGTTGAGTACGCGCAGGAGCTGAGCGGCGCTGTGCGGCAGCGCGCAGAAGGTAACCCCAAGCTGCTCGGGCCGAAGTACGGCCGCGAGTACAACCGCATTCGCGCCGCATTGCAGGCGGGCCGTTTCATGGTGATGGACGACGGTCGCGTGCAGGCTGAGGACTTCGTCCTGGAACCTGAGGAGGTCACCCTGTCGCTGGAGCCCGCGCCCGGCTTCGCCGCGGCGGCCGATCGTGGCGTGCTGGTCGTGCTCGATACGGAGCTCACCCCCGAGCTTGTGACCGAAGGTCGCGCACGCGCCGCGGTGCGGCTGATCCAGGATGCTCGCAAACAGGCGGGGTTCGACGTGTCCGATCGCATCAACGTGCGTTATGCCGCCACCGATGGCATCGCCGAAGCCTTTCAGCAGCACGCGGGGTACATCAGTCGCGAAACCCTGGCGACACGACTCGAGCCTGGGATCGAGGCCGGCGACGGCTGGCATACCGCCGAGGACCAGATCGATGGGTTGCCAGTGAAAGTCGCTGTCAAACGCGAGTCGCGCGCGTGACCGACGTCGCGCCCAGCGTGGCGTCTCAGACGCCGCGTACGCGTAGCTTCCCGCTGCGCGGCCTGCTCTTTCTCGGTCTGGCAGTGCTCGTGGTCGTTGGTGATCAGCTCACCAAACGATTGGCCGAAGACCGTCTACGCGAAAAGGGTTCGGTGCCCGTTGTCGACGACATTCTGCGACTCACCTATGTGCAGAACCGCGGCGCGGCGTTCGGTCTGCTGCAGGATCAGACGATGTTCTTTGTGCTGGTCGGCATCGTGGTGATCGGCGTGATTGCCGCCAGTTACCGCTATCTGCCGCGCTCGGGATTCTTGCTGCACCTCGCGCTGGGTCTGCAGCTCGGCGGCGCGATCGGCAACCTGATCGATCGGATACGCCAGGGCTACGTGGTGGACTTTGTGGATTTCGGCTACCACGCGAACTGGTGGCCGGTATTCAACGTGGCTGACTCCGCCATCGTGATTGGCGTTGCCCTGCTGGCGTTGAACGCGCTGTCGCCCACGCCAGCGGCCGATCAGTCCAGCGCACCACTCGGCTGATGCCTGCAGCGGAACACCGGCGCGTGCCGTTGCGCGCCGAAACTCACGAGCTGCGTGATGCTCGCGTCGTCGTGGTGCCTCCGTTCGCCGCCGGAGACCGCCTGGACGGCTTCCTCCAGCGCCACGGCGGCGAGCCCGATCGATCCCGCTCCGAATGGCAGCGTTTGATCGGTCTCCAAGCGGTTCTGCTCAACGGCGTTCCCAGCAAACCCAGCGAGCGCGTGGTCAACGGCGATCGAGTTCTGATCGCCGGCATCTCACACGGTCCGTCCCTCCCACCAGAGGACGAGGTCCCATTTGCGGTGGTCTTCGAGGACCCTTCGATGATCGTGGTCAATAAACCGGCGGGTGTGGTGGTGCACCCCGCGCCAGGAAATGAGCGGGGAACGCTGGTGAACGGCCTCTTGGCGCGTTTCCCCGAGCTCCGATCGCCTGAAGCCGACCTGCGACCAGGCATCGTCCACCGGTTGGACAAAGACACCAGCGGTCTCATGGTGATCGGTCGCACGCTGGAAGCGGTCGCCAACTTGCAACGCCAGATGCAGAGTCGGTCGACGGAAAAGCGCTACCTCATGCTCGTGCGCGGCGGGATCGAGGAAGAAGAGGGCCTGATCGATCGACCGATCGGTCGCGATCCGCGCAACCGCCAGCGCATGGCCGTGCGTTCGGAAGGCCGCGGCGCGCAAACGCACTTCTGGGTGCGTGAACGCCTGTCTGGCTGGACACTTCTGGAGGCCATGCTGCTCACGGGCCGCACCCATCAGCTGCGCGTGCACTTCGCCTCGATCGGCCATCCTGTTGCCGGCGATACCACCTACGGCGCCGCCGCGGGCTTACGTGGTCTGCAGCGGCAGTTCCTGCATTCCTGCTTTTTGCGACTACGCTCACCGCACGATGGACTCGAACACACGTTTACGAGCGAGCTTCCGCCTGATCTTGCCGAGGTGCTGAGGCGTCTCCGAGGTTCTGTACGGTAAAACCACCTTGTATGAGTCCCGTGCGGGGTAGGCGTCTATGACCGTGCGCGTGCGCATGGCGCCGTCCCCGACGGGTGATCCGCACGTCGGCACTGGCTATGTCGCGCTGTTCAACTACGCGCTGGCGCGTCAGCGCGGTGGCAAGTTCGTGCTGCGCATCGAGGACACCGACCGCGGCCGCTATGTCGAAAATAGCGATCAGCAGATCATCGAGACGCTGCGTTGGCTCGGCCTTGACTGGGACGAAGGTCCGGACAAGGGTGGCCCGTTCGGGCCGTATCGCCAGTCCGAGCGCTTGCCGATCTACGCCGAGGCTGCCAAGCGTCTGCTCGAGGCCGGGCATGCGTATTACTGCTGGTGCAGCCCTGAACGACTCCAGGAGATGCGCGCCGATCAAACGGCGCGCAAGCAGCCGCCCGGCTACGACCGGCTGTGTGTGGGCAAAACGCGCGAGGAGCGGTCGCGGCTACCTGGCTTCGACCCCACCCCGGTCATCCGCATGCGCGTGCCGGATCATGACGTGCCGCTCACGTTCAACGACATGATCCGCGGCGTGACCAACGCGCCCATGCCCGACGACCAGGTCTTAATCAAAAAGGACGGTTTTCCTACGTACCACATGGCCGTGGTCGTCGACGACCACGAGATGGAGATCACCCACGTGCTGCGGGCCGAGGAATGGATCAGCTCCATGCCCAAGCAGCTCCTGCTCTATCGCTACTTCGGTTGGGAGCCGCCCAGATTTGCGCACTTGCCGTTGCTGCGGAATCAGGACCGCTCGAAGATCAGCAAACGCAAGAACCCCGCTGCGCGGCTGCTGTGGTTCCAGGAAGAGGGCTTTCTGCCTGAGGCGTTGGTCAACTTTCTCGCACTGCAGGGCTGGAGCATGCCCGACGGTCGCGAAAAGTTTTCGTTCGAGGATCTGATCGCCAACTTTGACGTCGAACGGTTTAGCCCGGTGGGGCCGATCTTCGATATCAACAAGCTGGATTGGATGAACGCCGAGTACATCAAGGAACTCTCGGACGAGGAGTTCATCCGCCGCGCAGCGCCGTTTCTGCCTGGGCCAGGCCAGGAGGCGAGCCTGCTGAAGCTTGCGCCAGCGCTGAAAACACGCGTGAAACGACTGAAAGAGGTGTGCGACCAGGTGGAGTTCCTGTACCAGGGCAAGCTGGAGCTCGAGCCGTCAATGTTCGCCACTTCTGGGACACCCTCGCCACGAGACGCGCTCCTTGCCGCCGAGGCCGCTCTCGAGGCCTTACCGGCCGAACCCTTTGACGTCGCGACCATCGAGTCTGCATTGGAGGCGGTACGGTCGGAGCACGATTGGAAGCCAGGGCCGATGTACGGCCCCATTCGCATTGCGCTCACTGCCAAAACGAAGACGCCGCCCAACTTCGACATGCTCGCCGCGCTAGGCCGCGACCGCAGCCTGGCGCGCCTGCGCGACGCCATCGCCATCCTGGCCGCGTAACTGTCGCCGCCCGAGGTCTGTCCACCCACGGACCTGATCCTCACGCAGTGGTGTCTCACCGAGTGATGTCCGCTCACGACGTGATTCCCACCAAGTGATGTCCCCCACGGAGTCTCCACCCGAGGAGGCGGACCGCTGGGAGGTGAGCCACCGTCCCGCGACGCTGCTCCAGCCCGATACAGTGCCCTACTGATGGCAGCGGATGAGTGGGACGCCACGCTGCGCGAAAATGCCGCCGACTACGCGCGCGTGGCCCTGAGCAATGTCTATCGCGAGTTTCCGTCGGATGTGTGGCATCGCATGCAATCCGCCGAGGATCTGCCGCCGACTCGACCTCGTGAGCGCACCCCCGTGTTCTATGGCAGCTTCGACTGGCATTCGTGCGTCGAGATGCACTGGGTGCTGGTCCGCCTGTTGCGCACGGTCCCGGAGGCGATTCCGACAACCGAGGTGCGGCACGCCCTCAACGAGCAGTTCACGAGCGAAGGCCTCGCCGCCGAGGCGCGCTTCATCGGCGATCCGCGCAATCGCAACCGTGAGCGCCCCTATGGCTGGGGCTGGGCCTTGCAGCTCATCCACGACGTCCAGACGTGGCCCGACCATGACGCGCAGCGTTGGACCGCTCACTTCGAGCCACTCGCCCAGGTGCTTACCGCCAATTTCCTCGACTGGCTCCCGCGTGCGACGTACCCGATTCGCTACGGCGTGCACGGCAACTCGGCCTTCGGCATTTCGCGTTCGCTGCCATACGCCGGTGCCTCTCATCCCGATTTGCATAAAGCGTTGGTCGGGCAGGCAAATGCCTGGTTCAGCGTGGATACCGACTATCCGGCCGCGTGGGAACCCTCGGGCGCGGACTTTCTCTCCCCTGCTTTGTGCGAAGCCGAGCTGATGGCCCAACTCATGACCTCAAAGGACTTCGCAGCGTGGCTCGAACGCTTCTTGCCTCACATCGCCCGTGCTCAGCCCGCATCAATCTTCACGCCTGCGACGGTCTCGGACTCCAGCGACGGCCAGATCGCACACCTGCACGGACTCAATCTGAGCCGCGCCTGGTGCTGGCGCCGCATCGCCGAAAGCCTGCCGCCCGACGATCCCCGCGTCCCGATCGCCCGTGAAGCGATGCGTCGCCACGCCGCCGCGGCGCTACCTCACGTCACCGGCGACGACTATATGGTCGAGCACTGGCTCGCCGCGTATGCCGTGCTGCTTATGACCTAACCGGCGACTCGCCGAGCAAATGTCGTTTGAGAAAATCGGCCGCCATCGGGTAGGCCACCAGTTTGTTGTGCAGCTTTGCGATGTGGTGGCCTTCGTCCTCCAACCTCAGGAACTCGACGGTGCGGCCGAGTGCCCGGAGGCGCGCCACCATCTGCTCGGTCTCGCCGATCGGCACGCGCGGATCGTTGGCGCCGTGGATCACCAGCAGCGGCGCCCGAATACGTTCAACCTTGTTGATCGGCGAGATCTCCTCGAGGAACTCGCGATCGTTCTCGAGTGAGCCGTACTCCGCCTCGCGCAGGTGGCGGCGCCAGGGACCGGTGTTTTCGAGGAAGGTGACGAAATTGGAGATGCCAACCAGGTCGACGCCGGCCGCCCAGAGCTCGGGATAGGTCGTCAGCGCGGCAAGCACCATGAACCCGCCGTAGCTGCCGCCGTACACGGCGATGCGGTGCGGGTCTGCTCGACCCGTGTCACGCAGCCAGTGCACCGCGTGCGCCAGGTCGGCCACGGAGTCCATGCGCTTGCGCACGTCATCCAGGTGCGTATAGGACTTGCCGTAGCCGGTACTGCCGCGCACGTTGGGCGCCAGCACCGCGAAGCCAGCCGAAACCAGGTACTGGACGATGGGCTGAAAGGTCGGTCGATACTGGCCTTCAGGTCCGCCGTGCACAAACACCACGCAAGGCGCCCCTTGAGCGGTACTGCGCGTCGGATAGAACAGCGCTGGAATCTCTCGACCGTCAAACGTGGGAAAACGTACGTGCTCGGGTTCCACGAGTTCGTCGAGCGATGCGTTGAGGCCGCCCGCGAACGTGACCTGCCGCGTTCTGGCGTTGTCACGTGACCAGACGAACACGTTCGGGCCGGTGCGTGAAGCGGTCCACGAGATGGCCAGCTGCGAGCTGGTTGGATCCCAGGCCAAGGCACGCTGCCAGTAGGCGTAGAGCGCGCCCGGCGGCAGCTCTCGGACCGTGACCTCTTTGCCAGCGCTCAGGTCTCGGACGACGACTTCGGATTCGCCATCGCGATTCAGCGCATAGGCCAGTTGCTGACCGTCCGGCGCGAGCGCAATCTCGTCGACTTCCTCATCCCTGTCAACCAGGTACGTCAGCTCACCAGACCCAACATCGATGCGCGCCGGCGCAGCCATTTCACGGCCGGCGTCGCTCAGGCACACGATGAACCGACCGTCTGGGATCCACTCTGGGCTGTCATACGAAGCTGGCTCGCCTGGCATGAGCAGCCGCGGTGCTTCCCCGCCCTGCGGATCAACCAGCCAGAGTTCCTGGTGCGAGTTCGCAAACGAACGCACCACGATCAGCCACCGTCCGTCAGGCGAGAACGGTCCAGCGCGATTGGTCGAATCGTGCTCCAGGACGCAGCGCGTCGCACCGGACTCGAGGTCTCGAAGGTAGATATCGAACCAGCGGTTGGTGCGGGGATTCGCCGCGAAGCTGACCTGGCGCCCGTCGGGACTGAAGCTGCCGAACTTGTGGATGTGGGCGGGGTCATCGGTCAGTGCGGTGTACTTTGCGCCCTGTTCGGCCACGTAGAGCAGCTGGGTGTGCTCGTTGCCACCGATGTCGGCGCCGACGGCCAGTTGGCCGCTGCGCGGGCCCGGGTAGATCGTCTGCGCCCGATCTGACGGGGCAACCTGTAGCTCAGGCCAGCCGGCCCGTCCCACCGCCCATGCTTGCGGCACGCCGCTGAGATCGGCGACGAACACCAGGTACTTGCCGCTAGCGTCAAAGCGCCCCGCGAACGCCGAGCGCACGCGCAGCAGCTGTTGCAGCTCCATCCGCCGAGATTACCCTACTGTTCGATCACGACCCGGCCGTCCGAGCCCCACCGAACTCCTCGGCCCGCCAGCAGGACCCCGCTCTCAATCCGATAGAATGAGGAGCTGGTCCACTTTCCTTGCCGGATGGGGTAACGGTAGCCCGCCACACTCTGGATGTGGTTGTCTAGGTTCGAATCCTAGTCCGGCAGCCCCCGCACTGCGACCATGGTCGCGTGCAGAACGTCAGCATTGTCACGTCCCGATTGCCGACGGTGTATCGGCCAGAAGGCTCGCGGACCGTGTTTCTCACCTTCGAGGGACTGAGCGAGTCGCGTAACGCGAGCGACAAGCTCACGCGTGTGCGCATTGCCATGCCCGCGGCCGAGCTGCCGCGGCTTCAGGAGCTCCTTACTGAGTCGGCATGAGTGGGCCGGTGGGCAGGCGTCCATTAAATGCAGAAGGTCGGCATCCCACGTTCCTCGGGGTCTCAGCCGACCTGTCCGCGCTTATTCAATTCAACGTAGGCGAACGCAAATTTCGGGCCACGCCAAGTCCGCAAAGGCATCAATTACGGGTGCACATCGAGAAGGATTGGCATGCCGCGTGCGTCGCCAGCGGCCGATGCCAAACGAACCCGCTCGCGCCGCGCTTGTGAGGGGCGTCTGCGCCGGGCTGGTCGCGGGCGTTCCACAAGTGGTGCTAACTCAGCTCGAAGCCTGGCTTCTGCCGACTACTGCCCGCCATTCCGCGGACATCGGTCCGCGATTCGTTCAGCGGCTGGATAACGCGCTCGATACGGATCTCGAGCGCGAACACCACTGGCTGATTGCCGGCGTCTTTCACTTTGCCTACGCCGCGTGGTGGGGTGCCTGCTATGCGCTGCTGCAGCGCTGGCGGCCCGCTCAGCCGCATGTCGGTGGCCCGTTACTGGCCGCGCTGATCTATCTGCTTGCGTTTTCCCCGTGGGGCGCCGCCACCCAGACCCGGACGGAGCAACCCGTCGAGCGCCGACCGGCGCGTGAGACGCTGCTGCACTGGACCGCTGCACTCTCGTTCAGCCTCTGCCTGGCCTACCTGTACGATCGCCTCCACACAGACCAAGCAACCTATGTCCAACGTCTCTCCGTTCGCGTCGAAGGCGTGAGCCGGTAGGTCCTCGTCGAAGACATGAGCCGCAACGCGTATGACGCGGTCGTAGTCGGCGCCGGGCCGAACGGCATGGCAGCGGCCATCGTCCTCGCCCGCGCTGGTCTGCGGGTACTCCTGCGCGAGGGCGCCGATGAACCAGGCGGTGGCGCACGCACCGATGCATTGACCCTGCCCGGCTTCGCCCACGATGTCTGTTCGGCGGTTCACCCACTGGCAATTGGCTCGCCATTGTTAAGTCGGCTGCCGCTGGCGCGCTACGGACTCGAATGGATCCAACCGCCCGCCGCCGCTGCACATCCGCTGGACGATGGCTCCGCCGTACTGCTGGAACGGTCCACGGCGGCGATGGATCGCCAACTTGGTCCCGACGCGGCCGCCTGGCGGCGCCTGATGGATCCATTCGTTTTGAAGCGCGAGGCGCTCTTCGCGGATGCGCTCGGTCCGCTGAAGGTGCCGCGCCACCCGCTGCTGCTCGCTCGCTTCGGCCTTGTCGGCTTCCCCGCAACAACCTGGCTTATGCGGTCGCTTTTTCGCGGCGTACGCGCGCCTGCGCTGTTCGCTGGCATCGCCGCGCACGCGACGTTGCCGCTACGCGCTCCGCCCAGCGCGGCATTTGGCATGATCCTGGGTATCGCTGGGCACAGCGTCGGCTGGCCCATCCCGCGCGGCGGCTCGGTCAGTATCACCCGCGCGTTGATCTCGTATTTCCGATCGCTCGGCGGGGAGCTGCAAACGGGACGCGTGGTCAGCTCACTGGACGAGCTCCCAGCTGCGCGCGCGATCATCCTCGACCTCACCCCGCGCCAGATCCTGCGACTCGACGGTACGCGCTTTTCACCGTTCTATCGCATGCAGCTCGAGCACTTTCAGTACGGACTCGGCACCTTCAAGATGGACTGGGCGCTCGATGCGCCGATCCCATGGCAAGCGCCTGAGGCCCGCCTCGCGGCCACCGTGCATCTGGGCGGCACCCTCGAGGAAATCGACAGCAACCGCCAACAAGAGTGGCGCGGCGAGCCCGCCGAGCGACCGTTCGTGCTGGTTGTTCAGCCGACCCTGTTCGACCCGTCCCGCGCACCCTCGGGCAAGCATGTGGGTTGGGCGTATTGTCATGTGCCGAACGGCAGCAGCGTGGACATGACGGACCGCGTCGAGGCGCAGGTCGAGCGCTTCGCCCCGGGCTTCCGCAATCGGATCCTGGCTCGCCATGTGTTCGGTCCAGCGGATCTCGAACGCCACAATCCAAACCTCGTAGGTGGCGATCTCGGAGGCGGCGAGGCGACGCTGATGCAGCTGTTCTTCCGCCCGGCGCTGCGGCCGATTCCGTATGCGACGCCCGATTCACGGGTGTTCGTTTGCTCGGCGTCGACGCCCCCGGGTGGAGGCGTTCACGGCATGGGCGGCTACTGGGCCGCCCGCCTCGTCCTGCGTCGGCGGTTCGGTCATCCATCTGCGCGGGCGGGCCGTCCCTCCGCGCGGCTTGCACGCGTTTGACAGTGCACACACGCGGGATGCACATGCTGCGACAGTTGACCACCAGCTTCGGCGTTCGCCCAGCCACCACAACCGCGGCCCGGCTGAAGCCGGCTGAGTTGCAGGCGATTCTGGAGTCGCTGCCCGAGGTCGCTCACAAATTGCGCGCGAGGCAATTCGCCCTGCAATCGCAACCACGTAGTGTGTGCACCAGCCTGAAGGACCTCTGCGAGCTTTAGGTCGGAAGAACCCAGCGAATAGAGTTGCGGCTCGATGAGGACGTTGCGCCGCGCGGACCGCGTATAGTCGGCTGCGTTGGCCCGGCAGCAGCAGCGGCAGCAGCAACCCGAACGTGACTATGGCCATCGCTCGGTGGTGGACAAACTCGGCATCAAGCCTGGTCATGCAGTGGCTTTTGAGGCTTGCCCGGTTTCGGTCCCAGAGGATCTGCGCCAGCAGGCCTTGGAGCGCGCCGGCCGCGCCGCCGCCGATGCGTCCGAACCGGTTGACGTGGTGCTGGTCGGAGCCGACGACACCACCGACGCGCATAAGGTGCTCAGCGCCTGGCGCCCGCGCATCGACCAGGCCGGTGGCATCTGGGTGCTCACGCCCAAACGCGGCCAGCCGGGTTATGTAGACCAGCGCGAGCTGATCCTTGCCGGCCCCGACGCAGGCCTGGTCGACAACAAAATTTGCAGCATCGACGAGCGCACCAGCGCCCTCCGCTTCGTGATCCGCAAAGTCGATCGCATATACT
>JAFAZN010000194.1 GCA_019239775.1 Chloroflexota bacterium
TCACGGCTCCAGGTACGGCGAGGCCGCCCCGCCAGAAGATCCCGAGGTCCACCAGCCATGTCAGCCCAAAGGTGAGCGCCAGAAAGCCGCCAACATGCGCCCAAGCCGGCCGCGTGCGATCCGCCGCCGCACCCCCCAAGTCATGCATAGTGTTTCAATCGTTGCTTGAATACTGTAGAGCGGCGGTGGCCTAAGCTGCAACTTTGTCGTTCGCAATCGCGCAGCGAAGCCTCCCGCGACAACCGTATCAACGCTCGTCCCGCCGCTCGCTGAGGCCAGGCTTGAAGCCTCCAAAACTCCGCGTCAGTCCGGGACTCCCAACTGCATCAGCCCGCGACTCCGAGCTGCGTCAGTCCGTAGCTCCAAGCGGCGTCAGCCCCGGGGCTCCGAGCCGTCGCCGGTCCGCGGCTCAGCCGTCACCGGTCCGTCCGCCGAGCCGTCGCCGGTCCGCGGCTCAGCCGTCACCGGTCCGGCCGCCGAGCCGTCGCCGGTCCGCGGCTCAGCCGTCACCGGTCCCACTGCGCCGAGGTGCCGCTGGTCCACGTCGCCGGTGCGAGGCGCCGCGCCGTCGAAGCGTTGTCACAGGTTGCGCTGGCCGTTCGCTAGACAGGACTCTCGACGTTGCTCGACTTCACCCTTCAGCGCACGTTCAAAGCGTCCCGCACCATTGTGGTGCATAATGGTGCAAAAGATGTCTGACGAAACTGCGTTCACCATTCGCCTTCCCAAGTCGCTCGCTGGTGTCTTGCGCGAGCGTGCCACCGCCGACCACTGTTCGCTGAACAAGGAGATCGTGTTTCTGCTCGAGCAGGTCCTCAACCCGCCAGTCGTTGCTGACGCACATGCCAAATCGCGGGGCAAACTCAGCTCGCTGCCGCGCTACCGGGTGCAGCCATTCACTCCACCATCGCGGCCGAGCGACGACAACCGTTAATCACATTCTCAGGGCGACTGCCAGATCCTCTGGTCCGTGTCACTTGCCTGGGCGTCCATGCACGAACCTGTTCTGGTTCGACCTCTCAGCCGCTACAGTCCCATCTTGCACCCCACCTTTGGTGCCGTGAGTGAAATCCCCGCCCGCTGATCTGGATCTCGCGCTTGCGCACCAGGCGCTGGCCGACCAGTGGGGGATTTGCGCCGATGACCTGGTCTACCTACCGGTTGGCTTCGGCGACCACCACTGGCAGGCGAGCACGTCTGGAGAACGCTACTTCGTCACGGTGCGTGACTTGCGGCTCGACGGACGAAGTCGCGACCGTCGTCAGGCTCTGCAGCAGCTGGACCGGACCTTCCAAGCTGTCCGCCGGCTCAACGAAGTGGCGCAATTGGTGTTCATCGTTCCACCAATTCCGACCGCGCGCGGCCAATTGATTGTTGCAGTCGGCGATGCGTTCGCTCTGTCCATCTACGAGTGGCTGGATGTCGAGCCTGCTGCCGATGCCGACGGTACGCTGGCCGCCGAGCTGGTGGCGCGGCTGCATCGCACCTCGCGCGAGCGTCCCGTCGAGGCAGTACTGGAGAAGTTCGAGATCCCGCACCGATCGGCGCTCGCAGACGCACTCGCCAACTTGCACCTGCCCTGGCGTGAAGGACCCTACGGCGAGCCGGCCCGAGCGCAACTGCTGACGCACCGGGAACATGTACGTTCGGCGCTGCACGACTACGACCTCTTGGTGGCGACGGCCGTGGGTTCGAAAGCGACATGGTGCCTGACGCACGGCGAGCCGAGCGGTGGCAACCTCGTCCGCAATCAGTCAGGCGCCTATTTCCTGGTGGATTGGGAGAGTGCGCGCCTCGCGCCACCAGCGCGAGACCTGGTCCATCTGCCACCGAGCGACCAGGCAGCTGCCATCTATGCTGCGATTACCGACGATCCGCCTCCAAGCCCGGACCTCTTGCGCCTTTATCGGCTGTGGTACGCGTTAGCGGAGACGTCGGTCTACCTGCTCCAGTTCCGCGCGCCCCACACCGCCGACGCGAACATGACCGAATCGTGGCAGAACTTCCTGACGTTCCTGCCAGGCGCAGGCCACCCCGAAGTGACCGGCTGCGACTAACTGCTCAACGCATCAGTGAGGACCAGGACATTCGAAGGCTCCGAGATACGACACCCGTTTTCGGATCTGGTTGCAGCTGGATAAACGACGACCGCCGAAAGCGCACGGGGTCCTCGCCCGAGTTGCGCCGTCGGCCAGCATTCAACCGGCGAGTGCCTCGGTCGGGCGGGTTATGCGCCTCGCGCCAGCGAGTGCTGCACTGCCTGGCCGCACCACCAGTCCATCTCACACATCACTCGCGCCACCGTCTGTTCGAGTGATGCTGTCTCATCGATAATGCATTCTTCGACGAACGGCAGGAGGTCGCGATGGTTGTACCAGCCGCGTAACTGGTTGGGCGAGACCGCCTTGGCCAACGGCCGCGTCGCGTGGCGGCGCAACGTCTCCTCAGCGGGATGTCGAAGTAATAGTGACCGGTCGCGCCCAAAGGTAGTCCTGTTCGACCCAGGCAACACCACGACCCGGCCGAGCGCGGAGTTCGCGCGCGATGCTGCTCTTGCCCGATCCAGAATTTCCGCGGAGGACGACCAGCCGTGTCCGAACGCTTCCTGTGACTACCATTCGCCGAAGTCAGCTTGTCGCCGGTCGCGACGTCAAGGCACTCGGATCGGCGCTATCCCGACGCATCCGTCGGCGCACATACTCTGGAACACTTGTGGCAATGGCCCGAACAGCCACAGCAGCCCGAAGAGGATAACCAGCAGCACTATGAAGCTCAGGACGACTGCCACGTCGCGCCGAGTACGCAGGCTCGGCAGCGCGTCCTCATCGATCGGCACGTCCCCACTGATGGGCACCGGATTGCTCAGCCAAGCGCGCCGAACGGCCGGGCGCCGAGGTTGACCGTCGTCGGGCCACTGGATCGTCACAGTAAAGAGAATGCCCGAGGCATCTGTCTGGTTACGGGCGCGATACCACCGCTCGACGCGTGTCGGCCTTTGCGAGGTTCCATTGCTGCAATCCTTGCATTCTGCCTCAACCTCGATCAGGCCAGTGTCGCAAGCGCGCGGCGCACTGGCCGCTGCGCGCGATCTGGTCGACTGGCGCGCGAAAACTCCTGCGTTGGGAGGTCGAGTTCTTCAGCGAGCGCCCGGCGCAGAGACCTCGGAGATGAGTTCCCGAACAGCGGCTCGACCTCAGCGGCCAGATCGCGACAACTTCGGATTTCGCGAGAATGCAAAGTTCTGCCGCCTTCACCTGCACGAAGGCATCAGTCGTCACCGAAAGGGGATTGCCGCGATCCCGAGCTCGGCGCATAGCTCGTCGGTAACGGCCTGGTGCTCACGTGTCGGATGGGAATCGGCGTACTCCAGGCACCACAGCAGTTGGAGCACTGGGCGTCGCGCGGCGTAGCCTTCAGGAATGTTGGCGACTTCGGTGTAGCCCTCGAGCAGCGCACCGCCGCCAGTGAACCACCACAATTCGAGTCGCGCCAGGTCCGACTCACCCATGCTCGCCCAGGCGCTCTCGAAATCAAGAATCCCGGACAGTACCGGCTGGCCGTTGTGTAATTCAAAGACGAGATTGTTCGGGTTCATGTCCTCGTGGCACAGCGTTGCGACTGACACATCCGCAAACAAATCGGCACGCGTGTCCAGCACTTCCAGCATGACATCCCGATAGCGAGGAGTTTTGATCCGCCGCAACGCGCGCTGCTTCAGCGCAGGGACCACCGTGGTTCCGTCGAGGACAGTTCCGTCTCGGGCGATCTCTCCGAACGAGTCGAATCGCAGTGTGTGGAGCGTGGCTGCGCTCATGCCGATTTGCCGTTGCGCCTTCGCTCGCGATGCACCATCGAGGCGTCGGTACAGTGTCTGCCAGGTGGCGCCGGGCACCTGGGTGACGACCAGATACTCCCATGGCCAGTCCCGCTGCGTCACGTCAACCGCTACTACGTCGAAGGTGGGCACAGTTGTCTGGGTGCGAACCATCCGCGCGATCGTGGCCATCACGTCGAGCCGTCGATTGGGCCGTTCA
>JAFAZN010000238.1 GCA_019239775.1 Chloroflexota bacterium
AGGTGCTCGCCGAGCGACCGAACCTCTGCATCCAGCGCACCGGGATCGACCAGACAACAAACGTCCTGCTCAACCACCAGAGGAATGCGTTGAAGCACATCAACATATTATGCATATGGGATCTCGGCCGATCAAGGGTGCTCAGGACCGCCATGCGGCGAGCGCCCGGAATGCGAGAAGACTGCCGGCCGGCATCACCGCCAGCCCGCGAGCGCTACGCTAGGCGTCGCCCATGCAGCCTGTACCGCGGACCTCGAAGACTGCGATGCAGCTGGTCACGGCGGCCAAGCAGCGCATCGAGCACCTGGCGCCCGATGAGTTAGCGGCGGTGCCGGCCGAGAAGGCCTCGTAGCGATCACCGCCCAGTGTGCGCAGAAGTCCCTCGGCCATCTGGCTGCGCGCTGAGTTGTGCGTACACAGAAACAGCACGCGAATCTTGGCTGAGCGATCGTTCACTGCACGCTCTCGATCTCGGCCGTCTCGTGCGGCACGATGACATCCTTGGCCCGCTCCTCGATGCGTGGCCACAGCGCGCGCACGACACCGCACGCAAGAAAGGCGCCGATCAGTTGCGCGACGACGAACGGCACGACGGACGCTGGCGCAATGCCCGCGAATGTGTCGGACAAGGTCCTGGCCAGCGTCACGGCAGGGTTGGCGAAGCTCGTCGAGGACGTGAAGAAGTACGCGCCCGTGATGTAAGCGCCAACGGCAAAGGGTGCTGCGCTACCTCGTCCGCTGCGCGTCAAGCCAAAGACGACCAGCACCAGCCCAAAGGTCGCGACGATCTCGCCGAGCCACAGGTTGGGACTGCTGCGCGCATGCTCGGAGATACTGACCGCGGGCAATGCGAACATCAGATTGGCGATGATGACGCCAATCGCGGCGCCGACGAACTGTGCCGCGACGTAGACCGCCAGCTGGACGCGGCTGAGTCCACCGAACAGCGCGTCCGCGCAGCTGATCACCGGATTGAGATGGGCGCCTGAGACAGAGCCCACCGCCAGGATGATGGCCACCAGTGCCGCGCCGGTCGCCGCGGCGTTCTCGAGCAGCTCCAGGCCCGTGTCGTTCGGGCTCAGCGTTTGCGCGGCAATACCAGAGCCGATCACCGCGATCAAGAGCAAAGCCGTGCCGACGAACTCCGCCAGTGCTCGACGGATCAACTGGGCCCCTGAATCACGCGGCGCCGCTCCGTCAGCTCGCAGCGCAACCTGGTTTGCCACGGTCGCGCGGGTCATCCCGCTGGAGTGGAGCATGGCGGATTCGAACCGCGCATGACCTTGCGGGCGCACGTTACGGCCCTAAGCCGCTCTGGCTTCCGCCAAGCTCAATTTAACGTGTGCGCTCACGTCCCCTGGCCTAGTAGTCTAGTTGGCCGATCGGCAAACCCGCAGAAAGGGCCACTCAGATGACCGCGACCGCCAAACCCATCGACAACGGCGTCAACAGCCAGGCGTTGCTAGATGCTCGCAATGCCCTCACCGACAATCCCGAGGCCGCCGAGTTCACCTGGCGCGCCAGTTGCGATTGGGTGAACGGCACCTACAGCCGCTCGACGGTCGAAGGTTTTTCGGGCCTCGGCCAAGAGCAACGCCATCGCCAGGCGTTCACCTTCGAAGCTGACCACCCGGAGTGCTTTGCGTCCGAGGATCGAGCTGCCACACCCGTTGAGATCGTGCTGTCCGCGCTCGCAGGCTGTCTCACCGCGGGCGTAGCCGCGGTCGCGCAGAACCGCGGTATCCAGCTGAGGTCCGTCAAGTCGACCGTCGAAGGCCGCATGAACATACTCGGCATCCTCGGTGGCGATCCCGACGTTCGCAATGGGTTCAACGCCATCGACGTGCACTTCGATATTGATGCCGATGCCTCGCCCGAAGATATCGAAGCGCTTGTCGCGCAGTCACAGAAGCGCTCAGCTGTGTTCGACGTCCTCACCCGACCCACCAACGTGACCGTCCACGTGGACTGACCAGGCAGGTGGGCGGAGTGGACGCCACGGCCGTCGTCATTGGCGCCGGGCACTCCGGTCTCGCGATGAGTCGCAGGCTGACCGAGCGTTCGGTGGAACACGTCGTTTTGGAGCGCGGCGAGATCGCGAACTCCTGGCGAACGGAGCGCTGGGACTCACTACGTCTGCTGACGCCGAACTGGCAGACGCAACTGCCTGGGCTGCGTTACGACGGTTGCAACCCCGACGGTTTTATGAACGCATCTGAGCTGGTGACGTTGATCGACGCGTACGCGGCGGCGATCAACGCTCCAGTCCACACCAGTACGACGGTCACGCGCGTGGCAGCCACCAGCTCTGGCTACGAAGTCGCGACCGATCGCGGGATCTGGCGCTGCGCCGCGCTTGTTCTCGCGAGTGGGGCATCGAGTATCGCCAACGTTCCCAGTCTCGCCGCAGCAGTTCCTGCTTCGATCGACATGCTGACGCCGCTGACCTATCGGTCACCTGCAGGTCTCGGCGATGGGGGCGTCCTCATCGTCGGAGCGTCGGCAACCGGTATCCAGCTCGCTGACGAAATCCTCCGGTCAGGCCGACGCGTCACGCTTGCCGTAGGCGAGCACGTCAGGATGCCCCGGACCTACCGCGGCCGCGACATCTTCTGGTGGATGGATGCAGCAGGCGTGCTTGACGAGCGCTATGACGAGGTCGACGACCTGGTCCGCGCACGCCACGTACCGTCGCCACAGTTAATCGGCTCGCCCGAGCACCGTTCGATTGACCTCAACACGCTCGCCCGGCTCGGCGTCCAGATCGTTGGGCGCCTGTGCGGGATGCAAGATGATGTCGCTCAATTCTCCGGTGGGCTCGCCAACACCTGTCGACTTGCGGACCTCAAGATGAACCGTCTGCTGACTCGGTTCGACAGCTGGGCCGAGACGAGCGAGATGGACATCAACGAGCCACCCCACCGCTTCGAGCCGACCACCGTCCCCTCCGCACCCGCCCTCGAAATCGCCCTAACTGCAACCAACATCCGCACCATCATCTGGGCCACCGGCTACCGGCCGGACTACCACTGGCTGGACGTCCCAGTTCTGGACCGTAAAGGCCAGCTACGCCACACGGGCGGAATCGTGTCCGGCGCGCCCGGTATGTATGTGCTGGGCGGAAACCTGCTTAGGACCCGCCGATCGAGCTACATCGCGGGCGCCAACGAAGATACCTTCGCGCTCGCGAACCACCTGCACGCCTACCTAAACGCGCGGGTGGCCTGATCACTGCGTAGCCCGCACGCGCGCCCCGCGTTCAGGCGAGTAACCGCGCGACTGTGCCAGCACCCATGACCTCGGGCCTGAAGTCGACCGCTTACCCGTCCGACGGGTGTGTTGGCGGCGTATGTGCTCCAATTCCAGGTGCTGTCTGCCGAAAAGGGCAGCTCCCGGACCTCCTCGGTGTGGCTGCGCTTCAAGGGTACATCCACCAGCTGAATATCTCATTGTTTTCCTGGCGCCGCGGGTGCCTTTTTGGCCTCTCGATGCCCGAACTTGTCGACCAAATCGCGCAACCAGACGACGTCTGGCGGCCTGATGTTCGTCACGCAATGGCGGAGTTGGAGCGGCCCCGACCTGAACGGCGCCTATCTCGCCTCGGCGCCAGGCGACCCCGCGGTGGCGGGCGTAGTTGAACCGGTAGTGACGGGCAGCGGCGCGATGTTCGTCACTTTGCACGAGGCAGTCGACGGGTCACCGATATAGGCTGTCAGCAGCG
>JAFAZN010000264.1 GCA_019239775.1 Chloroflexota bacterium
CGTTGCGGATCAGCATCGCCTCGCACTCGCCGTTGATGCAGCAAGCCGCCATGCGGCTAGCCGAGATCATCGACAGGTCGCCGCTGCGCGATCCGCAGGTGCCGGTCGTGACCAACCTGGCAGGCCAGGTTCGCACCAGCGCGGAGCATATCCGCGGCGAGTTGGCGTCGCAGATGGTGGCGCCCGTGGAGTGGGTCGGCTCGGTACGGCAGATGGTCGAAAACGGCGTCGACACCTTTGTCGAGATTGGACCTGGTGAGGTGTTGTCGCGACTCATCCGCCGCATCAGCGGTGACGTGAAGGCGATCAGCCTCAACGACGCGGTCGTGGCGCTGCTTGGGCCGCGCGAGGACGCCCCCGGCAAATAAGGCCACTGTAGGGCGCGGCCATTCTGGTAACAATTGCGCGTTATGGCTGAGCCGCGGCGTGTCGTCGTGACGGGGTTGGGCGCCGTCAGTCCCGTGGGCAATTGCGTTGCTGAGGCCTGGAGCAACTTGTTGGCGGGCTGCTCGGGCATCGACACCATCACCCTGTTCGATCCCACACCCTTCGAGGTACGCATCGGCGGCGAGGTCAAGAACTTCAAACCCGAGGAGCACATCCCCCCGAAGGAATTGCGGCACATGGACCGCGGCTCGAAGTTCGCGCTCGTCGCCGCCAAAGAGGCCTTTGCCGATGCACGCGTGGATATGCGGGCCGAATGTCCCGAACGCGTTGGCGTGATCTTCGGGACCGCCGCGGGTGGGGTCGAAAAGATCCTGACCCAGCAACAGATTCTGCTCGAGCGCGGGCCGGATCGCGTCTCGCCAATGTTCCTGCCGCACTTTCTGCCTGACTCGGGCTCGGGCCTGGTAGCGATTATGTTTGGCGCAGAGGGTCCGAACATGGCCGTCGCCAGCGCGTGTGCAACGGGCAGCCACGCCGTCGGGGAAGCGCTGAAGACCATTCAGCGCGACGATGCCGACGTCATGATCGCGGGTGGTACCGAAGCCAGCATCCTGCCGGTCATTTACGCGGGCTTCATCAACATGCGGGCGCTCTCGGCTCGCAACGCTGATCCCAAGGGCGCCAGTCGACCGTTCGACGCCGACCGCGACGGTTTCGTGATCTCCGAGGGAGCCGCGGTCCTCATACTCGAAGAAGCTGAGCACGCGGAGCGACGCGGAGCCCGCATCTACGCCGAAGTCGTTGGCTACGGCAGTGGCAACGATGCATGGCATATGGTCCAGCCGCGCGATCAGGGTGCCGGCGCCGCCAAGGTCATGCGCGCAGCGCTACGCGATGCGCAAAGGAGCTCCGGGATGCTGGCGTCGGACGTCGGCTACATCAACCCGCATGGCACCTCAACGCCGTACAACGACCGCTTCGAGTCGGCCGCGATCAAGGACGTCTTCGGCGAACACGCGCCACGACTGGCAGTTTCTTCGACCAAGAGCATGACTGGCCACATGTTCGGCGCCGCCGGCGCAATGGAAGCGCTGGTATGCGTCAAGACCCTCGAGACTGGCTGGCTGCCCCCAACCATCAACTATCAGACGCCTGACCCAGAGTGCGATCTGGACTACGTCCCCAATAAGGCGCGGCAATGGACGCCCACCGCGGCGATGAGCAACTCTTTCGGCCTGGGCGGCCACAACTCTTCGGTCGTGTTCCGAACGTATCAGGACTGACGGACGTGTACGGCCACAGGGTTGTTGTGACTGGTCTGGGATGCATCAGTCCCATTGGTTTGACCGTCGACGAGTACTGGAAGAACCTGCTGGCGGGCGTGTCGGGCGCCGGTCGCATTTCGACGTTTGATCCTGACGGCCTGCCGGTGCAGATCGCCGCCGAAGTCAAAGGCTTCGACCCCGGCAACTACATGGACCGCAAGGCGGCCAAGCGGATGGAGCGCTTTTCGCAGTTCTCGATTGCCGCCGCGGGGCAGGCGCTGGAGAACGCCGGGTTGAAGGTTGATGACTCCAACGCCTGGGACGTTGGCGTCATCGTGGCGACGGGTGGCGGTGGAATTGGCGCGGTGGCCTCCGAAATGGAGACCCTGGTCACCCGCGGCTGGGAGCGCGTCGGCCCGATGATGGTGCCGCTCATGATTGCCAACATGGCGTCGTGCCAGGTGTCGATGGCGTACGGCATCAAAGGGCCGGTGGTGACCAATAACGCTGCCTGCGCGGCTGGGGTGTACTCCATGTTCGAGGCGCTGCACTTCCTGCGGCGCGGCGACGCCTCGGCGGTGGTGGCTGGCGGGACGGAATCGGCGATTTTGCCGCTGGCGTTCATCTCGATGGCCCGCACGGGCGCGCTGTCCAAGCGCAATGACGATCCCCTGACGGCATCCCGCCCGTTCGATAAGGACCGCGACGGGTTTCTGTTCGGGGAAGGGGCCGGCATGCTGGTGCTGGAGACCCTAGAGCACGCGCAACAGCGCGGTGCCCGCATCCTCGCGGAGCTGTGCGGTGGATCGATCACCGGCGACGCCTTCCACGTCAGCCAGCCAGAACCGTCAGGCGAGTCGGCGCGACGTGCGATCGTGCGGGCCATTGCCGATGCCGATCTGCGGCCCGACGACATCGACTATGTGTGCGCTCATGGAACGGGTACGCCTGCCAACGACTCCACTGAGACGCAAGTGCTCAAAATGGCGCTGGGTGAGCACGCCTACCGCATACCCGTGAGTTCGGTGAAGTCGATGATCGGGCACTTACTGGGCGCCGCCGGCGCAATGTCCGCGGTCGCCACGGTCAAGGCGCTCGAGACAGGCTGCGTGCCGCCCACGATCAACCAGTTCACGCCTGACCCCGAGTGCGACCTGGACTACGTCCCGTGGAAGCCCCGTCACCTCCCGATCCGTACTGCTCTGGTGAACGGCTTCGGCTTCGGCGGCCAGAACAGCGTGGCCGTCTTCAAGCGCTTCGAATAGAGTCCGAGGTAGAGGCCGCCCGGCGAGAAGCCTAGACGTCCCTTCCGCCGTCGACTTCGAAGGCGGTGCCGGTCACCATCTCGGCATCTGGAGAAGCCAGGAAAACGGCCGCGCGCGCAAGGTCCTCGGGGCGATTCAGGCGTCCCCACGGGATCGTGGCGACAAACCGCTTACGGCCCTCGGCTTCGTCTGCGCCGAGGAATGTCGGCAGCATCGGCGTGTCCGTGGCGACCGGGCAGATCGACACCACGCGGATGCGATAGGGCGCCAGCTCCAGGGCCAAGGTCTTCGTCAGCGAAATGACCGCGGCCTTGGACGCGTTGTAGGCGGCCAGGCCCGGGCGTGGGCGAATGCCCGCGGTGCTGGCAGTGTTCAGGATGACGCCGCCACCCTGCGCCTTCATGCGCGGGATCGCGGCGCGGCAGCCGTTGAACACGCCCTTGACGTTGACCGACATGATGCGTTCGAACAGCTCATCGGACGTGTCCTCGGCGGGCGTCGCCGCCTGGGGCAGACCCGCGTTGTTGAACATCACGTCGATACGCCCAAAGGTTTCCACTGTTCGCTGCACCATGGCGCCAGTCTGCTCCGGGCTCGTTACGTCAACCTGGAGCGGAATGGACTTTCCGCCGTCGGCCTCGATCCGGTCGGCGGTTTCCTGCGCGCTCGCGAAGTTCAGGTCGGCGGCAACAACGCAGGCACCCTCGGTGGCGAAGGCGAGTGCGCTGGCGCGCCCGATGCCCGAGCCCGCGCCGGTGACCACACTGACCAGACCTTGCAGACGCCCCATCCAGTTAGGCCTTGAGCGCCTCGAGGACTTTGTTGGCGTGGCCTTCGACCTTCACATTGGGAAAGACCGCCTTGACCTTGCCATTCGTGTCAATGACGAAAGTGGTGCGGGCGATGCCCATGTATTCGCGGCCCATGAACTTTTTCAGCTGCCAGACGCCGTACTGGTCGGCCACCGCGTGGTCGGCATCCGCCAGGAGTGGAAAGGTCAGGTGGTGCTTGTCTTGAAACTTTTTGTGCGACTTGAGTGTGTCCGGGCTGACCCCAAGGATCTCGGCGCCGTTCTGGTTGAACAGGCTGCGCAAATCACGAAAAGAGCAGGCCTCAGCCGTGCAACCGGGGGTGTCGTCGCGGGGATAGAAGTACAGGACGACCGCTTGCTTACCTCGGAAGCCGGACAGGCTGACGTCGGTGCCTTCGGTCGAAGGCAAGGTGAAGTCGGGCGCGAGTTGGCCTACTTCAGGAAGTCGGCTGTCGGTCGCAGTCACACTGGCTAGGTTACCCTCGTGTGTGGTGACCGCGTTGCGTTTTGCGCGCGAGCGATTGGCCGCGCTGGGCGTGCTGGCAACCGGCATTGTCTGCCCGTGCCACGTCCTGGCGGGCCTTGCAGGCCTGTTGACAGGTGGCGCAGTGCTCTCGCCGGCGGCGCAGGACGGGATTCACGCCGTCTACGTACCGGCCGCCGTGCTGGTCGGCGCCGTCCTGCTTAGAAGGCGTTAGCGCACCGCGAAGTACGTTGCGTCGGGGTGATGGACCACGATGGCCACCGTGGAGTGCTCGGGTGACAGCGTGTCCGACTCCGTCAATGTGAGACCGATTCCCGCCTCGGCATCGAGCAAAGGCAGGACCTTGCGTTGGTCCGCGAGATCCGGGCAGGCAGCGTAGCCCCAGCTGTAGCGGAGCCCACGCTCTGGCGAAAGGCCGAGGTCACGGCGGGCGAGTTGGTGGCCGTAGTCGGCGAGCGCCTCGGCCGTAGCTGAGGCGAGACCGTTCACGAGCAGCATCTTGACGTACTGGCCATCGCGCTGAAGCTGCTGGATGTATTCGCCAGGGCGCGGTCCGACGGTGACCGCCTGCAGCGCTACGACATCGCGCGTGTTGTTGAAGTAGTCGGCCAGGCACAAGCGCTCGCCGTCCGACTGGCGCGGAAAGTCCAGGCGCACGTCGGCGTCCAAAAAGTGGAGCGCATCACCCTCCGCGCGGCAGGCGAAGTAGCCGCCGACCACGCGCGCCTCGAGCCAGCCCTCTCGAAGTGCGTCTTGCGTCAACCGGTCGAACCAGGGCTCGAACTGCCGCCGCACGATTTCTGGGAAATCCGCGTCACTTGCGCGGTAGCCACCCCAGTGGAAGCGAAACAGCGTATTGCGATCCAGGCTCTGCCACACCTCGTGGAGGTCGACCTGGCGGCGGCGAGCGCCCCAGTATGGCGGCACCGGAACTTCAACTGCGCGGCGCGCCTGCATTGCGGCGGACCGAGGTCGTGGCGACGACTGCGGCGCCTGGTCCCGTTCGGCCGCAATCTCAGCACGAACTTCGTCGATGGCGTTCTGGCGCTGCGCTGGATCGGTGAGCGCATCGAGCGCGGCGAGGCCTTCGAACACGTCGCGGCAGTAGAAGACGCCTGCTGCGTAGACCCGACCGTCCGGCAGGACGCCACTGCGGCGGCCGAACGCGCGATTGATTGCCGCGCCGCCAACCAGCACCGGAATCTGCAAGCCGCGCTGGTCGAGCGCCTGGATGCAAACGGGCATCTGGCGAGAGCTGGTGACCAGCAACGCCGAGAGCGCGATCGCATCTGCGTTCAGGCGGGCGGCCGCCTCGATGATGGTCTGGATCGGTACCTGCATGCCGAGGTCATGAACGGCATACCCCGCACTGTCGAGGACGGTGTACAGCAGCGCGGTGCCGATGTGATGGACATCGCCCGGGAGCGTGGCCACTACCACAGTGCCGCGGGGCTCTTTCACCTCCGCGCCGCCGCGCCCAACCTCTTCGAATGCGCGCAGCACGTCAGGCAAAATCATCTCGCCCCGGACGTGTCGTGCAATCGCTTCGCGCGCCGTGCTGATCTTTGGTGTTGGAGGCATAATTCCCTACAATCCGCGCTAGGCGAAGCTAGGCGAACAGGATTAGCGAAAGGCGGCAGCGCGCGTGGCACTTTGGGGACGAGTTTTTCAGCGGCTGCTGTTTGCGCTGTATCGACAGCGCATCGCGTTGCTGCTGCTGCTAGTTATTGTGGCTGGCGCGGGCACCTACTACCTCTGGTTGAACCAGACCAATCTGCCGAACGAGGCCGCCGCCGCGGGAACCCAGCCTGTTGAGGTGACCGTTAGTGATCTGCAGGGACAGGCTAACAACGCCACGCTTACGCTGAAGGAAAAAAACGGCAGCCGCCGCATTTCGATGGCCGTGGGACTGACCGAAGCCCTCGCGATCGCCCAAAAGCGCGGGCAGACACAGATCCCGCCGGATCAGCAGCCCCAGTCCTACGCGCTGATGCGTGACACGATCCAGCAGATGGGCGGTCGGATTGACCGTGTGCTCGTCAACGACGCGACGCAGTCGCAGTACCTGGCCCAGATTGTCGTATCGGACGGCAACGGCGGAGATGTGAAAGTCATCAAGGCACGTCCCGGCGACGCTGTTGCGCTAGCGCTGCAAGCCAACGCCCCGATTTTCGTGGAAAACCAGGTGCTCGATCGCTTCGGCACAAAGGGAAGCGGCTAGCAAACCTTCGGTTGGTTAAACTCAAGTGGCAGTGCCAGGCGTGGACGGCGGCGAAGCAACCTGTCCTGTCTGTGCTGCGCCCACCGAAGGGACGGCCTGGCAGCGCTACCGCGTCTGCGGCAGCTGCCGCTTTCATTTTCCGCTCAGTGCCCTCGAACGCATTGACCTGCTAGCCGATCCCGACTCATTCAGGGCGAGTAATCCAACCCTGATTTCGGTCGACCCGCTGGTCTTCACCGACCGTATCTCGTACCGCGACCGGTTGGAGCGGGCCAGAAGGGAAACGGGCCAGAACGAGGCCGTTGTCACCGGCACGGCGAGGATCAACGGCCGCGACTGCGTGCTCGCCGTCTTCGACTTCAACTTCATGGGCGGCAGCATGGGTAGCGTCGTGGGCGAGAAGGTGGCGCTGGCGATGGAGATGGCCCTGGAACGGCGATATCCGTTCATCGCGGTCGTTGCCAGCGGTGGCGCGCGCATGCAAGAAGGCATGCTGAGTCTTGTGCAGATGGGCAAGACTGCCGCCACGGCTATGCGGCTGCACCAGGCTGGCGTCCCGTCGATCACCGTGCTGACCAACCCCACGACCGGCGGCGTGTACGCCAGCTTCGCCAGCCAGGGCGACTTTCTGTTCGCCGAACCGGGTGCTCTGATCGGCTTCGCCGGCCCGCGCGTTATCGAGCAGTTGACAGGGGAAGCGCCACCCGCAGGTACACACACGGCGGAATTTCTGCTCGAACACGGGCAGGTCGACGGCGTGGTGGATCGCGCGCGCTTGCGCGGCGTGTTGGCCACCCTGTTGCAGCTGTTCCAGTCGCGTGGCCCGAGCGAAATCCGCAACACGCATGAGGTCTACCGACCGCAGACGCAGCAGCCACCGTCCGCGTGGCCAGAGGTGCAGCTGGCCCGACGCAACGATCGGCCCACTTCAGCCGACTACATTCGCCGCCTGATGCCACAGTTCGTTGAGCTGCACGGCGACCGCGTGTTCGGCGACGACGCGGCGGTGATCGCCGGAATCGGCGACCTGGCTGGAATGACCGTCTGTGCCATTGGCCAGGAACGTGGACACGGCGATCCGCAGCGCAACGGCGGGCACTTGAAACCGGAGGGTTTCCGCAAGGCCGCGCGCATCATGCGCCTGGCGGCCGAGCTGCGGCTGCCACTCGTGACCTTTATCGATACGCCCGGCGCGCACCTGGACTACGACTCCGAGGCGCGCGGGCTGGCAGGCGCACTGTCGAGCTGTCTGGCGAATATGAGCGTGCTGCCCGTGCCGGTGGTTTCGGTGGTGATCGGCGAAGGCGGCAGTGGACCGGCGCTGGCACTGGGAGTCGCCGATCGGATCCTGATGCAAGAGCACGCCGTGTACTCGGTGATTGCGCCTGAGGGCGCCGCGGCGATCGTTCACCGCGACGCGGCACGGGCGCAGGACATTGCTGATGCGCTCAAGATCACCGCCTACGACTGTCTGGTCCTCGGCGTGGTGGACGCGATCGTACCCGAGCCTGAAAATGGCGCGCACATTGACCCCGACTATGCCGCGTTGCTGCTTCGAGGTGAGATGGTCAGCTCGCTCATCGAGCTGCGCAAGCGTGATCCACGGCGCCTGGTCGAGGAACGCTTCCGCAAGTTCCGCCGAATGGGCGAGTTCCAGCGGCTCGTCGAAGCCGCGGAGGGCCAGCGCGCCGAAGTATTACGCACGGCCATTCGCCGCGCCTACGGCTCAGTCAATCAGTTGCGCGATAGATGGCCGCGCGGCCAACGGCCGACCGAGCAGAGCGCCACTACCTGAACCTGCGGCGCACGCGATTCAGTGGCTTGTTGCGCTCGTGCTGCCAGCGCGAGTAGAGCCACGCGCCTATTGCAGCGCCAGCCAACGTCAGGATTGCTGCCACGCCGATGCCGATGGTCCGGGGCTGTTTGACCCTGGACGCAAGAGACGGTTCTGGCAGCGCCTGCTGCTGCGCCGGTGGCAGTGCGCCTTCGCGCGCCAGGGACGGCTGCGACCACGGCTCACTGGCGCGCTGGAACGCCGACGCCTCGGGCGCCGCACCCGCCTCTTCTTGCGCGGCCGTAATAGCCACACCCGCGGCGGAGAGATCCGCCGTTGCGCTGGTGTACTGATCTTCGAATCGGTCGCCCTGCGGCATCATGTCAGCAGCCTCCTCTGCGCGGACAGCCCCGTCAGTCTCGGCAGGTCGCCAGACCAACCACAGCGTGAGCGCGATGAGCACGATCGCGGCCGCGCCCAGAAGCAGGACGTCCATGGTGCCTGCACTACTGTCCGCCTCTCTGGGTGAAGTTGGCAAGAGGCATGCCGAGACCATCAATCTAGAGACGGTCGCTCTCGGTACGCTGTAGGCGGTGGACATAGGTGGCGGGCTCGCAGTGACGCCCGTGGTGTGGGCGCTGCCGATGGCCGTGGGCGGCTTTGTCCTGGGTTGGCTTTCGGCGCGTCTGACGGAGTGGGTCACTCCGCCCGAGGAGATGCCGCTCATCCGCTGGCGCAGCGCAGCAGTTCGGGACCCGCTCGTGCAGATCGGCCTCGCCGCGGTCTGGGCCGCTATCCCGTTCTTGCTGGGTGGCGATGATGTGCTGCGCTGGCTCGAAGCAGGCCTGTTGGCACTGCCCCTGATGCAGGTCGGTGTGACGGACCTGCGCACCCGCTACGTCTATACGGTCATTGCGGGGATTGGCCTGCTGATCGGCCTCGCCATTGGTTGGCATGTTCACGGTGCCGTGTGGTGGTGGAGCGCCATTGGCGCGGTCGGTGGCGCAATCGCGTTCGGCCTGCTTTACGGCCTGGGACGCCTCATGTATCGCGGCGGCGAGCCGATGGCTCGTGGCGACATCACGATTGCCGCCATGGTGGGCGCCGGCGCGGCCAGCCAGGCGGCCGCTGCCCTGATCTACGGGGTAATTGCCAGCGGCATCCTGGCCCTAGGCGTGCTGGTGGTCGCCCGCTCGCGCAAGGTCTACATGCCCTACGGCCCAGGCCTCTGCCTCGGCGGCCTGATCACCCTGCTCTTCTTGCGTTAGGAAGAAGTTCCTGGTTCCAAACGGAACCAGTAGAACGTGTGTGGCCCCAGGCTCAGGAAGTACGGGTTCTCAGTGATACGGGGAAACACCGTTTCGCCGAACAGCTCCACCGGGACGTAGCCAGCGTAGGGGCTCAGGTCGAGTTCCACCGGCTGGACGAAGCGCGAGAGGTTGTTCACTACCAGGATCGTCTCGCTTTCATGGCAACGCAGGTAGGCAAGGACTGCCAGGTTGGAAGGGTGAAGGAACTCGATCGCGCCGCGGCCGAAGACGGGATACCGCTTGCGGATGGCGATCAGGCGACGCATCCAGTTGAGCAGTGAGCTCGGCCCTCGGCGCTGGGCCTCCACGTTGATCGCCTGGTAGTGGTAGATGGGATCTATTACTAACGGTAGGTACAGCGCCTGCGGATCGGCGCGTGAGAACCCAGCATTGCGGTCGCCATTCCACTGCATCGGCGTGCGAACCCCGTTGCGATCGCCGAGATAGATGTTGTCGCCCATGCCAATCTCGTCGCCGTAGTACAGAATCGGCGTGCCCGGCATGCTGAAAAGCAGGCTGTGCAGCAACTCCTGCCGCCGCCGGCTGTTGTCCAGCAGTGGCGCCAGGCGGCGGCGAATACCGATGTTCACGCGCATGCGCGGGTCGCGCGCGTATTCCGTATACATGTAGTCGCGCTCGTCCTCGGTCACCATTTCGAGCGTGAGTTCGTCGTGATTGCGCAGGAACAGGCCCCACTGACAGGTCGGCGGGATCTCAGGTGTCTGCGCCAGGATCTCCACGATCGGCGTACGGGTTTCTTTGCGCAACGCCATGTAGATACGCGGCATCAGCGGGAAGTGGAAGGCCATGTGGCATTCGTCGCCATCGCCGAAATACGGACGTACGTCCGAGGGCCATTGGTTGGCCTCGGCCAGCAGCATGCGGCCCGAGTAGTTGCGGTCGATCGCGGAGCGAACCTTGCGCAGGTACTCGTGCCCTTCGGGCAGGTTCTCGCAGATGGTGCCTTCGCGCTCGTACAGGTACGGGATTGCATCCAGGCGCAGGCCGTCGACGCCTTTGTCGAGCCAGAACTTGAGGATCTGGATCATCTCGTCCTGGACCTTCGGGTTATCGAAGTTCAGATCTGGCTGGTTACTGAAGAAGCGATGCCAGTAGTACTGGCGAGCGACCGGATCCCAGGTCCAGTTCGATGGCTCGGTGTCGGTGAAGATAATCCGCGCATCAGGGTAGCGCTGGTCGGTGTCGCTCCAGACGTAGTAGTCGCGATAGGGGCTCGCGGGGTCGCGTCGGGCAGCCTGGAACCATGGGTGCTGGTCTGAGGTGTGGTTCATCACCAGCTCGGTGATGACTCTCAGCCCCCTGGCGTGCGCGGCGTCCACAAGGGCCTCGAAGTCCTGGAGCGACCCGTAGGCCGGCTGGATGTTGAGGTAGTCCGAGATGTCGTACCCGTCGTCGCGCAGTGGGCTGGGGTAGGTGGGTAACAGCCACAGCGCGGTGACGCCGAGCTCCTGGATGTAGTCGAGCTTCTCGATCAGCCCGCGGAAGTCGCCGATGCCGTCGTCATTGCTGTCGAAGAAGGCTTTGACGTGCAGCTCATAGAGAATGGCGTCCTTGTACCAAAGCGCGTCCTCAGCGCCAGCAATGCCGCTGCCTGCGCGCGGGGCGGCACCAGAATGGGCCATATACCTGAAATGGTAGCCATTGGGAGGCGCGCGTTATGAGCCCGCCGGATCCGTGGCTAGGCGCGGCCGTACAACGTGGTGAGCTCGGCGAGGCAGGCGGCGCGGGCGGGGGCTAGCTGGTCGGGGCGGATGCGCCAGGCCCAGTTGCCTTCGGCGGCTCCTGGCGTATTGATGCGCGCGTCGCTGCCCAGATCCAGCACGTCCTGCAGCGGAATGATGGCAATCCGGGCTGTCGAGGCCAGCGCCACGCGCATCAGGGCTTCCGAAACGCGAACCGACTCGGAGTCGGCGGCGCCGAGATAGCGCAGCACGTACGCCTGCTCCTGGTCCGACAGGCTCGTGTACCAGCCGCGAGTGGTGTCATTGTCGTGCGTCCCCGTGTACACCACGCAGTTGGCATCGGCGTAGTTGTGCGGAAGATACGGATTCTCGGCCCCGCCGCCGAAGGCGAATTGCAGCACCTTCATGCCTGGGAACCCGGTCGCACGAAGCAGCTCGCGCACGGAGTCGGTGATCAGCCCAAGGTCCTCGGCGATCACAGGAGCTTGAGAAGTGCCAAGTGCCGCTGCGATGGCCTCGAAAACCGCTGCGCCTGGGCCAGTCACCCACTGTCCGTTGACCGCGGTCGTCTCGCCGAAAGGCACCTCCCAGGCTGCTTCGAACCCGCGGAAGTGATCGATCCGGACGACGTCCACCTCCTCCAACAGATGGCGAAAGCGGGCAACCCACCAAGCGTACCCATCGGCAGCCATCGCTTCCCAGTCGTAGAGCGGATTACCCCACAACTGGCCGGTGGCGCTGAAATAGTCGGGCGGCACGCCCGCGACGACGATTGGCCGTCCGCCCTCGTCGAGCTTGAAGAGGTGCTGGTGCGCCCAGACATCGGCGCTGTCGTGCGCCACGAA
>JAFAZN010000281.1 GCA_019239775.1 Chloroflexota bacterium
CGATCCCACAGAGGACCGCATCCCAGTTGTCTTCCAGGAGAAATCCACATCCAACTTCTCCCCCGCAACATCCGTCCAAGTGGTCGGCCCACGAACGGTCCGCGTCGCGGCAGCTCGTACGCGCCAAGTGGGTCCCCTCCGGGGAAAGTATTTCTATCTCTTTCTTGTCAGAGACCTCTCCCCCGTGTCATAGTAGGCACTGATGATGTCCGACGATCCGCCCGGCGGCACCCGCCGCTTCGCCGGCTGGCTCGAAGCCAGCATGCGCACCCGCGGCTTCACCCAGGCCCAACTGGCCCGCTCCGTCGGTGTCGCCGACACCCAGGTCTCGCGCTGGCGGCGCGGCCAGGTGGTGCCCACGCTGCAATACCTGCAGCGCCTGGCTGATACGTTCGGCGTCGAACGCATCACCCTGGACGAGCTCGTCGGCCTGCCAGTGGCTCAGGCTCGCGGCGAACGAGCCTCCGACCCCGAGCAAGAAGCCGAGCTGCAGGCGTACCAGGCACGCTTCAAAGAGGTGCTGCAGACCAAGCTGCCGCGCGGTATGTGGCGCGCCTACCTCGAAGCATGCGTTGCGCTCGCGGACGGTCTGAGCGCATCCGCCAGGCGCGTTGTGCGCCAATCCATCGATGATCTGGAGCGCTCGCAACCAGACGAGCCGCCAGAACGTCCCCTCGGATTTCATCCCTAAGCCCCCAGATAAGGAGTCACCCAACGTATGGAGCGCCCGATTGCGTACAGCGTGCCCATGGTCGTCGAGCAGACCAGCCGTGGCGAACGCGCTTATGACATCTTCTCGTTGCTGTTGCGCAACCGCATCATTTTCCTGGGCACGCCGGTGACCGACGAGGTCGCCAACACCATCATTGCCCAATTGCTGTTCCTGCAGCAGGACGATCCCGATCGTGACATCCATCTGTATGTCAACAGCCCCGGTGGTTCGGCGGATGCGGGACTTGCCATCTATGACACGATGCACCTGGTCGCGCCTGACGTATCCACCACGTGCGTCGGCATGGCCGCGAGTGCCGCGGCGGTGATCCTTGCCGGCGGCGCCAAAGGCAAGCGCCTGTCGCTGCCGAACTCGCGCATGCTGATCCACCAGGCGTCGGCTGGCGTGCAGGGCACTGCCGCCGACATCGAGGTCGAAGCCCGCGAGATCATCCGACTCAACGCACGCGTCAAGCAGCTGCTGTCCGCGGACACCGGGCAGTCCGTCGAGCGGATCGAACGCGACATCAATCGCGACTACTGGATGAGCGCGCTCGAGGCCAGGGACTATGGCTTGATCGATACGGTTGTCGGCACAACCCAGGCTTCAGCCGCCGCGGACGCCGCCGAAGCCGCCCTCGACGCAACGGACGCGCCTGCCCACAAGAACGGCCTCGTCCACCACTAAAGTCTGTAATCAGTCATCGCGCCCCCTGGTCCGGAGGATCCCATGTGGCATACTCCGACCGGGTCAGGGGCACGATGGCCACACACTCCTCAGACTCGTATGTTCTCGTCGTCGACGACGATCCAGCCATTCGCGGACTGGTCGCCGACGCGTTGCGCGAACAGGGTTACACCGTAGACCTGGCCGCCCACGGTCGCGAAGCGCTCGAAGCCATGCGCGCGCGGCGCCCATCGACGGTCGTGCTCGACCTCATGATGCCGATCATGGACGGCTTCTCATTCATGGAGGCCTGTCACCACGAGCAGTTGTGTGACAACGTGCCGATCGTGGTGATTTCAGCCGTGCACGATGCGCTGCAGCGGATCAAAGAAGTACCGATCCACGCGTGCGTCGCGAAGCCATTCGACCTGGACGAGCTGATCCGCACCATCACCCAGTTCGCCAGTCGCAATGGCCACGCGAACGGCTACATCACTCGCGAACGAGATTGACCGATCGCAGTTTTCCGCGAGAGAGCACCTTCGGCAAGTCCGAAGGCTGCACCACGTAGTCGGTTCCCACGTTCTGGCCGCCGAGTTTGATGCCACCCTGGCGGATGAGGTTCTTCGCCTGGTTATTGCTCTCAGCTAGTCCGGCGGCAACCGCCAGCTCCACGACGCCCATCGGTGCCTGAACCATGAACGTAGGCCCCAGGTCGGCGCCGCCGTGTCCGAAGCGCGCGTGGGCGGTCTCCTGCGCCTTGCGCGCCTCCTCTTCGCCGTGCGTGATGCGCGTGGCTTCAAAGGCCAGGCGTTCCTTGGCCTCGTTCAGGTCCGCGCCGGTGAGCCGCTCGTAGGGGGCAATTTCCTCGAACGACATGAACGTGAACATGCGCATCCAGCGTCCGACGTCGGCGTCCTCGCAGTTCCGCCAGAACTGGTAATACTGGTACGGCGGCGTCTGCTCGGGGTCGAGCCACGGCGCGTTGCCGGCCGACTTGCTCATCTTCTGGCCAGAAGCCGTCGTGATGAGCGGGACCGTAAGCGCGAAGGCTTCGCTGCCGTCGGCGCGCCGTATCAGGTCACGGCCGGCCAGGATGTTGAACCACTGGTCGTTGCCACCGATCTGCAGGATGCAGCCGTACTCACGGTACAGGTGCAGAAAGTCGTAGGCCTGCACCAGGGCGTAGTTCAACTCGATAAACGAGAAGCTGCCCGCCTGGAAGCGCTCCCAGTACGTGCCGTGCTGCATGAGCTGATTGACGGTGAAGAAACGCCCGACGTCGCGCAGGAACTCGATCCATTTTAAATCGAGTAGCCAATCCGCGTTATTGACGAGCAGGGCGCGATCGTTGGAGAAGTCAATGTAGCGACTGAAGTTCTGGCGGATGCCAGCCAGGTTGCGCTGGATCTCCTCCACCGTGAGCATGGGTCGCTCGGATTGACGGTCGGACGGGTCACCGATCATGCCAGTGCCGCCGCCGACGACGGCAATCGGGCGATGACCTGCGCGCTGCAAGTGTGCAAGCGCCATGATGCCCACGAGGTTGCCGGTGTGCAGGCTGGTCGCGGTGGGGTCGAAACCCTGGTACAGCGTGACGCGGCCGTTGTCGAAGGCGCGCCGCAAGCTCTCTTCGTCAGAGACCTGCGCCACGAACCCGCGGGCGCGGAGCATATCCAGAGCGTTGTCTACAGCGGTCGCGACCATGTCGTTGGATTTTAGGTTCTGGGCCGACATCCGCGAGCGGAGGGTGGGCGGGTGGGACCTTAATTGAAAACGCCGTGCTGGGGGGACAGCACGGCGTCAAAAATGGTGGCCTGCCAAATGGGGGGAGGGGCTGGCGGGGGCCACCGTTATCCTGGTTTGAGCTTCATTCGCGGCTGCCTCCCTGGCCACGAAACTGGTCCAACCTTCGAACCACAGTATGCGCCTCGCACCGAGCGTTTGCCACAATTTCTCAGACAATCGCCATACCCGCCCGGCGTTCGGTCGAAAACAAGGCCTTGGGGATCATCGCGTGAACGCCGCGCGTCTGGTTGACGAACTGCGTCACGCGAAAACTGATGGCAATGCTGGCCAGACTGTAAGCATCCATGGCCGACAACCCAGCCCGACGTTCGA
>JAFAZN010000336.1 GCA_019239775.1 Chloroflexota bacterium
AGGATATGCAGGTACAAGCGCTCATTGATTGCTCGCGACGTTGCAGTTCAGTTGTGGTCAGCGCGACCAGCGATGGCGCGCAGACCGCTCACTCAAATGTCTGGTTGCAAGTGGTAGTGCAGGTCTGACCTGGGATTGGTGGACCTGGCCGGACTCGAACCGGCGACCTCTGCTATGCGAAAGCAGCGCTCTCCCAGCTGAGCTACAGGCCCTCGGTGGGACGCAAAGGATTATAGCTTTGTCTTGGTTGAGTCCCCCGCGTCGTGCTGGGCTCGATCGACCACTGCCGCGGCGACCGACCTGCCGAGGGCTAGCCCGGCGTCGACGTCGCTTCGGAAGTGAATGCCCGCGTAGATGCGCGATTCCGCGTCGACAAGCGCCTGCATGCGTGCCGCGCGTGGCGCGTCGCGGTCGACCCGAGCTTCGAACATCTGTCGTTCGGTGACGAGTGGCCAGGCCGAACGCGTGCGCTGCCAGAAGAACGCATTGGAGTCCGTCACGAAGGTGTGCGGAATGGTCTTGATCTCCTGGAGCTCGGCCGCTTTTTGATCCGAATCGTCGGCGGGCGGTGGCCCGGGCCGAAATTGACTGCCAGACTCGAGCACCCACGGCTGCACCTTGCCTAGTGTCGGCAAGACAGGCAGACAGCAATCGTCGCGTCGTACTTCGCGACGCTGAGGTAGGACAACTGGCGGGTCGTCGCCGCCGAAGTCCGCGCCTCGTCGTCGCGAGGGGCCGCCATTGATTTCAGCTGCTGCAGTTCGGCCGTGCTGGCGGTGCGATCGGGCGGCGGTGCCACCTGCAACTGGCTGCCACTCGTGAGTACCCAGGTCTTCCAGGTGCCTGCTTGTGGCTCGATCTGCTCCTGTGGAACTCGATCGGCGCCATGCTAGGCCTGCACCGGCGGCGTGCCATCGGTCATTCTGCCCATCCTGATCAGACTGCAGGCCTGGGCTAGAGGGGCTCCAACTTCAACACCCAGTCCCTGCCTGCCGCCAGATACCAGACCGCCGCGCCCGTGATACGCACACCCCGCTCTTCCAGTTGGCGCAAGGTCCATGCGCGCCCCTGGAAGCGTTCGGCGATTTCGGGCGGCGCTGGCGCACCATCAGGGGAACAGACCTGGACCACTCGGTACGGCTCGATCATCGCCCCTACCTGCAATGGTACGAGGAACGCGTAACACAGGCCGCGACGCCGCTACATGGACTAGAATCTGCGCGGCAATGCCAGGCTACGGATCCGCATTTAGCCGCGGACTCATCCTTGGCGCGGGCGCGGCTCTCCTGTACGCGGCGGCACGCGAGACGATCGCGCCTGCGCGAGCGCGACCTGGCGATGACGAACAGTCGAGGCTTGGCCCGGGCCGGCTCATCGACTGGGAGATGGCGATCAACGTGGCCATTCGAACCGCGGGTCGCACGCCTATGCTGCACCCGGGCGCACGCGCCCAGATGCAGGCGAACTACGAAGCCATGTTGCGCGACATCGAGGCACCCATCGCCGCCTACGTCGGCAACGACCTATCTCTGGTCAATACTGCCGTCGAGGTCCTCGATCGACCCGGCTGGATCCGCGCAAACATGCGCAACTTCCGCTACCTGCTGCAGCCAGTCGAGGACTTCTACAACGAAAGCCTCGAACACTCGCGCTTCGGCCCGCCCGTGGTTTTCCAGCAGGCCGCGCGCATGATGCTCAGCTCGCAAATCGGGGTGCTGGTCGGCTATCTCTCGCGCCGCGTCCTGGGTCAGTACGACATCGCCTTACTCGACGAGGAACCCGTCACTGGCGGCAAGCTGTACTTTGTTGAGCCGAACCTTCGCCAGGTCGAGGACACGCTCGGCGTGCCGCCCGATCAACTGCGTCGCTGGATCGCCCTCCACGAGGCGACGCACGCGCACGAATTCGAGCTGTACCCGTGGGTACGCACCTACCTGAACACGTCGCTGCGGCAGTATCTGAAACTGCTCATCGACGACATGCGTGGCCGCGGCGACTTCGGCGAGAACACGCTGTTCACGCTCGTGAACCGCTTCGTGAACAACCTGCGCCACGGCCACAACGTGATCAACGCGTTGATGACGCCGCAGCAGCGCGAGCTCATGTCACGCCTTCAGGCGTTGATGTCGCTGGCGGAGGGCTACTCGAATCACGTGATGAACCAGGTCGGGCGCGAGCTCCTGCCGAATTTCGAGATGATTCACCAGCGCGTCGAGCACCGCCAGCGGGATCGCTCGGCGGTCGAGCAGCTGTTCCTCAAGATCACCGGCTTGTCACTGAAGATGGAGCAGTACCGGCAGGGCGAACACTTCGTGGACACGGTTGCCCGCCTGCGCGGAATCGCCTTCGCAAATCGCGCATGGCAGTCGCCCGAGGTCTTGCCAACCGAGGCCGAAATCCGCGACCCTGAGGCCTGGATTTCGCGAGTGGAGGCGGGCCTGGCGACGTGAGAGACGTGATGCGATTCACGGTGGTGGACCCGCGCGGGCGAGTCAGTTTCATCGCTCCGTGCTCCACTCTGGAGGCACTGGTAGCGGCGTGCGCCAGCGAGTCTCAGCCGCGCACGGTGGAGCAGTTCTTGAAGGCCGCCGAGCCGTTCGTGGGTGATCTGGCAGAACGCGTACTCAGTGGGCTCGCCGTCTTCGATGAGCACAACTCGCCGACCAACTATCGCTGGATCCATGCGGCGCTCGACTATTGTTTGCCACAGGAGGCGCCGGTCTTCCGAGTTGTGGACCCGCGGACCGAGGAGATCTCACTTTCGCCGGTGCGTGCTGGCGTGGTCGTCTTCAACCTGCTGGCCAAGCGCATCGTGCAGCTACAGAACACCTACTCGGAGATCCGCCGCAAAGGCAGGGTGCGGGTGCTGCGCAATAACCAGCCGACAGATCGCGTGCATCGGTACGAGCTGCCTGAGGACTGGTCGCTGGTGCCCTCCCGAGCAACGCCATAGAAATTCATTCCCCGGAGGGGACCCAGTTCGACGACGTTTTGGGGCTCTTCCCGGATGGCGCGAACGTCACGCGTGATGGGCATCTGTCCTTCGGTGGAGTCGATGTTGTCGAAGTCGCCGAACAGTTTGGGACGCCGTTGTACGTGTACGACGAAGCCACCATTCGCGGGCGCGCGAGGGCGTATCGGGATGGGCTGCGCGCGGCGTATCCAGGCGAATCGCTGGTGTGTTACGCAGGCAAGGCGTACTGCGCGCCGTGGCTGCTGCGCATCATCGCCGACGAAGGGCTGGGGCTGGACGTGGTCTCCGGCGGGGAGCTGTACGCGGCTCAGCGCGTGAACTTTCCGCCAGAACGGATCTTCTTTCACGGCAATAACAAAGCCAGCGATGAGCTCGCCCAGGCAATGGACTATGGCGTGGGCACTATCGTCGTGGACAACCTGGAAGAGATCGATCCGCTTGCGGCGCTCGCCAGAGGGCGCGGTGTACGCCAGAAGGTACTCCTGAGGGTCGGACCAGGTGTCGAGGCGCACACGCATGTGCACATCCAGACCGGCGTACTCGACACGAAGTTCGGAGTCAGTATCCAGACTGGTGCTGCTGCAGAAGCAGTGCAGCGGATCAGGGCTAAGCAGGCGCTGCAGTTGGAGGGGCTGCACGCGCACATAGGCTCGCAGGTGTTCGAGCTCGAGCCATATCGCTTGACCGTCCAGAGGATCTTCGAGTTTGCCGCAAGTGCGGGGATAGAACTGCGGGAGCTCAGTCCTGGTGGTGGCTTCGGGTTGCGCTACACGCCGCGAGACGTTGTGCTGACACCCGCTGAAGCGACGCGAACCATCGCGCAGGCAGTATGCGCGGTCGCAGGCGCGCACCTGCCTCGGCTCACCATCGAGCCTGGCCGATCGATCATCGGGCCCGCGGGGGTCGCCCTTTATCGCGTCGGCTCGACCAAGACCATTGAGGGCGTGCGCACGTATGTCGCTGTTGACGGCGGCATGGCTGACAATATGCGGCCCACTGCGTATGGGGCGGTCTATGCGCCCGTGCTAGCCAACCGAGTCAGGGACGAGGCCGATTCGGTGGTGGCGATTGCTGGAAGGTACTGTGAGTCGGGCGACGTCCTGGTTCGGGAGGCGTTGCTGCCGAGGCCTGCTCCACGAGATCTCGTGGCGATTCCCGCGTCAGGGGCGTACCACCTGTCGATGGCCAGCAACTACAACCTCGTGCCACGGCCGGCCGTGGTGCTGGTTGGAAACGGGAACGCGCAACTGGTCAGACGGCGGGAGAGCTACGAAGACCTGCTGGCGACCGAAGTTGTTTAGCCGCCGGCGGTACCAGGTGTTCCGTCAGGACCAATCGAGTACAGGAACGCCGCTGCCGCCGTAGCCTCGTCCTGGCTCAGCCCCAACGTCGGCATCGCCGTGCCAGGCTTGAGCGCAGCGGGATTCATGATCCACTTCGACAGGTCGTCGATCGAGTTGTTCGGCACGGACCCGTTCGGGAACGTGGCGATCATTGGCCGCTGATTGACTGGGGGCACCTGGTCATGTGGTCCAAGGTTCGGACCAATCGTGCCCTGTGCGCCAGGGATGTTCGGGATCGTGTGGCACCCGCCACAGCCACGTTGCAAGATGACCTGAACGCCCTGTTGCTGCTGTGGGTTCAGGGTCGCGTACCACGGCTGGCTCGTGACGTCGGGCTGCTTCGGCAGTGTTGCCAGGCCCTGCGCAACGTGGTCATTCACCACATCGGCGGTGTGCTCCCACGGTGTTGCAAGCTTGCCCTGATACATCACCTGCCGATCGCCGTTCAGGATCATCAGCGTCAACTCGTTGACCTGCTCGTCGAGCAGCGGACCGCCATCGATCTGGCCCCAGGTCGGCATGGGCGTGCCTGGTCGCCCACGCTGAATGGTCTTGAAGATGAAGTCGTATTCCTTCGTCCGAGTATCCGAGTCCGTTGGCCGCAGGTCGGCGCGATTCAAGGGCGGCGCCAGGCGCTCAGGCGTTACATCTGGCACGACCGCGCCCTGACCTTTTTCGCCATGACACGGGAAGCACAGGCTGGTGAAGTTGTCGATGCCTCGATCGATCGATGTGTCGAGCTGTCCTTCTTGCGCCTGGACCTGGCGGGCAGGTTCGCGGAAGCCGTAGCCCAGGAAGAGGAGGGCCATGGCCGCGATCATGGCCACGATGGCGATGATCTTGCGCTCCATGGCGAGCGCCCCGACTGGCGGACCAGACGGTGCCTCGGGCAGTGGCACTGCAACCCGCGCGGCATACCACAGCACCGCTCCCAGCACCAGGAGCAGGAAGACAGCCGTGATCAGCGCGGGGATGTTGACGAGATCCACAGGTCGTTGTGTCTAGGAAGGTGGGGGTGTGACGTCGTCAAGCGTAGCGACTGGCCGCGAGATGGCCTTTGAAGGGCCGGTGTCGACGGTCACGCGACCCTGCGCGTCGAACTTGATCGGGAAGTGGTCCATCGGGCGCGGCGCGGGACCCTGGATAATCTGGCCGTACCGGTTGTAAATCGAGCCGTGACAGGGGCACTTGAAGCGGCCCTTGTCCGTATAGGCTTGATCGCCGCCATCGGGAGGTCCGGGCATAGCTGGATCTTGCGGCGCCCATGGCACGGTGCAACCGAGGTGGGGGCACTTCCAGTAGAGGGCCATAAAGCCTTCGGGAACGCGCGTCAGGTAGAACTTGCCGTCGCGGACTTGCTTGACGTCGCCGACTTTGAAATCGGAGATGGCGCCCGCAACCACCGTGCCGCCGAAGGCGCCCAGGCGTTTCGGAGTAAAGAAGCTCAGGAAGCCGATGCTCCACTGGCCGAGGAGCACCGCTACGGCGCCCCAGCCCATCCAGCGGAACATCATGCGGCGCCGTACGCGCGACTGCTGCTCGGCCTCGAGGCCTTCCAACTCGCGGAGCTGCCGCTCCTTCTCTGGCGGTAGGAACAGACCGAGTTCTCGAGTTGTCTTAGCCATGTGCAGAGCTCATCTCAATCAAGGCGCGCCTGGCGTGGATCCCAGGGCCACATCAAAATCATCTGCTCACCGCGGAAGAACGAGCCAACAATCGTGAGCACTACGTACGCGACGACGAACCCCGTGAACAACGCGATCATGTAGTCGCGCATGCCCTGCGGGCGATAAATCCC
Organism: Chloroflexota bacterium; assembly: GCA_019239775.1. GTDB lineage: Bacteria > Chloroflexota > UBA6077 > UBA6077 > CF-72 > CF-72. The sequence goes on from JAFAZN010000336.1 coordinate 6,116, forward strand.
GCGTATCAGTAAGAGCAGAACGACGATCGGCACATTCATCAGGATCATTGGCACGATCACGTTGGGCATGCTCAGCGCGCCAATGCCCAGTGGGTTGGTATCGGCGAAGAACGCCACGCCCGTCGCGCTGGCAATCGCCTGCATCATCGGCTTGACGCCGATCCTCTCGTCAAACAAGACCAGCGCGATCAACACAATGGTCGAGTACACGGAGGTGAAGATCGTGATCGGGACGGCCTTTGCCGTACCGAACCATTTGCCGACGTCGACCGTACTGCGATCGAAGTAGGGAATCAGCGGGATCGCAACGAACACCACGCCGGCGGGGATGAGCACGCCTGCCAGGGACGGGTGCATGTGCAGCAGCAATTCCTGCAGATTGAGGAAATACCACGGCGCCTTCGACGGATTTGGCGTGCGATCGGGATTGGCGTGCGCCTCCAGCGGCGACTGCAAGATGATCGAGACCACGACGAGGCTGAGCATCAACAGCACCGCGGCCAGGAACTCGATCGTGACCAGGTGCGGCCAGACGTACACCAGTCGTTCGGACTGCTCGGCGGCCGAGGGTGCTGGCTCGCGGCGGGCGACGGCGGCGACCTGTTCGCGTCGCGCGGCAGCCGCCGCGGCGACTTTCGCAGGGACGGCTGCGCCGGCGGGACGCTCGGCGACCGCGGCGGCGGCGGCTGGCGCCGGAGCGACAGCGGGGGCAGGCGCCGCTGGCCGAGGCGCGGCCTGGGCGCTCGCGCCGCTAGGCGGCTGGCCGATGCCGGCGGCCGCGGCGCGCTGTTTGTAGATTGCCGCACGCTCGGAAGGCGACAGACCCTCCATGTCAGGGGTTCGATCGAGCGCCATCAGAGCGGTCCCGAGATCCCGCCGTCCTTGCGGATCCGCCAGAAGTGGACGGCCATCAACACGGCGGTAATGAGTGGCATGCCGATGACGTGCAGCACGTACCAGCGCACCAGGGTGTTGTCGCTGATTTCATAGCCTCCAATCAGCAGAAAACGCGTTTGCTCGCCGACGAACGGCGTGGCGCCCGCCATGTTGGTACCTACGGTGACGGCCCAGATGCCCAACTGGTCCCACGGCAGCAAGTAACCCGTGAAACTCAGGAAAAACGTGCAGAACAACAGGATCGCGCCGACGGCCCAGTTGAACTCACGTGGTGGCCGATACGCGCCGGTGTAGAAGACGCGCAGCATATGCAAGAACACCACGATGACCATGGCGTGGGCCGAGTAGCGGTGCAGGTTCCTGAGGAGCAGCCCGAAGTTGATCAGGGTGTCCAGGTCCTTCATGTCCTGATAGGCCACGCTGGTGGCGGGCCGGTAATAGAACATCAGCAGCACGCCGGTGATCGTCAGGACCAGGAACAGGAAAAATGACAGGCCGCCGAGGCAGAACGTGTAGGTGATCCGGAGGGATTCACGACGGACCCGCACCGGGTGAAGGTGCAGGAAGACGTTGTTGAACATGATCAACGCCTGCTGGCGCGGCGTCGATGGATAGCCGGTACGGAACCATGCTTTCCAGATGCGGTTCTCGGTCAACGCGCGGCGGAATTGTCCGCGGCGGAGGTCGTCGAGAAGGAGGCTAAGCCCTTCCATCAGTGGTTCGTACCTTCAATGCTGCGGGTCAGCGCACGCGTGTGTCAAACCTGTCTTTGCCCGACAGGGGTTTCCCTACACGCCGACGGGGCTACTCGGCCTTGAGCATGCCCTTGCGCAGGGCGTACCGGACGAGCTCGTAACGGTGGCGCAAGCCGAGCTTTTGCATGATCCGCTCGCGGTAGGTGTCCACGGTTTTGGGCGAGATCACCAGCTTTTCGGCAATCTCGGTGCCGCTGTAGCCCTCGGCCACCAACTTGAGCACCTCGCGTTCGCGTTCTGTGAGGCCGTCGAAGGGTTCGTCCTCGCGGGTGGAACGGTCCAGGTACCCGTCCACCAGCAGCTTGGTCGCGGCCGGGTAAAGGAACACCTCCCCGCGATGAACCGTGCGAATGGCCTCGATCAGCTCGGTGTCCGCGCCTGCTTTCAGCACGTAGCCGGAGCCTCCAGCTTCCAGGAGTGGCAGCAGGTACTGCGACTCGGCATGCATTGTCAGGATCAGCACTTTGGAGCTGAGACCGCTCTGGCGGATGGCGCGCGTGGCATCCAGTCCACTCATCCGCGGCATCTGAATATCCATCACGATGACGTCGGGCTGCGCTTCCCGGGCCGCCTCGACGGCAGATGCGCCGTCGGGCGCCTCGCCAACCACCTCGATGTCCGGCTCGGCATTCAGGAGCGCCTTGAGGCCCGCGCGCAGGACGGCATGGTCATCCGCCAACACGACACGGATCTTCGGCTCGGCCACTGTCACGCGAGCACTCCCGCGGCATTCAGCGGCACGCGCGCCGTCACCCGCGTCCCATGGCTCGGCTCGCTGTCGATCTCCAATTGGCCTCGGACGAGAGCCAGGCGTTCCTGCATTCCAAACAACCCCAGGCCGCGTTCGCGCGAGCGCATCATGTCCTCCACCTCGAAACCGTCGCCATCGTCTTCGACTGAGGCGACCACGTCCGCGCGACCGCGTGAGAGCTGGACCTGAATCGCGTGCGCGTTCGCGTGCTTGGCCACGTTCGTCAGGGCTTCCTGAACTACACGATAGAGAACAAGCTCGATCTGTGGCGGTAAACGTCGGTCCCGATCTTCGAAACCGTTGGCCTTGAAGGTCACGCGCACCGGCATTCGGCTTCGATATGACTCCGTGTACGCCTCGAGGGCTGCCAGCAGACCAAGGTCGTCCAGCGTGGCAGGCCGCAATTCGACCGCCAGCTTGCGGACCGCTTCCAGCGTATCGGCGGTGAGTTCGCGCAGCTCGTCGATCTGGCCACGCACCTCCGTGTCCGTTCGCGCTTTTTCGAGGATCTTGAGGCGAATCAGCAGCGTGGTGAGGGCCTGGGCCGTTTCATCGTGCAGCTCGCGGGCGATGCGCTTCCGCTCATCTTCCTGCGCGGCCAGTACCTGCTCGGACATCTTCTGCAGTTGCTTGCGGTGCTCCTGCAGCACATCGAGCATGCCGTTCAGGGTGTCGCCGAGGCGTTCGACGTCGGGATCACGGAAGAGCACGTGCTGCGCTCTTGCGCTGAGATCGCCAGTGGCTACTCTGTCGACTGTTTTCTCGAGCGCGTGCAGGGGCTGGAGCGCCAGCGTGAGGACGGCCGCATTGATCAACACGCTCGCTCCGAAGCCTGCGACCAGCATGACGGCGACCGCAGCCCAATGCAGGCCCGAGGGGCTGGCAACGAAGGTCAGGGTGAACCACGTGCCGAGGATCACGCCGAGCAGCACAACGATGACGTTGGCAACCAGCACCTTGAGGAACAGCGGCAGGCCCAGAAGGGCCGCGCCAAGATTCCTACTGCGTGCCGGAGATGACTCAGCTGCGATCGCGACCAAAGTTGCGAGGCAAGTCTAACCCCAGCAGGTTGAGGGTTGACCTGTTTCCCGGTTTAGGTGCGCGGGGCCAGGCCGCCGCGTTTGAAGAGGCTGCCTGCGTTCCAGAGCATCCAGCCGTACGCGTTGGCATCAGCAACCGCCTTCTTCTGCGCCTCGATCAGGGGCGCGTCGTAATGCATCTGCGTCGCCCACGGATAGTCGTCGAAATACTGCAGCCACGGGCGTAAAACCACGTGCTTACCCGCCAGCTTCTGCCCCGCGTGCACCAACGACTGATAGACAACGTCGTAGGGCCGCGAGACCACCTCGGGATACGGGATGCCACCGGGGAGCCCAGCGTTGAAGGTGGACGGATACACCATCGGGCAGTAGTAGTCGATGTCATCGGCCAGGATCTCGAGATCCTGACCGATGCCTCCGTCGTCGTCCCACCAGGTCGTGTAGCCAAACGTGTCCATGCTCAGGAAGCCACCGGCAGCATTCACCGCGGCGTGCGCCTGCGACAGGAAGCTCTTCAACGCCGTTACGCGATTGTCTGGCGTGAAAGGGCGCGAGTACTGAATATCGGCGATGCTGGCGTCGGGCGAGGGATCCGTCGGAAAGCGGATGTAGTCGAACTGGACCTCGTCGAAGCCGCGCTGAATCGCCTCACGGGCGAGAGCCGTGTTGTAATCCCACGCGGCGGATTGGAAGGGATCGACCCAGGCCAGCTTCTCCCCGTCGACCCAGTTCTGGCCCGTGCGGCGGTCTTTGACGCCGACGTCGAGGCCTGCGCGGGCGCCATTACGCGCCAGGACGTTGTCTTTAAAGACCACGATGCGCCCGATCACGTAGGTGCCGCGCTGATGCAGCGTTTGCAGCAACCCATCGAGGTCGTCGATGGTTGGGCTCTCGTTTGCGCCAATCTGCTGTGCGAGGGGCACATTGCTGCGATAGCTGAGCAGGCCGTAGTCGCCCTTGATGTCGATAACTACGGCGTTGATCTCGGTCGTGTCCAGGAGGTTCAGCAAGTCCTGGCGATACTGGTCGCCGCCTGCCGCGAAATACGTCAGGTACGTCGCGTGGACCGGGTTGGGCTGCAGCTGCACGTCCAGGCCAACTGACGTGCTGAGGTCGAGCAAGGCGCGGCGGTACCCGGGCGCAAGCACCGTCAGCGTTCCCGTGTGCGGCCGGTGCTGCAGCACGAAAGCACCGTCCCGATCCGAAGTGAGAACCGTGTCGTCCACGCTGATGCGTGCTTCCGCCACACCCTTGCCTGTTGCCGCGTCCACGATGTGGCCGTCCAGACGCGGTTGGAGCGGGACGCGTAACAGGTCCTGTCCGGTGTATGCCGCGGTAGCGGGCTGGTAGCCGGGAGCATTCAGCGTGAACGATTGGCCAATGCGGACCGGCGCCACACGGAACTGGCCATCGGCGACCAACGTCGCCTGCGGCAGGTCAAGCGTGGCGGCTACCGACTGGCCGGTGTCGGAGTCAACCGGCTGGACCTCGACCGCGACGGGATCCAGACGCACAGATTCGGCCTGGAATGGGTCGAGAACGCGCAGCGTCTGAGTCTGATAGCCAGGCGCGTCGAGGCCGAGGGCGTCGGGTGGTTTCACGTGCTCCAGCACGAAAGCGCCGTCGGAGGACGTTCCGGTAGCAGCGCGAGCGGACCAGATGCGGGCGTCGCTCACGGGTGCACCGCTCAGCGAGTCGACGACCTGGCCGCGCACACTGAATCCCGCGAAGGCAAAGTGGTACCAGGCGACGGCGCCGATCAGCGCGAGCGCGACAGGCAGTGGGCTCAGGCGGGGTAGCGACGGCAGGCGTAAGCGGCGGCGCCGATAGGCCGAGCTCCGGGTTGGCGTGAGGCCGGAGGAATACGACCAACCCCGATTTGAGTACATCTTGGGCGCGAATCATCTTAGAATGACGCCCTCGGAACGCTGTTGACACTCCTTTCTGGAGAATGATCTCCGTGGGGCGCGTTCCGAGTAGGCTGTTAGAAGAAATTCGGCCGAGCCGAATTTCACAGGGAGGCTGGGAGATGGCCGTTATCACGATCTCGCGCCATCCCGGGTCGCTGGGCGACACCATTGCTCGTGCTCTGGCCGAGCGCCTGAATTACCGCCTGGTCGAACGAGCCGAGCTCATCCGCGTCGCGGAGAGGATCGGCGGTACCGACGTCGCCTGGGACCGTGCACCCGAGATGCGCGAACGCTCACCGTCCTTCTGGGAGCGCCTCAACGAAGAGCGCCGCCGCTACGCCAGCGTGCTGCGGCGTGCCACCACGCAGCTGGCTGAAGAAAGTGACGTCGTCATCGTCGGCCTGGGCGGCGGCCAGTTGTTGAAGGGCCTGAGCAATGTGCTGCGGCTTCAGATCATCGCGCCGATGGACGTGCGCATGGAGCGAGTTATGGAGCGCGGCTTCGACGAAGTAGCCGGTCCACTTACGCGCGAGCAGGCCCGCGATCTGATCCGCAAGGCCGATCGCGACATCAGCGGCTACATGCGCTACCTGTTCAACATCGACTGGCTGGAGTCGCACCACTGGGACCTGGTCGTTAACACGGGTCGTTTCAGCGTGAGCGAGTCGGTCGATATTGTGGCGGCGATTGTCGACAGTGGGATGCTCGAGCCGAGCGCGCTCGACAATCAACGGCTGGCCAATCTGGCTCTGGCCAGCAGGGTTGAGGCCACCGTGCTTGGCGATCCGACCGTCTGGGCCAATGGCCTCAAGGTTGTGGCGCAGGATGGACGCGTACGTATCGAAGGTGAAGTCATTACCGAGGAAGACCGCGAGGCCGTCGAGCAAATCGTGCGCTCGATTGACGGAGTCCGGTCGGTTGAAAACGATCTGCGGGTGCAGCCGCCACCACTGACAGGCATGTGATCGGCCACGAGCCCGCCGAAGCGTGGCTGCGGCGGGCGCTGCGGACCGACCGCCTCGCACACGCATACCTGATCACTGGTCCTCGCTCGGTTGGCAAGCGCACGTTTGCCCTCGAGATTGCGCAGGCCGTCAACTGCCTGGCGCCTGAAGTGGACGATCGTCCCGACCGTACCTGCCAGCAGTGCCGCCTGATCGAGCGGGGCGTTCACCCCGACGTGCGCGTAGTCAAACGGGCGCCCGAGCGGCGCATGATCGCGATGCGCGCTTCGGGGTCGCCGCGCGAGTACGCGGACAACGTCGAGTTCATTCAGGCGGACGCCCAGCTTCGGCCGGTGATGGGCCGCCGCAAGGTGTATCTGATCGTGTATGCCGAAGAGCTGGCAGAAGACGCGGGCAATCGCCTTTTGAAGACGCTGGAGGAGCCGCCTCCGTTCGTGCTGTTCTTGCTGACCGCCATTGAACGCGGGGGTGTGCTGCCGACGATTGCTTCCCGCTGTCAGGAGCTGCGGCTGCAACCGGCGCCGCGGGGTCAGTTGGCCACGGCGCTGGAGGACCTGGGCGTTGAGAGCGAGCGCGCGTTGCAGCTGGCCGCGCTGGCGGGCGGTCGACAGGGCTGGGCGGTGAACGCAGCGCGCGATCCCGCGTTGTTCGAGCAGCAACGTGTGTTTGCACAGCAGTTGGTTGAAGCGCTGCGTGGTTCGCGCGTGGACCGCCTGGTGCGGGCGCGGGCGTTGTCCGAACGGTGGTATGGACATCCTGACACCGTGCGCGAGACGCTCCGCGTGTGGATGAGCTGGTGGCGGGACGTACTGCTGGTACAGCTTGGGCTGCTGAACCGCATTGTCCACCTGGAGGGTTCCGAGCGCGACGCGCTACGGTCCGCGGCTGCGAACGTGAGCCACGGGTCGGCCCGCGAGGCTGCTGCCGCCATACAGCAGACGCTTGCGGACCTGGATACCAATGTCAACGCGCGCCTCGCGCTCGACCTCCTCCTGCTGCGCTTGCCCGCTCTACGGTAGCGCGCTACTGGATCGCGTAGACCACGCGGACCGTGGTGGAGATTTGCAGTTGGCCTGGTTGAATCGGCGTCTGCGGGGCTGCTTGGGCGGCAGCGGGCGCGGCGGTGCGCACTTGCACGGGGGTCACGCCGCTGGCATCCGATTCGTCGATTGCAATCGCGCGGCCGAGTGACACGTTGCCATCTTTGGCCAACTGCTGTGCTTTCGCCTGCGCATTGGCCATGGCCTGATCGCGCGCCTGGTTCTTCAAGTCCTCCATGTTCGAAGCTTCAAAGCTGATGCCGAAGATGCGCGTGGCGCCCGAGCCGACCGCGTCGTCCAGCAAAGAGCCCAGGTTGCCCACGTTGGTGGTGCGTACCTCGACCATGTTCTGCACCTCGTAGCCGCGCAGGACAGGCTGCCCCTGATTCGGCCCCTGGTCGTACTGAGGGGTGACGTTGTAGCTGACGGTGCGGATGTCGTTGTCGGCGATACCGTCGGCCTTGAGCTTGGCAACGACGGCGTCCATGCGCCGCGCCGCCTCAGCCTGCGCGTTGGCCAACGACGCGTCGGAGACATCTGCACCGATGGTGATGCGGGCAACGTCCGGCTGCGCCAGCACGATGCCCGCGCCGACAACGCTGACACCAGGAGTCGGCTGCGTGGGCTGAACAGGAATGGTCTGCGCCCAGACGCGCGGCGCGAGCGCAACGACGGCCGCGAGGGACGCGGCAGATCCGAGGGCGAGAAGCATGCGACCGATCACGAGAGGTACTCCGAATTTTTTAGGGATGGGTGGTGTGGTGGCGCAGACGGTGCCGGACGACGAAGGTTGCCAGCAGTGCGAGCACTGCAAGCAAACCGGCGACAACTGCGCTTGTGCGAATTGGGGCAGCAGGATCGTCGGCCAACGCAACCTGCCGAATGGGCGCAGGGATCACCGGGGCCGCCGTCGGCATCGGCGTCGGTGGCGGGGTGGGCAGCGGCCGAACGCTTGTCGTCGCGGCGATCTGATCGTCGGGCTGTGGCGCTGAAGCCGGTCGTGCCGCGGCACCGGAAGCCGGCGCAAGCGCTGGCGCAGGAGCCGCAGGCGATGCCTGTGGAACCGCTGCGCGCTGCGCGACGGCTGGCTGCGGCGGATTCGCGTTCGCATCGCTCGGCGCCGAGAGCACCTGCGGCCTGGCGACTTCCGCGGCTGGCGCGGAGGCGGCCGGGCGTGAGTCGATGTACAGCGTGCCTGCCGAAAGCAATACGAATACTGCCGCTAGCGAGGCAGCCGCCGCACGTGTGGCCGTGTACCAGCGCCGCAGGCGCACAACGTTGGGCGGATCGACCACCAGGCGTGGACCGAGCAAAATATCGCGGGGCAGATCCACTTCCGGCAGGCGCCGCATTAATGCAGCGACCGAACGAAACCCTTCGAGACGTTCGCTACAGTCCACGCACGCCGCGAGGTGTTCCACCGCAGCGGCCGACTCGTTCGGCGACAGCTGTTCGTCTACGAGTGCGGAGAGGACCTCATCGTCGAGATGTTGCGAAGCGTGTGTCACGGGTTCCTCTCTTGTAGACGCGCTGACCGGGCTGGCAGTTCCCCTTTTTCGACGAGTTGGACGCGCAGCTGCGCTCGCGCGCGACTCAGCCGACTCTTCACCGTCCCAAGCTCACAGTCCATGGCCTCGGCAGCCTCTTCGTAGCTGAGACCCTGGACATCGCAGAGCACGACAGTCATGCGTTGCTCGTGCGACAGGCGATCGATCGCCTCCTGGATGTGACGCGCGGTCTCGGCGCCAAGGCTCTGCTGTTCAGGGCTGGGCCGCGGATCCTGAAGGCGATCCGCCGTTGTGGCCGTGTCGTCGTCGTGTGGCGCATCGAGGCTCTCGGTCGGGCGCCGCTGGCGTCGACGAAGCTGGTCGTAGCACGCGTTGACCGCGATCCTCAGCAGCCACGCCTTCAATCCCGCGGCTGATCCGTTGAACGAGCTGATTCCTCGGAAGGCGCTCAGCAGCGCATCTTGAGTCGCATCCGCGGCGTCTTCGGCATTTCCCAGTGTGCGGTAGCAGATGTTGAAGACCTGGCGCTGGTGCGCCTCGATCAAGGCGTTGAACGCAACGACGTCACCGCGCTGGGCGGCCGTGAGGGTGGCCTCATCCGCGTGCACTCCGTGCATGCTACCGAGCGATTACGCTGATGCTGAATGTGGCTCCTGCGCTGGCTACCGAGTGTGCTGTTGCTGCTGCCATGGCTCGTTGCACCCATGCAGCCCTCTGGTGCAGCGCGCATTCGCGACCTGGCCAGCCCGACAAGCTTTCGGCTGCTTGACTGGGAAACACTCCACCTGGCGCAGGATGGTGGCGCGTTACTGCATGGTCTAACCCATGCGCCAGATGCACCACCGTCAGATGCGGACCTGCTTCGGGCGTACTTTGCACCCGGTGCGGACCGCGGCACCCTGCGGCCACAGGCGGAAACCGCGCTGCAGGACGAGGTCGCGCAGGCATATCTCGACGGAGGCCTGGAAAGCCAACAGCCACTGCCAACACCAGGTCTGTTCCCGCCGGTGCTCGTGAGCCTCACGCCGCCGCCGAACGTGCTGGTGATTTCGCCGCGGTCGGCCATTCGCGTCGACAGCTCGGCGGTGTTGCAGGCGATGGACCCGGCAGCCCAAGAGCGCTTGGAGGCCTCGGCTGACAGCACGGGCGTGTCGTCGCTGGTGGCGCCAATCGGCGGCATTGCGACGTACCCATCGATGGTACTCGAAGACGACTCGGCCGAACGCGTTCTCGGTTCGGTCGCTCACGAGTGGCTGCACCAGTACTTGATCTTCTATCCGCTCGGGGCGGGCTACTGGAGCAGTCAGGAGACCCGGGAAATCAACGAGACAACCGCTGAGATGATTGGCTCGGAGGTTGGCGCTGGTGTGGCGTTGCGTCTTGGGCTCGGTATACCAGGTGCGCCTCAGGCTTCGCCGCCATCTTCGAGGAGGCAGGCGTTCGATTTCACCGCGTTCATGCGCGAGACGCGCGGCCACACGGACGAGCTTCTGGCCGTCGGGCGGGTTGATGAGGCCGAGGCGTACATGCGCGCGCGGCGCGACGAGCTGCAGCAGCACGGGTACCCCATTCGCAAGTTGAACCAGGCGTACTTCGCGCTCTACGGCAGTTACGGCAACGGATTTGCAGCCTCCCCGAGTAACCCCATACCTGATCTGCTGCGCAGCTTGCGCTCGAACAGTTCGTCGCTCGGAGACTTCGTGGTCCGCGTACGCGGGATTACGACGGTCGATCAGCTGCGTGACGCCGCTGCACGTGCGAGCCAGACGGCTTTGCCGGCGTAATACGCGAGAAGCCCGCATAAGACCAGGCCCAGCGGACCTTCGCGGTAGCCCTGCAGGAGCACAAAGCGCCGCCAGAACTCGCGTAGCGGCTGACCGACGACGCCGCGCAACCGCGGTCGGCCGTACATAGCCAGCCAGCGTTTGGCCTCCAGCGCAGAGTACCGCTCTTGCTTGCGGATGAATTCGGCGAGGCTGGTGTAGTTGTAGTGGATCAGCGGTTGGTGGAGCTGGCCAACGGGACCGTCGACCAGCGCGAGCTCGTGGACCGGCCGCGCGGGGTCGTAGTGGGCAGCCGCTCGCTCCAGCAGTCGCAACTGATAGTCCGGGTACCAGCCGGCGTGGCGCACGATGCGACCCATCAGCAAGTTGTGCCGCGGAATCCAGAACCCTCGGGCGCCGCGTGGCTCGGCGATCGTGTTCAGGACCTCCTTGCGGAGGCCCTCGGTGACGCGTTCGTCGGCATCGACGAACAGCACCCATTCACCCTGCGCCAGACGCAACGCCACGTCTCGCTGGGCGGCGAAGTTGTCGAACGGACGCTCTTCGACGCGTGCGCCGTGCAGACAGGCGACTTCACGCGAACGGTCGACCGTTTGCGCGGCGACTAGCACGAGACGTTCGTTAGCAAAGGCGATCGAGTCGAGGCAATCGGGGAGGTGGCGCTCCTCGTCGCGCGCAATGATCGCCGCGGTAAGCTTCACGCCGAAAGCTGTCGGACGCGTTCGGCGGCGCCAGCGCGCCTGCGCAGTCCGAGCCGGACCAGGCCGTGCACCACCCGGTTGTACGTCGGACCGTGGAAGCGTGCGTAGTAGCGCAACCTGCTACGCCAGAGCTGCGCAAACATCGCGTCGGGTTGTTGGCTGGTGGATGAGCCTCCGTGGTGCATGGCGATGGCCCGGGGCTGGTGCCAGATCTGCCAGCCGTGGGCGCGCGCTCGTCGGCACCAGTCAATTTCTTCGAGGTACATGAAGTAGCCCTCGTCGAGCGGGCCAACGTCATGCCAGGCGGCACGCCGGATCAACATGCAAGCACCGAGGGGATAGTCGACCTGACGCGGCACCGTGCTGGATATGCGGCCATTGATGCGCGAGTCCATCAGGCGATTGATGGGATAGAGATCCAGTGCGATCTGGAGCAGGCCCGGAAAGACGAAGGCCGACGCTTGCGCGCGGCCATCCGCATATCGGAGCGCGGGGGCGACCAGACCTGCGCGCGGATGGCTGTTCAGATGCTGGAGGAGAAGGTCCAGAGCGCCCGGCTCAAGGCGCGCATCGGAGTTCAGCACAAGCATGTGTTCGCCGGAAGCCTCCGGGGCCGCCCGATTCACACCGCCGGCGAAACCGAGGTTGCGCTCGGAACGAATAAGGCGAACCGACGGATACTGCGCGGCAATCGCGTCCGCGCTGCCGTCGTGTGATGCGTTATCGACGACGATGGTTTCGACCTCAGGTTCGTGCATGACCGAGGCGATAGCCTCAACGGTCAACTGGCACGTGTTGTAAGAGACGATCAGGACCGAGCAGCGCACTCAGGAGATGTTCACGCGCACCAGACCCGCGCCTGCGCTGTGGATCGCGACATTTTCCTGCACCAGACCAGCCGCGAAGATCAGCTGATCCTGCTCATTCACCACGGTCACGCAGCCGTGCACGGTTGCCTCCTCGCCGGGCTGCAGATCGTGGCCGAACCCCCAACGATAGGGATAGCTTGCGCCCGTCAGGTCGGTGCTGCCGGACCAGTTCAAGCCGACGCGCCAGTAGCCGGCGTGCTCGGCGTAGGTGTGGTTTTCGATTGACGCATAGGTATCCAGAGAGTTGTAGACGTAGCCCGGGTCGGGGCCTTGCGTGCGCAGCACCGTCTGCCCGGTGTTGCGCACGATCGCATCAAGGCAGACCTCGTTGCCACGAATAATTTGCTGCGGACCGATCTGGGCAGACACGATCGACGCCTCGGGCACGCCCGAATCCCCGACCGTCAATGGTTGGCTGCTCTCCACCACGTTGCCGGCCTGGTCGCGTGCGCGAACACCCAGCATGTAGTTGCCGCTGGGCACCGGCTGGCCGTTGGCCAGACCGTCCCATGGCTGACTCTGCACCCCGGCGTTCGTCTTGACCTCCTCGCTCATCCAGATTCGCTTCGCGGGCCCCGAGTCCGCCGCACTATCCAGAAACAGCGAGACGAGCGCGTCCTTGCCGAGGCTGTAACTGACGTGCGTCACATCATCCTGAGCATCGAAATTGGGCGAAATGGTGTCTGGAAGCAGGGTGAGGTTGGTGATATCTGGAGGCGTTGCGTCGGCGCCACGGACCGTCAGCGTGACGGGTGTCTGCTGGTGCTGGTTCGCGGTGGAGACGTCGAGGACCAACTGGTAGTCGCCGTCAGGCAGCACGCGGCGTTCGTTCGGGCCTGGCCCAGCCACCGTGCCATCGAATTGCAGAACGTAATCGCCGGGTGTGGGCCGAGGCACATCCGAGGCGATTGTCCATTGCTGACCCTGGCTGGAAACGATGGAGCTGGACACACTCGCCGGCGAGTTCAAGTGGTAGTGAACGTCCAAGCGATTGCGCTGGTCGCGTAGTCCGGGCGAAAGCGGCGGCGGCTGCGCGCTGACCTGCCCGAGCGGCGATGGGAGCAGCGGACCGCAGGCGGTGCTCAGAAGCAAGAGCGCAATTGTGGCCTGAAATTCGGCGACGAGTTTCTTCCAAAGAACTGCGCCTGAGAACGCGGCAGTCACGAGCTATCAGCACCTCAAGGCGGATTTCGGCCGCGTTCTTAGGCGCACGACCGCCCAGATACTAGTCCATAGACCCGCGCGAAGCGGCAGGGAGCAGCGGCACCGGTGCAGGTCGGGAGAAGACCGCCCGCAACTCGTCCGCGAACGACAGGCGGTCCTCAGTGCTGGCGCCCTCGAGGTCCGCGTCCGGTACGGCGTACGAGTACAACGCGATACCCATGGGGCCAAGCGCGCGCGCCCGAGCGAGTTGTGACAGGACGCCGTCCTCGGAGTTGAGATAGGAGCCGAGGCCAAGTACGACGTTGCGGCGTCCGCCATATGTGACCTGCCACTGCGTCCAGTTGTCGAACCAGGTCGCCTGTTCGCCGTTCTCGCGGTAATAGTCCATCGGCAGCAAGTAGTCGACGATGCTCTGCTGCAGCCAGGCGCGCCAGTCCTGCAACACCGACGCGTACGGCGCCTGCTTGAGCCAGTCGCTGGCGCTTACCGGCCCACGTCCCCACGTGACGACTGCAGCGGTAACCGCAATTTGCGGCTTTATGGCTTTCGCGTCCGTATAGATCCGGCGTACCAACGCGGTCACCTGGTCCCTTCGCCAGGTGATCCACTCCGGGTCATCGGGTGCTGGTTGGGTGGCCGGGTCGCGACCGAATTGGGCATTGAATCGAGCAACGCTGGTTGGGTTGTACCCCCAGCGCCCGGGGTCGCCTTCGTAGTAGCGAACCTGATCCAGGTGGATGCCGTCGACGTCGTAATTGCGCAACAGGTTGAGGTACACCTCGGTGGTGTAGGCCTGGACGTCTGGGTTGCCAGGATCAAGGTAGTAGATGCCCCCGACGTCGTTGCCGGCCCAGGCCTGCCCGTCATCGCGATACATGAGCCAGGTCTGGTCGGGGGCAGCGTCCAGGCCATGCAGATTGAAAGCGTGATTGGGCGCAGCTGGCGGCGTATCGCGCTGCCACCAGATGGGCAAGGTCGCCAGCCAGGCGTGAACTTGCAGGCGCTGCGGCCCCTGGTGAGCCTTTTCGATGAGGTACTGGAGGGCATCGAAGCCGGGCGTCAGAGCGGGATCCTCGGCCCGCGGCTCGAACGACTTCAGGTAATACGCGTCGCCCCGCCGACGGACCTCCACGAACAGCGCGTTCAGGTTGGCGCGGCGTGCCCACGCCACCAGATCGTCCACCTGCTGGGGAGTCTTGAACCCGTCATGGAAGGCATCGACCCAGACCGCGCGGAGCTCCGGCGGGTCCATAGGCTCCGCAGTCGGCATCGGCAGCGGCACGACGGTTGGCATCAGTGTTGGTGCGATAGTCGGCGCAACTGTCGGTGAGGTCGCCACGGTTGGCTGCGCAGTAACACTGGCAACCGCTGAACGGGTAGGCGCAATGGTCGGCGGTGGTGTTACGGCTGTCGGCGGATGTGGCGCGGTGGCAACGGCGCCGAGCGCGCCAGTCGAGAGCGAAGCCACGGCAACCAGCAGCAGGCCGATCAAAGGCACGCTGAAGCGGCGCATCGTCGGCTGGCGATGCTAGGTCGGGCAGGAGCCCTGCAGCAACACGTGAGGGCGCTACAAATCGCTACCATCTCGCCGTGCCCGAGACCGAGCAGCTGTATTCAACCGATGCATACGTGCGCTCGTTCGATGCCACCGTCCAGGAGCTGACGCCCGAAGGGTTGATCATCCTCGATCGAACCGCCTTCTACCCGACGGGCGGTGGCCAGCCGCACGACACGGGAACCTTCACGTGGGCAGGCGCGACTGCGCGAGTCGTCGAGGTGCGCAAGGTTGGTCCGCTGGTCGTGCATCGCATCGAGGGTGACGCACCGCCCGTCGGCGCCAAAGTACACGGTGAGATCGATTGGGACCGCCGCTACGCGCTCATGCGGCACCACACTGCGCTGCACTCGATGAGCGGCGTCATCTTCCAGCTGTTTGGCGCAACCGTGACAGGCGGTCAGATGTACCCCGACCGTGCGCGCATGGACTTTCTTTTGCCAGATCTTTCACGTGAGCGTCTCGATCAGATTGAGCAACGCACCAATGAGCTCCTCGCCGAGGGTCATCCCGTCTCGATACGGTTCCTACCGCGAGACGAGGCGTTTCAAATCCCGGACCTCATTCGGACGAAGATCAACCTGTTGCCCGAAGGGATTGAGATCATTCGGGTGGTCAATATCCAAGGAATCGATCAGCAGGCCGACGGCGGCACGCACGTCGCCAACACTGACGAGGTGGGTCGGGTACGTATCGCGGGGTCTGAAAACAAAGGCAAAGGCAACAAACGACTCGAGATCGTCCTCGAATGAGTGGCCTTGAGCTCGAGCGCGTCGAGAAGTGGGCGCGGGCGGACCTGGATCGCAAGAACGCGGTGCGCGAGCAAGCCTTACGCTGGTCACGCGAGCTGGTGCGGACCTGCGCCAACTCCATTCGGGCGGTGCATCGGCACGAGTTCTCGTCCGCCGAACACCTTTTACGCGAGGCCCACGCCCTGAACGGCCAGATCTGCAGTGCCCTGGCCGACCACGCCGACCTCTACTGGACTGGTTATGTGCAGGATGCGCAAAAGGAGCTCGTTGAGGCGTGCTGCACCTATGCGTTGGTGAACCAGGGGCTGCTGCCGAATCCAGAAGAGATGGGTATCGCCCCCGCGGCCTTTTTGAACGGACTGGGTGAAGCCGTCGGCGAAATGCGGCGTTATGTGCTCGACCTGTTGCGACGCGGTGAGGCCGATGGCTGCGAGCGGCTGCTCGCCGCCATGGATGACATCTACGGCCTGTTGGTCACACTCGATTACCCCGATGCATTGACCGGTGGTTTGCGACGGACGACGGACAACACGCGCGGCATTTTGGAGAAGACGCGCGGAGACTTGACACTGGCGCTGCGCCAGGAAGCGCTGGTTGCCGCACTCCAGGCGGTGGAACGATCCGTTGGTGGCGAGCCGACTCCTGAGTAGGTACACTCTGAGACGGCCAAATGGCCAGGTCCCGTGGTGTAGCGGCCCAACATGCGTCCCTGTCAAGGACGAGATCGCCAGTTCGAATCTGGTCGGGACCGCCCCCGCTGGTTGGGGGTTTGGTGTTCTGTTAGACTGCGACGGATTGCCATTGCGGCGGATTGTTGAAATGAGTGTGACGGGCCTTGCCCGTGCCGATACCGCCGATGCGCTGGGCCGAACCGGAGGGGCCAGGAATTTGAGGGTCAGCAGGGAGAGTCTGTGGGAAGGTCGCTGAAGGAAGCGCTGCTCGGCCAGTACGCCGCGCTGCAAGAGGCCGGGCTCGCGCCTACGGAGGTACCCCAGGAGGACGAAGCGCCACTCGTCGTAGTGGAGTCTGCGCCTCGTGGCCGCGCTACACGTCCCCGCCGCGAAACCGTTGATCGCTATCTCGAAGCTGACGATCTGGACCAAAATGGGTTCGATCGGGACCGCCGCAGAGGCGCACCACGCCGCGAGCATCGTGGCGACGAACTTGGTCGCGAACGGCGCCGACCCCCCACTGGTGGCGGCCCACGTGGCCGCGGCCGAGGCCGTGAGTTCGAGCCCGAATTTGCCGCGCCGGCGGCGGGCGGTCCGCAGACCGACCGCCCGGCGGGTGGTCCGCGAGGCCCCAGGCCGGCGGGACCGATGGGCCCAAGGCCGGCGAGGCCAGGCATGGGTGCGCCGCGTCTCGGTGGTCCACCTTCAGGACCTGGGCGACCACCGAGCCGCACCTCGATGCTGCAGCAACGCGCGGAACAACGCCGTCGAGATGACGAAGACATCGCCGAGATGCGCCAGTTGCTGGCCGAATTCAGTGGCCAGGAAGTGGACGACCAGTTCATGGAGACGTTCAGTCGCGGGCTGGCCGAAGAGACTGGCGCACTGCCGCCACCGCACATCGTTGTCGACGCTATCCGCGAGTCGAAGAGCGCCGACCCGCGCAAAATCGGCGATGCGGTCCGGGCGCACTACCGTCGCCCACGGCCGCGCCCGCCGATGGGTCCGCCGCCGCAGCCTGCCGTACCCGCGCCGGCGTAGGTTTCTGAGAACCGCGGAAGCGCGGTGAAGATCGTCAGTGTCGAGCAGATGCGCGCCCTGGAGGCGGCCGCATTCGCGGCTGGCACCTCTGAGGCCGAGCTACAGCAACGCGCTGGTGAGGCCGTCGCGGAAGAGGTGCTGCCTCTCGCTACGGGACGTGTAGCCGTACTGGTAGGCCACGGCAACAATGGACGGGACGGCGCCGTCGCCGCGAAGTGGCTGCGCCAGCGCGGCCTGGCGATCGACCTGGTCTTTTCACCAAGGCACGCCATCACGCCCGAAGAGGTTGCGCAGTTCAGTGCGCTTGGCGCCACCATCACTCGAAGTGAGGATCGCCCTGGGGTAGAAGGCGTTCTTGGGGCCGCGAGCCTGGCGATAGATGCGCTGGCAGGAATCGGCGCCAAGGGCGCATTGCGCGAACCGCTGGCATCACTCGCCGCGCTGGTGAATGCGCATCACGGCGATCTGCACGTCGTTGCGCTGGATCTTCCCAGCGGCATCGACGCGGATACCGGCGTGGTACCCGGCGAAGCCGTGTGGGCCGACACTACGGTCACGCTCGGGGGCGTCAAGCAAGGCTTGCTGCGATTTCCAGCGGCCGAACGGGTTGGTCGCCTCATTCCGCGCGAAATTGGTATTCCGTCAACTGCCGAACGCGACATCCCATACGCGGTGCTGGAGCCACTGGGTCTGGCGCCCGCGAGACCGCTAAACGCACACAAGTACAAGTTCGGCCGAGTCCTCGTGATCGCCGGGTCGGATCACTTCCTTGGCGCGCCCGTCCTCTGTGCCGGCGCCGCCGGCCGCATTGGTGCCGGCCTGATTACGGTTGCCTCCACGCGCGATGTGCGCCTGAACGTGGCCGCGCACCTACCCGAGGTGACCTTCACCACGCATGACGTGCGCGCTGATGAGGGCGCCGCCGCTGCACGGCAAGTGGAGCCGTACTTGCACTCGCATAACGCTGTCGTCCTCGGCCCTGGACTCGGTCGTGGCCCCGCGACCACGGCATTCGTCGCCGAAGTCCTGCGGCTGCGCTCGCGAGAACACTCCATCGTGATTGACGCGGACGGCCTGGTAGCGCTCTCCGAACTGGATGGGTGGCCCCAACGCCTCGGACCGAACGTGGTCTTGACGCCACACGCCGGTGAGCTGCAACGCCTGGTAGGACACGAACTCGATGAGGCCGAACCCGACTGGCAGCGTGCCGGACGGCTCGCGCGCGAATGGGGCTGCGTTCTCGCCGCCAAAGGGCCGTTTACCGCGGTCGCCGCACCCGACGGTCGGGTTGACGTCTGGACTCGTGCCAACGCGGCGCTGGCGACTGGCGGCACCGGCGACGTGCTCGCCGGCGTGACCGCCGGCCTGCTCGCACAGGGACTCAGCCCCTGGGACGGCGCGCGATTGGCGGTCGCTCTACACGGCCTGGCGGCGGCGCGGATTGTCGAGAAGCGTGGCTGGCGAACCTTGCTGGCGAGCGATCTGTTCGCGGAGTTACCGCGGGTGCTCAGTGAGCTGAACAGATAGCCTCACTCAGCTTCAATGACGTCGATCTTCCAATCGCCGCCGCCCGACTCGTCCTGGCGCCCGTTGGCGTCGTAGCGGCGCAGACTAAAGGTCACCTGCCCCGACTGGATCGGATCCTTCTGCGGCCAGCCGTCGGTCATGACCTGCAACATCACGTCCTGCGTGCCAGGCGTTACCTGGGTGACCTTGATGTTCGGACCACCGTGATCACGCAACCAGCTCAGAGTCTCGTCGCGAGTCATCACGCTGCCACCTTGCGAGGTGGAAACCGAGATGTGGTCCAGCAGCAGTGCGTCGATGCCGCCCATGTCGGGAGAGCTCACCGCCTGTTGAATCCGACTCTGCACCGCGGCAACGTCGGCCGCACTCGTGCCTGCCTCTGCCGAAGGTGAGGGGCCCGGCGAAACCGCAACGGCGACGCGCGCGCTCGGACTGGGCACCACCGAGGCGGTACGCACCGGCGTCGGAATGGGCGTGTTGATGCTTCGCGTCAGCGTGGCAGCCGCGCCAGGGACAGGTGTGGCATCCGGGCCAAGCAGCGTGGAGCAGCCGCTCGCAGCGACTGCAACCAGCACCGCGCCGAGAACGCTAGCGCAGGTAGTCGCGCAGCTTCTTCGATCGGCTGGGATGGCGCAGCTTACGAAGCGCCTTGGCTTCGATCTGGCGAATCCGCTCTCGTGTGACGCCGAACTCACGACCGACTTCCTCCAGCGTACGCTGGCGTCCGTCGTCCAGGCCGAAACGCAGAGCGATGATGCGACTCTCGCGCTGCGACAACGAGCCAAGCACGTTGTGAACGGTGTCGCGCAGCAGCGCTTGCGAGGCCTCCTCGATGGGCGAGACTGCCTCGGCGTCCTCGATCAGATCGCCCAGTTGTCCATCCTGATCGTCGCCGATTGGCGCCGCAAGGCTGACCGGATGTCGGGCCGCGCGACGTGCCTGCATGACGCGCTGCGCCGCACGCTCGAGCTCGTCGCGCATCGGGGACTGCAGCCGCCACACCTCAAACAACGAACCGGTCTTCAAGATCTCGCGCCGACGCATGACGGGATCCTCGTGTAACGATCCCGCGTCGATCGCCAGCTCAGCTTCGAACCACTCAGTGACGAGTCCCATCGCGAGCGCAATCTCGGCAGCCGACGGCTCGCGGCCCAGCTCCTGGATCAGATCACGCGAGACGTTTGCCAGACGATTGATGACCTCGGTCATGTGGACGGGCACTCGAATCGTGCGCGCCTGATCGGCTACCGCGCGCCCAACCGCCTGACGAATCCACCACGTCGCATAGGTACTGAACTTAAAGCCGCGGCGGTGGTCGAACTTCTCGACCGCGCGCATCAGACCGAGGTTGCCTTCCTGAATCAAGTCGAGCAGCGCGAGGCCGCGACCCAGGTACTTCTTGGCGACACTCACCACCAGCCGCAGGTTCGACTCAATGAGACGCCGCTCCGCGCGTTCCCCACGCGCGTGCATGTCTTCGAAGAACTCGGCAAGCTCGTCCTCACAACTGGCTGCGACGAGCCGCTGCCACATACACGTTGGCGACGGCAGGTCCGCCGGCGGCTCACTGATCAGCAGGCTCAGCACCGGCGGAGCGAACAGGCGCGTGTCGATCGAAAAGCGCACGATGTACGCCTGCGACGCGCTGCCGTCGAGACCGACGCGGCTGCCCAACGCGCCGCCCAGGTCAAGGTCTGGCACGTAGTCCAGACGCTGGCGAACGGGCTGCGCTTGCAGCAGCTCGGATGCGTCCTCGATGTGCTCCATTTCACTCAGCACTTCGGCCAGTGCGCGGCGCTCATAGAAGCGCTCGTATAGGCGCACGGCAACGGCAGTCGACGTGGGTTGTCCGCCCTCGGCACCCGCCAGCTCGGCGCGCACCTCGTCCAGGCAGATCATCTCTTCCATCCGACAAGCCAGCATGCGCTCGTCGGCCGCAGTCAGCAGGTTGACTTCATGTATCTCACGGAGATAGGTCCGTAGCGGATCGTCGCCGCTGTCGTCTTCGTCGGGCAGTGGCTCGGGGAGAACGATGTTGGGTGCGAGCCCGAGAGAATCCTCCTCGAACAGGACTGGCGCGACCGGATCCCCGGCCTCCGTGGTCAAATGCATAGACGGCTTGTACTCCTCATCGAGCGCCAGATGGGCGTATCCGTCGGGAGAGTGCGGTGACGGCGGATATGCGGAGCCGAAGGGTGGGACTGCAATGAGCGGGGCGAAATGGGGTCCTGCAGATGTGACATTGCGAGGCCCGGTCGGCCGGGCGAGATTGTAGTGCTTGACGCGCCCAGCGACAACGTGACCAGGATGTAACGATTCGACACTGACCCGTGGATTTTCGCCGGTCAAGCGTGAGACCTGTCATCGCCGACCGCCTAAACTGCGCCGGCCCGACGTTTGGAGAGTTACGAATCGTACGCCTTCCGAAACACGTGAGCAGTTTGATTTCGACCGCATTTCTCGCCGCGGCGTCACTCGGCGCGGCGTTTGTGCCGGCGTCAAACGCCCTCGCCTACAACGAAGCACGCCCCGTGCTGGCCCTACTACTACGCGTGGTGGGATCCGTCCAACTTCGGTCAGACGCTGTTTCAGCCCGACCCGGCCTACAACTCGGACGACGTCAGCACCATGCAGCGCCACGTTCAGGAAGCTCAGTCAGCGGGCATCGACGCGTTCGTGATGTCCCGGTATGGCAACGGCGATCGCACTGATACGAATCTGGCACATTTGCTCGACATTGCCCAGAAAACGGGATTCCGCGCCACGATTAATTTCGAGACGCCGCACTTCTGGAACAAACCCACCGTGGCGATCATGGTGAGCACCTTCAACGAGTGGATGGAGTCGACACAGATCGAACCCAGCGTCCAATACGGCGACCTGTATCTGCAGATCACGCGGCAAAACGCCGACACCTATCGCGCCGCTAACCAACCGTCTTCGTAGACGCGGCCCCTGTCCAGGTGCGTCGCGGTCGGTAACCTCGCGGTGATGGACGGGTCGCGGCAAGCGTTCGCTGAAAAGACCTTTGCGCGCGAGTGGTCGCCGTCACATTTTGACCTCACCCGCGCGCGGCGGCTGCGCACGCTGCTGGCGCGGCGACCGCCAGGCCCAGTTCTGGACGTCGGCTGCTGGGACGGCCAGTTCATCACCCACGTGCTGTCTGACCAGCGCGTCATCGGCGTGGACGTATCGGCCTCGGCACTGCGGCGCGCAAGAGCAAGTGGTCTGATACCCGTGCGCGCCCAAGCCGAAGTCGGCCTTCCCTTCAAGTCCAAAACGTTCGCAACGGTCGTTGCGGCCGAAATCATCGAACACGTCTTCGACACCGAGGCTCTTGTGCACGAGCTCGTGCGACTCGTCAAACCAGGTGGATGGCTTGTGATTACGACGCCCAACCTGGTCGCGCTTAGCGGCCGCGCACAATTCCTGCTCGGCCGCTCGCCGCACAACATCGAGTTTGATGCCAGTCCCGGCACGTCTGGCCACATTCGCTACTTCACCTTCGAAACCCTCGAAGAACTGCTCCAGAGAGCAGCCCTGAAGCCGCTCGGCCGCTGGACGAACGTCGCCCACTTCTCGGTGCTAGGCAGCAGCGAACTCGTTGGCCGCCTGCGCCCTGGCCTGGGCCACACGCTGATCAGCATCGCGGAAAAATCCAGCTGACGGCATGCGCATCGTGCTGGCGCACAGCCACGCCAACACGCTCGGCGGCGGCGAGCGTGCGGTGCTCGAGCTCGGCCGTGCGCTCGCACCGCAGCACCAGGTGCGCCTGTTTCTGGGGGCGTTCGACCCGCGACGCACGTACCCCGAACTGGCGAGCCTGCCGAACACGCGCCTGAGCCGTGTGCAGTGGTTCATCACACTCGTCAATGCCGACGCGGTGATCACCAACTCGTTCGGTGCGAACCTCCTGGCGCTGCGCAACGGCCAGCGGGTCGCGTACTGGGTGCACTCCACACGCAGTGTGTTCCTGCAACCCGGCGCGCGCCGCGTCGACCTGCTGGCACGGCGCGCGCTTGATTGGCTGGCCGTGCGGCGAACCGCCATGCTTTTGGCAAACAGCCAGTACACCGCCTCGCGCTTGCGCCAGCTGTATGGCCGTGACGCGGATGCCGTTGTCTACCCGGGTGTTGACCTGAACCTGTTCGCGCCAGGCATCCCCATGGAACCCGCATACGCCATCTCCGTCAGTCGCCTGTCCGCCGAAAAAGGCATCGACCGACTGCTCGACCTGTGGCGCGACGTACCGGACCTACCGCTGCACATCGTGGGCTCCGCCCAGCCCGAAATCATGCGCGAGTGGCGTTCGCGCGCACCCTACGGGGTGGTCTTTCGAGGTCCGCTAACGGGTGCCGAGCTCGCCGACGCGTACCGTGGCGCGGCCCTGGCTGTGTTCGCGCCACACGGCGAGGAGTTCGGTCTGGCCCCACTGGAAGCCATGGCCTCCGGCGTGCCGGTAGTTGCCTGGCGTGAAGGCGGACCCCAGGAAACGATCGTCGACGGTCAGACTGGCTACCTGGTAAACGACAGCGTCACGTTTCGGCAGCGCGTGCGATTGCTCTTGCACGATCCGCGGCGACGCCTCGACTTTGGCCAGGCTGCACGCGTGCGCGCGGAGAAGTTCAGCTGGCAGCAGACCGCCGCGGAAATGGAACTGGTGTGCCAACGTCTGAGTCGAACGCCCGCTCCAGCGCGTTCCGCGTAACCTGCGCGGCGACCGGCCATTCGAACTGAGCCGCGCGACGCGGTCCGCGCTCGCGCAGCTCCGCCGACAGCCGGTTGTCGTTGACGATGCGCTCGAGGCCTGTGCCGATCGCCTCGACGTCTAGGGGATCGACGACGACTGCTGCGTCAGCACCGATTTCAGGCAGCGAACCGCGGTCGCCGATCAACAGCGGCGCACCACACGCCAGTGCCTCCAGGGCGGGCATGCCGAAACCTTCGTACAGGCTGACGATGGCAACGCATGCTGCGCCGCTGTAGAGCGCTGGTAAGTCCGCGTCAGGCACGTAGCTGAGTCGCCGTAAGCGCTTTCCAAGCCCGGTTTCGTGGACTGCGCGTTCCACGGCACCGCCGCCGAAGGTGGTCATGCCGCCAAGCGCCAGCTGCGTGTCCTGCGGCAGACGTGCTTCCGCGAAGGCTCGTACGAGCCGCGGCAGGTTCTTGCGGGGCTTGATCGTGCCGAGGTGGAGGATGTACCGCTGGGCGAGTCCGTAGTGTTGCTTGACGCGCTGTACTTCGGCCGGCGAGGCGGGTTTGAAGCTGGGTGC
>JAFAZN010000343.1 GCA_019239775.1 Chloroflexota bacterium
CCGCGCTATTGGAAATTTGTCGAAGAGTTTCCCATGACCGTGACCGGCAAGGTCCAGAAATTCCGCATGCGGGAGCTGGCCATCGGCGATCTCGGGCTCCACGTCCCAGTTCGCTAAAGGCAGGGCCATGAGATCCCGCTCTTGTCATCGCGTCGTCGTTGCGGCAGCGGCCGCCGTCGCGGCCATTTTTGTGGCGATCCTCGTGATTGCCGCGACCGGTGCGTCTGGCGCCACCGCTGCACCCAATCCGACACCGGTCCGTGTGGAACCATCAGCGGACAACGTTGCCGCTGGTCACGGCTGCCGCGTCACGGGTGACCTAGTGTTTTCGCCGGAGGGAACGAACCAGGGCAATCCTGCCGAGGTGGCCCAACGCCTTTGCCAGCAAAACCCATAAAGTCAGGCAGGTATTGATTTCGGCGTTCGTGGTGATCTGCGCCGCCAACCCGCTCATGCAATCCATGCCTCGTCTGACACAAACGACGAGCGCTGTGGCTAGAGGGCAGGTGCAACTCAGATCGCTTATCGCCCGCGCGCTGATCTGCGAGTCGCTCCTGAGTCAGTCTCCGGCTGGTGCAATCCTCGCGCGACGCGTCGCCGAACACAGATCTGCCCACGGCTTGACCGTCGCGCAATCATTCAGACCGCGACGCGACTGACGTTAAGTCTCGGAAAGTGCACCGTTAACGAATCGCGACGCGGTGGAAACGCGTCAGCTAATCGCCTAGGCTGCATCTACAGGTACCAGCGATATCCGGTTGAAAAATGGCGGAATCCAGTGAAAGCGCACTGATGAGCGTGCGCGCTCGCGCCGCGTACAGTACTGCCGAGCGCGAATTCTCGCTTCTGTTGAAGCGCAGTCTGGACGATCTGCTGCAGGGCAAGCGCAATCGTCTCGACATCCTCCGCAAGTATCCGAGCGACGCCGGCCGCCTCGGCATCATCCCGACACCCGGCGGATTTCCGCTCGACGAGTTGCGCTTACCAACACTCGAACAGCTCACTTGGCACGCGCTGCGGTTCGTTCAGTCCGATGGCGATGGCGGGCCGATTGTCCAACTGCAGGATGCTGGTGGCGGCGTCGTAGAGGTCCAGACCTTTCCAACCAAGTATCCACACATCGTTATCGAGCGTGTCGACCACTTTGGCCAAGGTCCGATGCCGGACAGCATCACCTGGTCGCTTTACCGCGTGCAGAACCAGCGCGCGCAGACCCAGTTCAATCGACTGCTGGACGCAACCAACCTGCTCTTCGAACTGGTTCGGCTGGTCCGCTGATCGGCGCACCGCCTCCGCGTCGCAGGAGCGGGCGAAGTCCATTCAATGCCGCTGCCACGTTCGATCCGTTGTTGAGAGCCGTAGCACCGACCGGACCGACCATGCCCAGCGCCGCCAGGAGCATTCCAGCCGCGTTCGGGGCGGCCACGATCGCCAGGTTCTGGCGGATCACGTCCATCGCCTGGCGCGCAATGTCGACGGCAACCGGTAGACCATTCAGGTCGCCGTGCAAAACGATGTCGGCCGTTTCGCGCGCGACCTCGCTCGCCGCTTTCAGCGAGATCGACACATCGGCGTGTGCCAGGGCCGGTGAATCGTTGATGCCGTCACCGATGACGCCGACGACGTGGCCGCGGGCCTGCAGCTCGCGAACAATGTCGGCTTTGTGCTCCGGAAAGACTTCGGCCTCGACGCGCTCGATGCGCAATTGCTGCGCCACATAGCGGGCCACCTGCGTGTTGTCGCCGGTCACCATCACGAACTCGCGAATGCCGCGCGCACGCAACGCGTCGATCACTCCGGGTGCCTCGGGACGCGGCATGTCCGCGTAGGACAGCGCTCCGATCAAGCACCCGTCCCGCGCGATGAACACTGTGGACGCGCCGCGTCGGCCCGCGTCGTCCGCCAGCCCACGTGCTGCATCGCTAAGTTTGACCTGCTGTCGCGCGAGGTAGCGCGGACTTCCGATGTGGATCGTCGCGCCCTCTATTTCCGCGCGCACACCAAGTCCTACAGCCAGGTGCAGGTCGCCGCGCTCGGGGATAGCGACGCCGGCTCGTTGGGCGGCTTGCACGATCGCCTCGGCGGCCGGATGGCTCAAGCGCTGCTCGGCGCCAGCTGCCAGCCGCAGCACTTGCTGGCGGCTCACCGCCCGATCGAAGGCATGCACTTGCGTGACTCTCGGTCGGCCTTCGGTGAGCGTGCCCGTCTTGTCGAAGACCAGCGTATCGACAGCGGCGAGTTGTTCCAGCGCACGACCACCCTTGACGAGGATGTCGGAGTGCACAGCCGACGTCATCGCCGCCAGGACGGTGGTGGGAGCCGAGACGCGAATGCCGGTGGCGAAGTCGATGATCAGGACCGAGACGGCGCGCGCGATATCGCCGGTGACGACCAGTAATCCTCCGGCAAGCGCAAAGGTTGGCAGCACCAGCCTGTCCGCGTACCGTCGCGCGTAGTTGCCGAGGCGAGTGTCATGGCGCGGCGCGTCTTCGAGGAGCTGCACGATCACACCGGCTCGCGTGCGTGTACCGACCGCCTGGGCCTCCACGTACAGTTTGCCGTCAGTCACCACGGTGGACGCAAAAACGCTGGCGCCAGCAGTCTTGAGGACGGGCACCGACTCGCCCGTCAGCGTCTTCTGATCCACGAGCGCCCGGCCGCGCACGACGAGTCCGTCGACGACGAGCAGCTCGCCGGGATAGGTGACCACAACGTCGCCCGGCTCCACCAGCTCAGCCGCTACGCGCTCTTTGCGACGTCCACGTACCACCCACGCCGAGCGGCCCTGGGCCGCGAGCAAGGCTGTCAGGGCGCCTTGCGAACGGCGCGCGGTCAGCGCGCGAATGTATTCGCCGCCGGCGATGAGTGAGGCCGAGAGCGCGGCGGCCGCGATGTCACCACGCGCCAGCAGAATGCCAATGGCCGTGGCGTCCAGTGCGTCGGCCGACAGCTGGCGTTCTTCACGCAGGCTCGACAGCGCTCGCGCCACCACCGGTACGGCGCTCGCCGCGAGCAACGCACCTGTGATCAAGCCGGGCGCTCCAAACAGGGATAAGCCGAGCGCCAGCCCGCCGCAGATCAGCGCGCTCCGACCTGGCGGTGCGCTGCCAGCCGCGCGGTGCGCGTCGGATGGCAACCCGGCATTCAGCATGTTGACGATGTCCACCACGCTCAGGACCGCCGAGTCGAAGGTG
This sequence comes from Chloroflexota bacterium, assembly GCA_019239775.1. Taxonomy (GTDB): domain Bacteria; phylum Chloroflexota; class UBA6077; order UBA6077; family CF-72; genus CF-72. Next base: position 3,195 of record JAFAZN010000343.1, read on the forward strand.
ACGACCAGCGACGCATTCGGCGCCGACGCGCGCGCTGCGTGCACACCGGACTGCGCGGTGAGCCAGGCAACCACGCGCTGACCAAGCTCGGGCTCGTGCTGCAGCCGCCGAACGCGCAACCTCACACGGCCAGGCACGTGGTGAACGATCGTGCACTCGAGTTGCAGCGGATTGCGCGCAGTAAGCGACACGACGCGACCGCGCGTACGCGCGGCAAGCGCCGGCTCGGCCAGTCCTGCCGGCGCCGACGACATCAAGCCGTTGTGCCTGTGCCCGCCCCCGCTGCGCCCGCGGAGCGATCCGCGTCGACCTCGGCCCGCGCCTCGGCATAGACGTCCTGCAGCGTCTCGCGTCCTTCGGCGGTCACGTTCCGAAGCCAGTCACCCACGTGCAGAGCTCCGCGCACGCCGCCTTTGGCGACGGGCCGCAGGCCAGAGCCGGCGGTCTGCACCGCCGCGAGCGCCAGGCCGAAGCCCACACCCCAGATCGCACCTCCCGTCACGGCATCGAGAAATTCTTCCATCACAACGCCCTTTCGTTTTGTTTACAGAGCGTTAAGCTTAATGCTTATGCTGGAAGATGCCATGGGCCGCTTGATCAGCGGCGCACTCTGGGGACTCGGGGCCGGGCTGGTGGTCACTGTGACCCAGGGTGGCGGGGAAGGACTGCGCTCGGTGGCTAAGGGAATCGTAAAGGGTTACATCGGCGTAGCCGACCGAGTGCAAGCGACGACAGCTGAGGCGCGCGAAAACCTGGAGGATCTGGCGGCAGAGGTGCGTGCCGAGCGTTCCGGCGCGGAAGCGTCAGCCATCGAGGCACGTTGAGTCAACTCGAAACCGATACCGAGCCGGGCACCTCGGCCGCTGCTCCGTCGCCGCACACCCGGCGGGCTCGGGTGACCAGCCATTCGCCAGGTCGGCTTCGGGTGCGACTGGCACGCGGAGCCGATCAGCCGCATGTCCTGCAGTCGGTCAAGCGACACATGGAGGACCGCGTTGGCGTTGGCCGCGTGGAGGTGAGCCACACCACGAACAGCGTGCTGGTGCACTACGACAGGCACAGGCATTCGTTCGACGACGTCCTGGCCATGCTGCGCGATGTCGGGGTGGTCGTGAGCCAAACGGCCAAAGCGCTTTCTGAAGAAGACCTTGGGCCAGCGCCTGAGACGAGCACGACCTCGGCTGGCATCGTGTCCGCGGTTAGCGACCTGGACCGCCGCCTGGCTCAGATGACCGGCTACCAGGTTGATCTGAGAACCATCTTTCCACTCACGCTTGGAGCGCTGGGAGTCCTGCAGCTCGCCAGACGCGGGGTTGGCCTGGGCGACGTGCCGGCCTACGTCTTAATCTGGTACGCGTTCGACTCGTTCTGGAAGTTCCATAGCCACGCCGAGCCGAACCGGTGACAGAACCACCGGCCGGAGCTGCCCGCCTTATTCTCTACGTCGGCAAAGGCGGAGTCGGAAAGACCACGCTCGCCGCCGCGACGGCGGTTCGCGCGGCCGAGCTCGGCTATCGCACGCTCGTCGTCAGTACGGATCTGGCACACAGCCTCGGCGACGTGTTGGGGACCGACCTCCAGTCCGAGCCGCGCGAGTTGGCGCCACATCTGCGCGCGCAAGAAGTGAACGTGCTCGACGAGGTCCGACGCAGCTGGGGCAAAGTTCAAGCGCGTGTCTCCGAGTTCCTGCGCCAGGAGGGAATGCCGGAAATTCAGGCTGACGAGTTGGCAATCTTGCCCGGCATGGAGGAGGTCGCGGCGCTCATCCAGATAGAACGTCAGGGACGCACTGGCGAGTACGACTGTGTCATCGTTGACGCCGCGCCCACGGGTGAGACCATTCGCTTGCTCAGCCTCCCGGAATCCTTCCAGTGGTACGCCACGCGCGTCGTCGAATGGCGCGGACGGTTGAAACGTCTGGCAGGACCACTCATCAGCCAGATGCTGCCGGATCTCAGCATCGTCGACGTGATGACGCAACTGGCCACGCGCGTCAAACGCCTGCGCTCCGCCCTCGTCGATGCAACTCGCAGTAGCTACCGCATCGTCCTCACGCCGGATCGCACCGTCCTGCGCGAAGCGCAGCGCGCCGAGACATACCTCAATCTGTTCGAATATCCAGTCGATGCGCTGTTCGTCAACCGCATACTCTCGGACTCGGAACGACGTGATCCGTATCTCGAAGCCCTGGTCGGCCGGCAGCGACGGGTGCTTGACGATATCCGGCGTACGTTTCCGTCGCTCCCACGCTTCGAGGTGCCGTACACCGCCGACGAGCCGGTGGGATTGGAGGCGCTTTCGGCGCTTGGGCGGGCAACGTTCGGAGAGCGTGATCCCGTGAAAGTGCTCCACGTCGGGCCCACGCAGACGATTCAGCGCAACGAAGATGGATACCTACTGACGATTCCAATGCCAAACGTCGAGGTGCGTAAGCTCGAGCTCACCAAACGTGGTGACGAGTTGTACGTGGACCTCGGTAATTTTCGCCGGGAGGTCACACTGCCGCTCGCATTATCAGCGCTCGAGCCAGGCGTCGCGCGCATTCAGAACGGCGTCCTCGAAGTTCCATTCATCACGCACGAGGCCGCGAAGCGAGCACACGGCGAACCCGTCGGGAGCGCACAGGGCGAAAGGAGCAAGTAGATGGAAGAGATACTCGGCATCCTCGGATTCAGCTTCGGAGCAAGTATGGGCATTGGCGTGGTGCGCAGTGTCGTCGGCGGCTCGCGTCCAGTGCTGCGCGATGTCTTGAAGATGGGCATCCGCGCATGGGACGGGGTCGCCGGCGCTGCCGCCGCGGCCCGCGACGACGCGGCTCCTACGGCCGAACCGGCAGCCCCCAGGGCCGGTCGCAGGCGGGCTGCGCCGCAGAAGATCCTGATCGCGCACGAGTAGAAGCCACCACTCTGCATGGCGGAACCGAGCGTGGCAGAACAACTCGAACCCAAACCTGTGCCGGCTTCACAGGAAAGTCCCGAGGATCGCGGCCTTGTCGCTCGCATCGGGCCAGTCGAGATCGATTGGCCCAAGTCCCTCGGCTATTTCGGCGGTATCGGCCTGGCAGTGGCTTTCGAGATCATCGAGCCGCCGCTGGCCATTTTCATCGCGGCGATTCCGTTCGTGAAGTTGCTGAAGCAGCCGCACCAGCCATGGCCGCTCCGCATCGCCGCGGATGTGGTCGAAGGTGCCGCCAAGCCTGTCGGGGGCGACGCGGAGAGCACGCTCCGCCTTCCTGAGACTCAGAACCAGACAGCCGGTGCTGCCGCTCCGCGTCGACCGCAGCGCAAGCGCCAGCAATCGACCTGAGCTGGGCGCTGAGCGACGTTCGGCGCCATGCTGGCCCTTCTGCTCCTCTCACCCGTACTCGGGCTCGACAACTTCGTGGCCGCCGCCGCGATCGGCGTTGCAAGTTCTGGTTGGCGCACCTGCGCGCGGGTATGCGCGGTTTTTGGTGCCTACGCCGTCGTGACACCACTGCTTGGGCTCGTAGTCGGCGACTCGGTTGCCCGCGCAGTCGGCGACGTTGCCCGCCCGCTCGGCGGTGGTGTCCTGCTAGCCCTGGGCGGCTATCGATTGGTGACCGCCTGGTCGGCGTCCGCACAGCAGGCGCCGCCAGCTACAGGCATCAGCGTGCGCGCACTCATGGCAGTCGGCCTCGGCGTAAGCCTGGACACGATCGCGGCCGGGTTCGGTCTGGGACTGTACGGCGTGTCGCTGCCGCTGGCGGTAGCGACGGTCGCGCTTGGCACGATCATCATGTCGTTTCTCGGTTTCCAGTTGGCCGCCGCCGTGCGACCAAGACTCGCCGGGACGCGGCCAGACCTGGTGGCGGCCGTGGCACTCTCGCTGGTGGGCACCGCGCTCGCGATCAAGTTGCTCTAGCACAAGCGGTGTGCGTGTTGATCTCCCGTGAATCGAACCCAGCCACGGCATGCGCGCTCGACACCCTAGTCGAGAACCATCCTGCGGTAGCGTGCGGCTACCAGCATGTGCACGCCGTAGCCAATCAGCCCCAGTCCAACCAGTCCAACCAGCCATGGCGGTGCGGCAGCCTGGGTTAGCCCGCCGACGGATTCGGCCACGACAAGACGCGCAACTGTGCTGAGACGGCACCCAGCACGAAGCCGACCAAAGATGCCGC
>JAFAZN010000394.1 GCA_019239775.1 Chloroflexota bacterium
GTGCCTACGTGTGAGCAGGCCTTGTGGCATGGTGAGACGGAGTATCACGACTTGGCGCCGCTGCTGTCGGTCACTCTCGGTAAGGCGCTACGTGAGGTGGAGAACTTCGATGTGGTGCACAGCCACCTGGACCACTTCGGTTTCGGCCTGACGCGACAGACAGCGACGCCTGTCGTGAGCACACTGCATGGCCGTCTGGATCTGCCGGAGCACAAGCCCCTGTACCGCGAGTTCGCTGACGTTCCGCTGGTGTCGATCAGTCATGCGCAGCGAACTCCGGTCGCCTGGGCCAATTTCGTGGCGACCGTGCACCACGGGATTGAACTGGACCAGTTTACGTTCAATCCGGACCCACACGGATACATGGCATATCTCGGTCGGGTCTCGCCTCAGAAGGGCCTGGACACCGCCATCCGGGTTGCGCGGAGCGCGCGCCTACCGCTGAAGGTCTCAACTCGCATGCCACTTTCAGCGCGGGACGACCCAGGCTCACCCCTCGATTGGGAGTACTGGGAGCACGTAGTGCAGCCTCTTCTGGGGTCGGATGTCGAAATTGTCGGTGAACTCGGCGGGCGCGAGAAGGACGCCTTCCTGGGCAACGCCGCCGCATTGCTGTTCCCAATCCGCTGGCCTGAGCCGTTCGGGCTCGTCATGGTGGAGGCGCTCGCATGCGGCACTCCCGTACTTGCTCTGCGCGATGGAAGCGTGCCGGAGGTCATGCACGACGGAGTCACCGGGTTCGTTTGTGACACCGAGGAAGAGTTGGTCGCGGCGGCGCGCCGAGTGGGGAAACTTGACCGCTGGACTTGTCGGCAAGAAGCCGAACAGCGATTCTCGCCGGCTGCGATGGCCGGAGCATACGAGCGCGTATACGAGCACTTGATCGCGGCGCCGGGTCGATTGGAGGTTCTGAGGTTGCCGCGTAGACCAGTCGTGTACGTCCACAGTTCTGACATTGCTGCGTCCGCGGCAGGTTGACGTGAAACTACTTCTGGGACTGCTGGTTTGCCTGGTTGCTGTGCTCACCGGGCTGTCGTTGATGGTGGGGGCGGTGATTGCCACACACCCCTGGTTGGCTGTCGGTGCGCTGAGTGGTCCAATTCGGGTCGAGCCATCAGCCGTCAAGTCCGGTGTGCCGGCAGACCAGTGGCCGCTGATGGTGGCAGCCGCCAACCAGTCGTCATGCCACGTGAGTGCTGAGGATCTTGCGGCGATCGCTGCGATCGAAAGCAACTTCGGACAAAACCTTGTGAACCGGCGCTCTGGAGCCTTTGGATACGGACAATTCGATGCGGCCACCTGGGCGGCGTTCGGCGCTGGTAATCCGGACTCCGCCGCGGATGCACTCCCGGCCATGGTGCGCACGCTTTGCGCTCGCGGCTACGGTGTCGATCGCGTTCGGGCGCTGAACAGCTACGGTGGCTGCGTAACTCCGCAGTGCCTGGGCTCCACCGATTATGCGAGCTCAGTCAGCAGCATGGCGGCGTCACTCAGCGTCCCGGTCGACGTGGTCCAGGCCGCCCAACGTTGGCTCGGCGTGCCCTACGTCTTCGGTGGCTGCTCGAAGACAGGCGTCGATTGCTCATGCCTGGTGCAACTCGTGTTCCAGAGTCTCGGCATGAATCTTCCCCGCACGGCGGCCGAGCAATTCGCGGTGACGGCGCGCATACCGCGCGAATCGCTTCAGCCGGGAGACCTGGTGTTTTTCGCCAATACATACATGCCGGGGATTAGTCATGTCGGCATCTACATCGGCGGAGGACAACAGATCAATGCGCCAACCGAGGGACAACGCGTCTCGGTGCAGCCGGTGTTTGATGGCTATTGGGGGGCTCATTTTGTGGCGGGTGGCAGGCTGAGCCGATGAACCCGGCGTTCGCGCAGACTGGCCCTGGTGGAGGCGGCGATCAGCCGATCATCGAGTTTCCAAGCATCGATTGGTCCACACTCGTTCCGCAACTGGTCAACTACTTCTTCGATGCGATCGGTCGGCTGCTGACGGACACTCTGCATAGCACATTCGATGGCATCTGGGGCAGCAACACGAATGTGCTCCAACAGACGGATCTGGCCATGACCTGGGGGTTCGGTCCGATTGGTGCGCAGGTTGAGGCGGTCCAGAGCGCGGCGAAGGCGGTCCTGGTGTTTGCACTCATCGTGCTCGGCCTGCGCGGCATGCTGTCGAGCATCATCCCACGCCAGTCGAATATCTTCGCGGAGTTCATCAATGGTGTGGCCGCGGCAGTGATCATGGTCGCCGCGTTTCCGTTGCTGGTGCCGCAAGTGATCGACTTCACCAACCAGGCCGCCAACGCGGTCGGCCACGCCGACCTGACCAGCTACCTTACGACCGGCGGCGTTACGAACCCGATAGTCCAGGCGGTGCTGTTCGTAATCATGCTTCTTTTCGCGCTGCGCCTGCTGATAAAGGCGGTGTGGCGAATTGGATTTCTAGCCGTGTTGTTGCCCGTTGGCATGCTGGCATGCGCACTCTACGCACTGCCGCAGACTCGCTGGATTCTCAGTTGGTGGTTACGCGTCTGGGGTGGCATGCTGCTCGCGCAAATTCCCAGCGTGCTCGCCCTGAGCATTGGTACCCAGCTGTTCGCACGGGGCGGTGGCCTTGGCGCATTCCTCTACAGCATCGCCTTCTTGCAATTGGCAACAGACCTGTACAGCTTGATCCCATTCAGTAGCCCTGGGGTAGACGGGCCGCCGTGGGCGCTGGCATGGCCGGCGCACGTCGTCCTTGGCCAAAGCAGAGGAGCCGTAGGCGGCGTTGGCGGAGTCGCGGGCGGGATTGCGTTGGCGGCAAGCAGCGTCGTGGCTGGGAGCGGCTCACCGCACATCGCCGGACCGACGTATGGCTATCAATGAGCGGAGCACATCACGGAGGAGAACACACATGGGTGCAGCGATCACGGCGTTATTCGACAGTCTGGCCAGCCAGGCGACTCTGCCCGCGCGTTCGATCGCCACGGCAGTCATCATCGCAATTGGACTGACGCTGACATTGATGCCTTGGGAAGGAGGGGCAGTGCGGTTCCTGAAGGACGCCGCGCTGCGCGTGGCGGTCGGCCTCGCGATCGTGCTCAATGCGGCGCAAATCGTGGCAACGATGTCGGGCAGGTGACCGGTGCCTGTTGCGGACGCGAATGGCGACGAGCTGGAAGCCCCGTATGCGGTGCCGACTCATCTCGAAGCATCCGAATCAATCGGCCCCATCCCGCATCGGTTGTGGACGATCGGACTCGGCGGCTGGATCGCAAGTTCGTTGCTGTTGGCGGACCTGCATCCGACCGACGAGCTGACACACGCCCTCGTTCAGTGGGGGACGTTGTTGGCGCTGGCACCATTCGGAGCCTGGTGGCTACATCCCCCACCGGAACACGGCTTGATGACGGCGTTACGCCACCTGGTCCGGCGACGACTGCTCGATCCGGACAAGCTGCAGACTTACCAGCGCATGCGCGTCGAAAATGGCGCCCTGTACACCGGCGCCGGCGACGCCTGCTTGACGGTCTGGCGCCTTCCCACCGTCAACCTGGATGTTGCCAGCGCCACCGCCAAGCGCCGCCACCGTGCGCAATGGGGCGCATTTCTGGATGGCCTTGGGCACGAAATCACGATCGTCATCCGCGCGCGGCGCATGCGTCGTTTACAGGCCATCTATGAGGTGTTCGAGCACGGCAGCGATGAGGCGAAAGGCTTGGCCAAGTGGCTACAGCACCACCTCGGCGATCGGACACTGATCGCACGGGACCGCCTCCTTATCATCCCGGCGCCGGACCACGCCACACTTCTGAGTCGCTGTGCCGACATTCGCTCCAGCATGGCCCAGTTCGACTGGCGACCCGTCGAGCCCGACTCCGATAACGACCTGGAGAAACTCGTCAACCAGTTCTGGCCGCTGCGACCCAATATTGAGCGGCTCGGCCCAGCCATGATCCTGCGCAAACAACGCGAACTGATCGTCGATGGCGAGTACGTGCGCACGTTTGCACTCCGCAACTATCCGGCCACAATTACAACCAACTGGTGGTCGCACCTCACCGACAGCGATCTGCCCATTGATATTGCGATGGATATTCGGCCGCGCGACGTGGGCGAAGGCAAACGGCACCTCGATCGCCGCGAGATCGCCTTGGCGACCAGCCGCCCGACACGAGAGCGCGAGGTCGCTCTGGAGCAGGTGCGGGCGTTGGCCCTGGCCATGGAGCGCAGCCAAGTCAAACCGTACGACGTGTCGGTGACGATTGCCATCCGCGGTAGCACACGCAACGAGCTCGAACAGTTGAACCGTCGACTCCGCCAACGCTTGCGCGACCGCGGCAACGCGACAATGCAGCTGTTGCGCTGGGAGCAACTGGAGGGCCTGGAGCGCATCTCGGCACTAGATGGACTGCCCCTACCGCGTCGCACGCGACGCATCGAGACCGGCACGCTCGCCCGCACCACTCCGCTCTGCAGCGCCACTTTGCAGCTCGAAGGTGGCGTGCCTTTAGGTGAAGCGGGTAGCGCACCCTGCCTGTTCTGGACTCGCGCGGGTCAGAAGAACGCACATATGGCCGTGTACGGTGGTAGTGGCGCCGGCAAGGGATACCTGATGCGCGTCTATCACAGTCGAAAGGTATTCCAACACGACGTCAGTATCTGGGCGATTGATAGCGACGAACAGCACGAGTACGCGGGTCGATTCTGCGAATACCTACATGGCGAGGCGCCCGTGATACGGCGCGCTACCGACGTGGACCAGGTGGCGATCAGCAGGCGTTCGCGCGTAGTGGTGTGGGACCTCAGCCAGTGCTCGGATGAAGAGTACGGTGCGGCGTTCGTCCGCATCTGTGATCGACTTATCGATTATGTTGGAGCCCACCAGGCACCTACGGACTTCCTCGTGGACGAAGCCGTCAACATTCTGCGCAGCTCCGCCGCCGCCTCGCGACTAAACGATCTGATCCAGCGCGGACGCCACTGGGGCATCGGCGTCAACATCGTGACGCAGTTGCCAAGTGATTGGTTTGGCTCGCATCTCGGGCGACGCGTTCATGGGCTCGTCGACTCGTGGTGGTGTGGACAGCAGAATCCCGCCGAGGTGGACGCGGTCGCCTCTGTATTGCGCTTGACGGCCGAGGAGAAGGTCAAAATCGAAGCAGCCACAAGCGGAGTCGGTTTGTTGGCGACCTTCAATGGCACCCAGCGAGCGTGGCTCGATTTGTATGAGAAGGTCAGTCCCGACGAGCATGCGATGGCGCACACTACGCCGCGCACGGCGGAGACGCAGCGTCGACGCGTGCGCTATCTGGAGCATGCCCTCATGAGCAACGGACACCTGCCAAGCGTCCAGCCGGTATGAGTATGCCAGCATTTTGGATGGCAGTAGCTATGTTCCTGTTCACGGGAGCACCGGAGCAATCAGGCTACCTGACTGCCGCGCCCGTGCCCGACTGGCTTGGACTCGCCACGGCCGGCGGCCGGGACGCGATTGTGCTCGGCGACGCATGCGACGTAGCTGCGCCAGGCGTGAACGTGGTGATCGTCGATTCAGACCACGTGCAGGTCGTGGATCCGTTAGCTGGACCACTGCCTGGAGTGTGCAGCGTGACCAGACGGATGCACATGTCCGATGTGCCGTGTGCGCGCAATCCCGCCGGACTATGCGATGTCGCATTCGAGTAGCTCACCGCTACGTAGGCGTAGTCGCAGCAGCCCTGCTGCTTAGCACGGTCCTGAGCAGCAGGCCCGCCGTCGCTCAAACGCGCACATCGCCGGAGGCTACACAGCACGCTCTGGATGAGCTGGCCAATGCGATCGCGCAGGGCAAGATCACGCGGACACCAACACAGTCAGCAACGGGTACAGCGTTGCCGACAGCGACGCCAGAGCCGACAGCGATGCCAGCCGCAGCTACACCGGGCCCGACCTACGCCCCGGCTACTGCTCCGGAAGCGGCGCTGCCGATGCCCGACATCGGCCAGGCAATCTCCGCTTATGTTCTGCCGTCACCTCGCGATCCTAATGGCATCTGGCTCGAGCTGGCCATGCCGCTCGGTCGCTGGGCGATTCGATACGACGCCCCGCTGTGCATGCCGCCGGCGCCGTGGACGAACGTTTGGCTCACGCGGGACGATCAAAGCAACCGGCCTATCACGGTTGACCGAGACGACGCCGCCGCGATGTGTACGGTGGCGGAATGGTCCTGGACGAGCGACCGGCCATGCGCTTCGGATGACCAAGGTACCTGCACGGTCGAACTCGACAGCGCTTACGGGGACATGATTGGACTTCGTGAGCCGACCACGACCGATACACCGATCCCAAGCCCAGCGCCAGCCCCGCGATCGACACTGACGCCCACAGCACCAGTCGTGCCTGCCACGCCGCCAGACGTGGTGGCGCCTCATGGCGAGGTCGTGGTGCAAACGGTGGTGGTGGTAGAAACGGCTGCGCCGACTTCAACGCGCGTTGCCACGCGAACAGTGCCCACGTCAACACCCGGTCCGACGCGGACCGCGACACCTACTCCGACGTCGAGTAGCACGCCTACGCTGGAACCAAAGAACACTGAGATTCCGTTGGTCGTGGCAGATGTGTTTGCTACGCAGGTGCCGCCGCCCGTTGCTCAGTCGGAGGAGTCGGCGCCAGCGCTGAATTCGTGGAATTGGACGCTAACATTTGTGATCTTGGCGGCTTTGCTTGGAATTGTGGCGATTTGGCTATTTGTCGCCAGAGCCGGCCCACTGATGTGGTGAGCAAGTCGCTACGAACAACCGGGCTGCGAGTGGTTGGCGTCGATCATGCCTACGTGGGCTTTCGGATCGACCGTGACCTTGCCGCAAGCGAAGTCGCGCTGCCATACTCCGCCGCCCGCCTGGTAGCTCGGGCCGATCGGCGCACCGAGGTTGACGGCATAGTTGGAGTACCACCAGGCGTCGTAGTAGTTAGCGTCGTTCGCGTAGCGGAAAAAGGCATTTTCGTTCGCTGCTAGCAGATACGACGCTAATGCGAATCTCTGTCGCTGCGTATCAGTCTGGCTGCCTTGGCCCACACCGAGGAAGCTCTTGCCCTCAGCCAGCACGCGCTCCATGCGCTGTACCTGCGCCAGCCAGGCGTCCGAGTCGTTGGCCCGGTTCCACCGTGTCCCAAAGGCTTCGTCCATGACGCCGTTGAGATATGGCAGGTACGCATCCCACGCGTCGACGGCGTTTCCGCCCTCAGTCATGTTCGCCCACAAGCTCAGTTCCTGAGGAATTGCGAGCCGAATGGCAGTCAGATAGCTTTCGATGCTCGCCTCATAGGCGCTGCCGGACGAATACTCCTCGATAGTGCCGTCGCTGTCTGTTTCCCGTTGCTGGCCTCGAGTCGGCGCCAGGTCGAGATTATCGAGAAACACGCCCGTATATGGCGAGCGCGCCATCAGGTCGGCAAGGTGCAGACCCACGTACGCCTGCCAACCGGCAGCGGCGGGATTCATGAGATAAATGTAGACCGTGTGCGGTCCGGCACCATCGGTCCAGGATTGGGTGGAGTAGAGGCGCCGGCCCGCGGAATTGTGCAGGAAGTTACTTTCAACAGGGTGGAGCGCCGTGCAAAAGTCGCCAGCGACGCCTGCCAGATTGTTGGGATAGAACAAGTACGGGCCGCAGGGGGAGGACGCGTTCTCGAGATTGGCGGGGCCCGAGGCTTCATTAGCCATAAAGTATTCCAGCGCTGGCCCATTGAATCCGTACGCGCGCATCTGATTCAGGTACGCCTCGTCTCCGTTGGTAAAGATCAGCGCTTTTGCCTCGGTCGACAAGCTCGTGATTGGCGTGCCGTCCGTAGGCGGGTGATAGAACATCGCGAATTGCGTCTGGGCCATGCCAGCGCCGGACGCAGAGAGTGGACTCGCGAGCAGCGCAAGCACTGCCAGCCAATAACCCCAAGACTTATTCGGGCTACGTCCGGTCGGACCCATTCGCGATTCAGGTGCTGGACGACTGGCTGAGGGTAAACTCAACTTGCGGAGTATCGCCCGCTCTGGTGAGGTGCGGGTCCGTTCGTGGTTCCGCCGCGGTTCTCGAATGGCGCTTGTTCGCGCTCCGTCCGTCCGGGCATCGTTGATCTCGATCCGCCGGACGTTCGGGACTACTCTGGCCGACTCGACTTACCTTCAGCGGGATGGATGGCCAGCGGACGCTCGAGGGCGTCGCGAGAGTCAGTCCCGAGCCACGACATCTCGATCACCATCGGTCCAAGCGACTGATTGACCTCGTGCTGGCCAGTGTGCTCCTGGTCGCCCTGCTCCCGTTGCTGATCGTGATCTCTGTAGCGATCGCAATCGACTCACCGGGGACGATCTTGTACGTGCAGCCGCGCGCCGGCTACCGCGGCGAGGTCTTCCGCATGCTGAAGTTCCGCACCATGCACCCTGACCGCCGGGTTCGTTGCGTACCTATTCCATTTCCGGAGCGGCGAAAGAGTCTCAAGGTCAAACACGACCCGCGCATCACGCGCGTCGGTCACGTTCTGCGCAGGCTATCGCTTGACGAATTGCCGCAGCTCATCAACGTTTTGCATGGCGACATGTCGTTTGTCGGACCTCGTCCCGAGCTACCGGAGCTCGTCGCGCAGTATGGCTCCCTACACTACGCACGCCATCAGATGTTGCCGGGCGTCACGGGCTGGTGGCAGACCCACGGTCGATGCACGCGGCCAGACGGCTGCGACACGCAGACAGACCTCGCCACCAAACTGGCTGACGACATTTACTACATGCAGCACTGGTCGCTGAGTCTCGATGTGAAGATCCTGCTATTGACGGTGCCAGTGGTGTTGCGAGGCCCCGGAGCCAACTGACGCGTGGACCAGCACAAGCCAGAGCTCTCTGTGATAGTGCCAGCCTTCCAGGCTTCGGCCACCATTGAGCCGTGCTTGCGCGCGCTCGCGTATCAGACACTGGCCCCCGAACGCTACGAGATCATAGTGGTGGACGATGGGTCGAGCGATCGCACCGCCGACCGGGCGGCGGGCGCCGGTGCACAGGTGCTGCGGATGACGCGCAACAGTGGGCCCGCGGCCGCGCGTAATGCTGGCTTGGTCATCGCGCGTGGACAGCTCATCGTATTTACGGATGCAGACTGCGAGCCGACGCCGGAGTTCCTTGCCGGGTTAGCCTCGCATTTGGCCAATCCGTCTGTCGGGGGCGCCAAAGGAGTTTATCTCTCGAAGCAGCGAGCGCTGGTAGCGCGATTCGTCCAGCATGAATACGAGGACCGGTACCGCCACACCGCACGTCAAAGGTCAGTCGATTTTGCCGACACGTATGCGTGCTGCTATCGGCGTGCCGACATCCTGCGCGCTGGCGGGTTCGACGCATCCCTACCAGTCTGTGAGGATCAGGAGATGTCGTTCCGCCTGGTCGAGGCTGGGGTGCACATCGAGTTTGCCCCCGATGTCCGCACCTACCACCACCACTGTGAGGACATACGGGTCTACTTGCGCAAGAAGTTTCGCATCGCGCGCTGGAAAGTGCGTGTGTTGTGCAAACACCCCAGCAAAGTCGTACATGACTCCCATACGCCTCGCATGATGAAAGTCGAAATGATCGCCGCGAGTCTGCTGTTCCTGACCGCCGTGCTCTACGGACTTCGCCGCCAGCGCGAAACGACGTGGTTGCCGGTGGCGTTTACCTCAGCCGGCTATCTTGCGCTCGTTGCCCCATTCGTAAGAAATGCTGCACGTGACGATGTGCCTGTCGCGATTATGGCGCCTATGCTCCTGCTCAGTCGAGACCTTGCGCTCACAACCGGAACAATCGTCGGATTGATGGACATGCTTCGGATACTGGTTCACCGGACGTGCACGAAAGCATGCGCGTATTGATCGTCATCGACGACCTGCGCAAAGCGGGCGCGCAGCGAGCGGTCGTACAGGAAATACGGGCGCTGCATCCACGACATGTCGAGTTTCATGTGGCGGCGCTGGCCTGCGTGGCGGGATCCACCTTTGCCAGCGACCTGGCGCGGCAGGGTGTGAGCGTGGACTACATACCTGGTTCAGGCTTGGTGGATCCGCGGCGCGTCGCGGCGCTCGTGGGGATCATCGAGCGAACTCGTCCCGACCTCGTGCACACGCACCTCACCTATGCCAACATCCTCGGTAGCCTCGCTTCGGCAGTGGCGCGCCGGCCTGTCGTCGCTTCACTGCACAACGTCGACGTCAATCAGGTGTCGTCTAGCCGCGCCAAATGCCGCCTGGAGGGTTTCGTTCTCCGCCATCTGGCCAGCCGTATCGTAGTCGTTGCCGCGGGGGCACGCGCAGAGACGAGTCGGAATTTCGATGTACCAGTCGACCGAATCGCTGTCGTACCGAACGGTATCGATCCACTCAGTGTCGCGCTTCCTGCACAGTTCGACCGAGCCGAGAAACGAAGGCAGCTTGGCATACGGCCGGGCGAGCAGGTGCTCTGTAGCGTGGCGCGGCTGGATGAAAGCAAGGGTCACCGCTACTTGTTGGGCGCGTTAGCGGTGCTGCAGGCTCGTCAGACCGAGCTACGTATCCGTTCCCTTCTGGTTGGCGGTGGACCGGAGCTGGGCCGCATTCGCGAATTGGGGACGACTCTCGGCCTCGGAGAGCAAATAGCTCTGCTGGGGGTTCGAGCGGACGTCGCGGAGATCGTCGCGGCCAGTGACGTATTCGTGCTGCCATCACTGAATGAGGGGCTTTCGCAGGCCTTACTGGAGGCAATGGCGCTGGGAACGCCGGTGGTTGCCACAAATGTGGGCGGCACGCCAGATGCAGTGGAGCCCGGACGCACCGGTTGGTGCGTGCCGCCAGCTGCACCGGTGGCGCTGGCCGATGCCATCCAACATTCGCTCGAGGAGCCACTGACTGCGATCAACTACGCGCACGCAGCTCGAGCAATGGTTGCGGAGCGCTTTCCGATCGCAGCACACGTCTCACGGCTGCAAACCCTCTACGAGTGCGTCACCAGGTAATTGGGGACTCGATGGACAGCGCGACCATTGTGGAAGTCAGCTGCGCGATACGGCGACGCTGGTGGCTGGTTGTCGTCGTGGTGATGGCGGTGCTGGTTACGGATCTCGTGACTACCTCGCAGAGCCAGCGTGTCTATATGGCTCGGGCTAGCCTCCTGATCGCACCCAGTTCCAGTGTGGAACCTGGACAGCTTGTGTACAGCGTTGATGCACTTGGCCGGTCGATGATCGTGGGTACATATGCAAACATGCTGTCTACCGATACGATCCGTCGCGAGGCTCTGGAACGTGCCGGTGTTGCGGTTGACCCGTCCGATCCGCAAATCCAGATCAAGACCGCCGCACTTGCCGATTCGGCGATCGTCGAAGTGACCACGTTCGCTAACGATCCGAATGTGGCGGCAACGGTCGCCAACGCGGTCGGCCACGTCGGAGAAGTCCGGATGTCGCAGTTATATCCAATGTACGACCTCAGCGTCGTGACCGAGGCGATCCCACCAAAGACCGCGTACCGCCCCGACGTTGGAAGGAACCTGGCGCTTGGCGGATTGCTCGGATTGCTGCTGGGCGCAGTTTCCGCGTGCACGTATGACAAATTGTTGAGACGCACATCGAAGGTGATCGTCTGACCGATGTTCCTCACATCGATGCGGTCCCATGCGTGGCAACGTCCAGCTCTGGCCGGGGGCATCGCGAGCCTCGCCGCTGCCGGAATGGGCGCGCTGATCACCCTTCAACTGTCGTGGTTCGACCTGCTCGCACTCACTTTCGCCGCGGTGCTGGGACCCCTCGCTGCGTTCCATCCAGATCTGCTAGTGGCGCTATTTCTGGGCTTGCTGTGGGCTCGTGTATCAGATGTTGGCATCGCGCAACATGCTTTGCCATCGCTTGCGCTGCCTTTCGCAGTTGGGCTTCTTTTTCTGTCGATTTGGAAGCGGTTGGCGAAAGGCGAACGGATCAGTCTCGCGACGTTTAGCCATGCCGCGCCGGTCGTGCCATACCTGATCGTAGTCAGTCTTTCAACACTTTGGGCGACGGCTCCGGACCGGGCGCTATCCACGGCTGTCGATTTGGCCAAGGACGTGCTCATTTTCTGGGTGCTCGTCGAGCTAATTCACAGCGTCCGCACCCTCAAGATGTGTTGCCTGGCACTGACGTTTGTCACGGGGGCCCTCGGCGCACTGAGCGTGTATCAGCAGGCAACTTCCACGTTCACGTCCGCATATGGCGGATTCGCGCAGGCGTCACTGCGCCAGATTGTTGGTAGCGTCAGCTTGTACCGGTTAGGTGGGCCAATCGGAGATCCGAATTACTACGCACTCATTCTTCTCGTGGTGGTCCCCTTGGGGTTGGCGCTACTGAGAACGCCACTTTCCTTCGTAGTACGCGCGGTCGTCGCATGCGCCACCCTTATGACCGTGGTGGCGGTATTTCTCACATACTCGCGCGGCGGAGCGCTGGTGCTCGCGCTCGCGTGTTTGCTGTCGCTGGCTCACTCCCACATGCGATTGGCGGTGGTGGCGGGTGTCGCCATCGCCCTGCCGGTCGCGGTCATGTTTGCACCAACTTCGCTCTGGGATCGCCTAGCGACAATCATCGGGCCGTTTGAAGACACGGGTCGCGTCGGCCAGGTCGTCGATGAGTCGGTCGAGCTTCGATTGGGTGCGCAACGAGTTGCGCTCGAGATGTTCCTGGACAGTCCGCTAGGCGGCGTTGGTGCGGGTAACTATCCAGTTCTGTACCAGGACTATAGCCAGCGTCTCGGCGTGGCCGCCGTCGCGACGGAATTCTACCCGCACGATCTCTACCTCCAGGTAGCCGCCGAAACCGGAGCGCTGGGGCTTCTCACATTCGTGCCGGCGGTCGTCGGACCGCTGGTTCTCCTCGGCATGATGCGGCGTGTGTCTCGAACTGGCTCCGCACAGATGGTCGAGTGGCAGACGCTGTCGGCGGGCGTCGAAATCGCACTCGTGTGTTATCTGGTGGCAAGTTTGATGCTCCACGCGTCCTATCCACGCTACCTGTGGATGCTGCTCGGAATCGCAGTGGCCACAAGGCGAGTGGCGCCTCTGACGACTTCGCGGATCTGATCGTGTCCGACCTGGCCGCGCGCACCGCGATTGGAGCGCTCTGGACATATGCTTCATATGCCACCAGCCGCGCGCTCGTCTTTGTGGGGGTGGCGGTCGTTGCGCGACTGCTACGCCCCGAGGACTACGGCCTGTTCACCATGTCCGCGGTCGCAATCAATCTCCTCGAGGGCTCCTACGATCTTGGACTCCGGCGTGGATTGATCTTCTGGGGGAGCGCAGTCCGCGCGTGCAACCTGCAACGCACCGGTTTCGTGCTGTCGCTAGCCGTCGGCCTCCTCCTCAGCACATTTCTGTTTGCGCTTGCCCCGCCGGCGGCGGCGTTTTATGGCGAACCCCGGGTGACTGGCCTGATGCAGGTACTGGCCGTGTATTTCGGCATCGCTTGCCTGGGCGTCGTGCCGGATGCACTCCTACAGCACAGACTGGCATTCAATCGGCGCTTCTGGCCCACACTCGCCGCTCCGGCTGCAAGATATCTCATCGCAGTCCCGCTCGCGGCACTGGGCTTCGGCGCGTGGAGCCTGGTGTGGGGCCAATTGATCGGCATCAGCGTCGAAGTGGCGGTCTTGTGGAGAATCGCCGACTGGCAGCCACAACCTGGCTGGTCAAGGGCGGCGGCGCGGCAGCTGATTCAGTACTCGTCGCAAGTAAGTCTGGTCGAGTGGATCGCAGCGATCGGGTTCAACCTGGATTACGTGCTTGTGGGACATTTCCTCGGCAGCGCGGCGCTCGGTATTTACACGTTGGCGTTCAAGTTGCCGGATACCACTATTGGAGGAGCCGGCTGGGTCGGCAGCCGTGTACTCCTCCCCGCATTGGTGGAGCTCGGGGAAAAGCAGCAGAGTATCGCCTCCGGCGTCCTCCAAGCCCTCCGGCTTGTCGTGGCGCTGGTGGCGCCGCTCGCGGCGGGACTATGCCTGCTGGCGCCGCAGAGTGTACCGCTATTGTTCGGGGAGCAGTGGCTCGAAGCGGTGCCAGTTGTGCAGTTGTTGGCGGTTGCCGCGGGTCTGAATGGGATGCTGCAAGCCATCGGCGCGGCATTCATGGCCGCCGGCCAGCCGCGCAAGATCGTCGTGGCCCAGGTGGCCTGGCTCGTGGTGCTCGTTCCGTCGCTGTACGTTGCCGCGCAGACGAGCATCATTGCCGTCGCAATGGCGCATGTTGCTGCAATGATCGTGTTTGCGATGGTCAAACTGACGTTAGTCCCACGCGCACTGCGAGTAAAACCGGGGGACCTCCGCCGCGCGATGAGTCCAGGTCTGCCTGCGACAGCCGTCCTGATTGCGGTGCTCGTGCCAGTCTTGCGGCTGTGGGCATGGCTTCCTTCCTGGGCTCTCCTTTTATGGGGACTGGCAGTAGCCGTCGGGACGTACCTGGCTGCGGTGTCATTTATCACGCGCAAATCGGCCGCCCATCCGACAGGTGGGGCGCGGCGGCGGTTGAATATTGTGATGCTTACGCAGAGCTTCTTTCCGCGAATCGGCGGTGCGGAAAGCAACCTGCTCGCGCTGATTGAACCGCTTCGCGCAGTTGGCGTTGACGCGTGGGTGATGACGCGTCAATTCACGGGGATGGAGCAAGTCGCCACGGTTAGGGGAGCGTCGGTCCAGCGCGTGCCAGCGCTAGGTGGCCAGGTTCGTGCTTCGCTCACATTCACGGTATTGACGGTGTGGCTGTTGCTGCGCCGACGCCCGCTGCCCGATGTCCTCCATGCACACGAGCTTCGGTCCCCAACACTCGCGGCGGTTTGCGCCAAATTCCTGCTGCACCGGCCGGTGGTGGCGCATGTACTGCGAGGCGGTCTCCTTGGTGACGCAGCAGTGCTGCGCAGCATGCCTCTGGGCAACGCACGCCTGTGGCTATTCCGGCATTCGGTAGATCGGTTCGTAGCGATCAGTGGCGAGACACGGCGGGAGTTGCTCGAACTGGGCGTGCCCAATGGGCGGATCGTGCTCATCCCGTACGGAGTGGACACCAACCGCTTCCGGCCGGCCACGGCGGCGCAACGCACTTATCTACGGCGACAACTCGAGTTTCGAGAACGCAAAGTGGTGTTAGTCGTCGCCCGACTTGTGCCGGAGAAAGGTTTCGATCGCCTAATTGCAGCGTGGCCCGGGGTCAAAGCCGTCGTTCCCGCCGCGATCCTGGCCATCGTGGGTGATGGCTGCTCGCGCACAGCCCTGGAGCGCCAGGCGGCTTGCCTTCCCGACGTGCGATTTATCGGCGAGCTGGCCGATCCATTACCCTATTTTCAGGCAGCAGACTGTTTCACGTTGCCATCCTTTACCGAGGGCCAGCCAATTTCGCTGCTCGAGGCAATGTCGACCGGGCTGGTGTGCGTTGCTACTGACATCGGCGGCATCTCAGAGGTTCTCAGCGCCGCACAAGTCGGGGAACTGGTCCCCGCTGGCGATACGCCACGCCTCCGCGAAGCGCTCATTGACGTACTTCGTTTGACCGATGATGATCGTGCGTCCCTCGGTGCAAGGGCGCGGCAACACGTACTCCGGGGGCACTCAATTGAGGCGAACGCGCTCGCACTCCGTCGGCTGTACGACCAACTTACCTGAGAATGCTGCCATGAGGCACACGGTCGCCTACGTCGTGTCGCGTTTTCCACTGCTGACGGAAACATTTGTCCTGAACGAGATCCTCGCACTGCGCGCCCAAGGCTGGTCGGTGGAACTGTTCGCTATGCGCCACGAGCGCCAAACGGTCGCTCATGCACCGGCGAGACAGCTCGAGTCCAGCGTGCGCTATGCGAGCCCGCACCTCGCGCTGGCGGCGGATCTCCGGTTGGTGTCAAAGCATCCCCGTGTTTTCGCTGACCTCGTGCGAACGACAGTCGCCGGCAATGTATCTTCCCTCCGCTTTCTTGCCAGGACGTTGCTCATTCTTCCATGTGCTGTCGCCTGGGCCGAACAGATGCGCATGCTGCGCGTAGGCCATGTACACGCACACTTCGGCAGCTATCCGGCTTTCGTGGCGCTGATTGCTGCGCAGCTGCAAGGTATCGGCTTCAGTTTCACAGTGCACGCTCACGATCTGTTTGCCGACAATGTCATGCTGGCGGAGAAGGTACACCGCGCCAGCTTCGTTGTTACCATCTCCGAGTTCAACCGAAGTCGGCTTGCCGAACTGGTCTGCCCGGATGACCTGCAACGTGTTCGGGTCATTCATTGCGGGGTGGATACGAAGCTGTTCGAATTCGCTCCGCGTCACGCTATTGGGAACCGGCATGTGGTGCTAAGCGTGGCTGCGCTGCGCGAGTACAAAGGCTTGGACAATCTGATCGAGGCATGCCGACTTCTGCGCATGTCCACACCTGGCGAGTCCTTCGTCTGTCAGATTGTCGGCGAAGGACCCCGCAGGGCCGCGCTCGAACAACAGATCCGCGCATCCGGACTTCAGGGCTATGTGAGGCTGCTTGGAGCACTGGCGCAGGACCGTGTTCGTGAGCTGCTGGCGCACGCCGACACATTCGTACTGCCCAGCGTTGTGGCGCGTACCCGTTACATGGACGGGATACCAGTGGCGTTGATGGAGGCGATGGCTAGCGGAGTGCCAGTCATCGCGAGTCGACTCTCAGGTATTCCGGAGCTCGTGCGTGACGGCGAGACCGGTCTGCTCGTTCCTCCGGATCGCGCGGACGCGATTCACGACGCCATTCTGCGCCGGTGGCGAGAGCCCGCCCAGAGCGCCGCGCGCGCTGAGCGTGCACGTGTATTGGTGGAACGCGAATTCGACCTGCAGGAAAATACCGGCCAACTTGCTGAACTGTTTGTGAAGCACTTGGCCCAGCCCAGTGTCAGTGATGCCCACGAACTCGACCCGCGCGCGGCATTCGGAAGCGCGTGAGATGCAGCATGCCCTAATTGATCAAGGCTTCGGCATTTCGACAAGCGCCGCGTAGGCTGGTCGCGCACTCATGTCGGAGCGGACGATGCCGAAGCCCCATTTCTCATCTGTCTGGGGAACTGACTCCTGGAAATTCAGGTTCCACTGCATCATGCCACCGACGTAATTCAGGTTGCGCGCCATCATGAATGCCTGGACCAGGAAGTTCGCCTGGTTCTGCTCGCTCACGGAGCTACAGTACTCGAAGCCGGCTGGCGGCGTGGGATTGGAGCAATAGCCAAACTCCGTAAACCAGATCAATTTGGCGCCCTCGCCTTGCTGGAGCATCAGCGAGCGATATTCTCCAACCCGTGTGAACGCAAAGAAGCTGTCGTCATTGTTGAAGCCGCCCGACAAGCTGCACTGTGGCGTCGCGGGCGTGCAATTTGGTGGGTTCGAGAATCCACTCGGATGCGCCGAGAGTGCATCGTAGAAGCCCTTGACCTCGCCATTGTTCAGCGCATACAGCTGTCGCAGGTAGCTCAGATCGTCGATGACCTGACCAGGGATGTTGGCCCCAGTCGGGCTTGGCGCGCCCAGCAACACCAGCGCCGCAGGATCACCGACTCTCACACCGGTTGAGCCAGCCTCGAGTATTGGCAAGTAATTGGAGGGGTCCACGTTGCCAACACCCATCTCGCGTGAGAGGTTCTCTTCGTTCCAGATCTCGTACGCCTGAACCTTGCCTGCATACCGACTCGCCATCGCCTGCAGGAAGGTGCGATAGGTATTCGGATCGGAAGGAATGAGCCCACCGCCCGAGCGTTGGTAGAACGTCGGCGCCTCTTCGACGCTGAACAGAATCTTTAGTCCCGACTGCTGCGCACTATTGACGATGCCGTCCAGCTGTGACCAGTCGTACTGACCCGGCGCCGTCTCCACTGCACTCCACTGCACCTGCTCCGACAGCCACCCCAGCCCGGCCTGCTTTACCAGTCCTGCATTCAAGCTTTTGCCCTGATCGCTGAAGTTCCACAGCACAACGTTTGTGCCATATGCGAAATTGCTGCTGATCGCCGTTCCACCGGGCTGCTCGGTGACAAACGCGTTCGTAAGGTCAGAGCCCGGAAGAATGGATGGATCGCTGATCCACAGCGCCGCGGTAGGCGCGTACTGGAGGTAATACCGCGAGGTCAGCGCCTCCTGCTGGAGATCGGGCGGTAGGTTCCAGCCCGTCAAGATGGACTTGAAGTAGTCCGCCAGCAGCAAGCCCTGGGTGCAGCCACATGTCTGGTCGAACATCATGATGCCCCGTTGCCAGCGCTGGTAGATGAATTGATGATTGTTGGGATCGTAGGCGGGGTTACTGGTAGGCGCACCCCAGATCTGAAGATCGAAACCTGGTAGCAGGGAAGGGGGCGCGTCAGGCGCGTCTTGCGCCGTTACGGTGCTGTAGAACGTGTTGCCGAAGTTGACGGGCTGATTGTCAAACGTGTTCGGCGCGTTGTTCTGAATGAACGTCTGGATATCGGTGTCGTAGTTCGGGTCGCTGACTCGTGGCGTCGCCGCAACAAGGGTTGGATCGGGGCTCGGATACGTGCTGCCATTGATCTGGCTGTACGGCATCAACCCAGGGTCCAAAATGTTCAGGGTTTGCACGCCGCCGTCGGGCTGCAGCTGCATGATCTCGCGTTGGAAGATCTGGACCTGGAATCCATCCAACGTGAACGTGCGCGACGTCGGATAGCCGAAGGTCCGGACATTCCCACGCTGTTCAAAGAAATTCCAGAACGCGTCGTTATCGACACGGTAACCAGTTTGGGAAAAGAAGCGTGGATCGGTTATCGATTGGCCGGCTGTCTGTGCAGAGGCGGTGCCGGCTGATGCGAGCACCGCTGCCAACAGCAGCGGCGCCATCATTCGGATTAGGGCGCGCATGGCCACCTCGAAAGCGTCTGGCTTGACTTGTACGCCGCTCAGTGACCTGGCGGGGTCCCGCTCGCTGTCAGAGTATCGTCCGAGGCAAGCGTATAGGTGATCGTCACCGGTGGTCCACCGGCCGGATCCTCATAACTGACGTCGAGCTGATCCTGGCCGGGGCTGCCGATCAGCTGAAGTGCTGCCAGACTGGGATTGCTCGTGTCGGTACCCAGGAAGTCGGCGCCGAGGAAGAAGAAGACCATCTGCCGGTTGGTGCCGTCCACGGTGGTCTGTGTGCCAGAGATGCCGATCAGAGGTTGGTCCGCGTCTGTAGCGGCGGTGGTCACTCCAGTGACATCGAAGTTGTTCGCGGCAACATGCTGCTGACCAACATTGATCTCGGCGAGCATCGGTGGTTGGACGCCCAGCGTCAAGCATACCGAGAGCGTGGTACCGACAACGAAAGGCTCAAGTCCGTTCAAGCTGGCCGTGACGTTCGTGCCGCCGGTATCGGCCATGGGTCGGAGCGTTACATTTCCGGTCGCGCCCGAGCCAATGAACGGCTGCAAGGTGCCGTCGCTTACGACCCCCGGCGTGAGGGCCGCGGTGAAGATCACTGCGCCGGCCTGGGCTGTGCCAGGACGGTACGGGGTGACGCAATTGGTGTCGGTCACCGTCACGCTTCCCCAGGGTCCTGACAGGTCCGGGAGGTCACTCGACAGAGTCCAGCTGGGACCCGTGACCTGCATCTGACCGGCCAGGACTCCGGGCTGCGGCGGAATGGTGTTGGCTTGGGCGTGAGCCATGGTCGCGGCGGCCAGCATGCCAACTGTGAATACCGCGGCGACGATAAGACGGAACATCTTCATCTACTTTCAAGGGGTGAGATAGAGCGGCGCCTGGCAGACAGGCCTTTCTACCAACGGCATCCGTTAAGGCGTGCTAGCGACGGCGGTGGATTCGGAATTCCAGAAAGTCCTGAGCAGATCCTTCATGCCTGGATCCAACTGGTCCCAGGAAGCCGCCTCAGCTCGCACCCGGACAACCATGATGGTGTTCATCTGGTCGCTCGGCAAGCCGGCGAGCCCGCCATCCTTGTACGAATCCAGGATCTGCTGGCTGGTCACACCCTTGTTGTTATCCAGGTTGGTGACAAACTGGGCCGCATCGGCTCGAAACGTGTCCAGGGCGGCCTGCGTGGCGGGATCCGGCGTAGTCCCCTGAGCATTTACGCTCAAGGGGGCCAGAGAGGCAAGGGCGACGGCCATGACGGCGATAAAACGAAAACGCAACATCGAGTTCACCTCTACGAGTGTTGAGGTTGGTTGCCTCGAGAGCCTGGTCACTCGGGGTGATCATTCTGGCAACAGCCCAGCGTTGGCCGGCATCACGATCAGTCGTGCTGACCGATCTCCTTCGACAACCGTCTACAGCGTTTCCGACCCTGCCTGGACCGCAACGTGACCGGCGCGTCACGCAGACTGGACGCGTGCTGAACGTCGCCCGTCAACAGGTGTTCAGACCGCGCATTGACGCAGGGTTGCCCGGGGCGCCTGACCTGTTGCGAGGATACGCTTGTTCGAGCTACATCGATGTACGTGGACTTTCGCCGCTTTCGGTGGCGTTACCCCGCGTGCTAGGAGTGCTGCAGCCACTCTTTCTCGAGTTTCTGAACGCTCTCTTATTGCAGTTCTGCCGAATGCCTCCCGTAGGCGCTCTGAAATCCGACGCGCCAGCCTAAATCGGGCAAACTCGCCGAACTCCAGACGCTGTCGGAGTTCGGTCATTTTCTCACCAAGCGGCGACACGTAGTTGTTTACGAGCCGAGGAATAGTCGCAAAGTGAACAACCGTTTCCCAAAGGAGGGTGTCTGGCATTCCACGTCGCTTCTTATCGAACGAATATCGTCGTGCTAAGTCTCGTTGAACAAGGATCCCACAATTGCTGACGCGGCCGGCGTCGCCATGCGCTCGACGAATGGATTCTGCCAGCAGACATGGTTCCTTTGTCGAGACCGCCGTTCGTCTTTTTATAATGGTACACCGACCACCGAGAGGACGGGCATTTGGTTGTGCCACTCAATGTCCTCACCGATTCGGGCGTACCGATCTCACCACCGCC
>JAFAZN010000455.1 GCA_019239775.1 Chloroflexota bacterium
AGGGTTTGAATCTCGTCCGAACGAAAGGCCAGTGACAGCAGCGCGTAGAGCAGCGCGCCAGCGCCAATGCACGTGGCCAGCAGCAGCGCCTCGCCTGGTGTCCCGTAGGGCCTCAGCAATGGGTCCAACTGGCCGGCCAGCCAGGCAACTGGCAAGCCCATGACCAGGCTTGCGGCGAGGATCCGCAGCGAGGGCGTGGCCAGCATGCCGATTCGCAGCCCGGGCATGCGCACGGTCAAAAAGCGCAGCAGCACCGCCGCCTCCACCAGCGCGGCAATCGAGCTGGCGAGCGCCAGACCACGAAACGTGAGGCCGGTGTGCATCAGCACCAGGCTCGCGCACAGGTTCACGCCTACGGCCAGGACAGCGGCCATGACCGGCGTGCGCGTATCGTGTCGCGCGTAAAAGACTCGGTCCACGATCTCGACCGTGGCATGGCCCGCCAGGCCGAGGGCATAAAAGACCATCGCCGCGGCCACCCCCACGGCCGCGGCGTCGTCGAAGCGGTAGTGCTCGAATACCAGCCTGATGAGCGGCTCACCCAACGCGATGAGGCCGATGCTCGCGGGGATCGTCAGGAACAGGATCATGCGTAAGGAGAGCAGGAACAGTTGCTCAAAGCCGCGCTGGTTTTCGAGGGCGCTTTCCTCTGACAGGGTTGGAAACACCGCGGTGCCGACCGCCATTGCCAGCGCAAGAGGCAGCATGATCAGCTGCCACGCGTAGTTCAGATAGCTAATGCTGACGACGCCCAGAAACGAGGCCAGCACAATCGCCGAAAGCACCTGGTTCAGCTGAACGACGCCAAGTCCGAGAACGCGGGGCGCGAAGAGCCGCACCACCTCGCGGACGCCGCTGTGGCGAAAGTCGATCACTGGACGCCAGCGCATGCCAAGTCGCAGGCAGAACGGCAGTTGGATCAACAGGTGCAGCACCGCCCCGACGACCGCGCCGAACGCCAGGCCATAGATGCCAAACGGTCCGCTCAGCAACAGCGCGGCGGCG
Source organism: Chloroflexota bacterium (assembly GCA_019239775.1). Lineage (GTDB taxonomy): Bacteria > Chloroflexota > UBA6077 > UBA6077 > CF-72 > CF-72. The sequence continues at coordinate 1,006 of JAFAZN010000455.1, forward strand.
ATGATCGCGAGGTTGTACATGAGCGGCGCCATGGCCGCGATGGCGAAGCGGTTGTACGAATTCAGCACGCTCGAACAGAACGTGCTCGCGGCGAAGATGGCCGGCGAAATGAGCAGGATGCGGGTGAGGCTGGCGACCTGATCGCGGATGGCCGCGTCCTCGGCACCCGGTAGCCAGATGTCCATGATGGGTCTGGCAAACACCGCCAGGACCAAGCACGTTCCGAGCGCGACGAGCACGAAGATATTGATGACGGCACTGGTGAGATGCCAGGCCTCCTCGTCCTCACCGACGGTGTGGTATCGCTTGAACACGGGGATAAACGCCGAACCGACGGCGCCGCCAACCAGGACCTGGAACACCAGGTCAGGTAGCGCAATCGCCGCGACGTAGGCGCCATAGTCCTGGCCAGCCCCGAAGTGGGCGGCAATGACGATGTTGCGAACCGCGCCCAGTAAGCGACTGAGCAAGAAGCCGGTCAGGACGACCAGGGCGCCTTGCGCGAGCTTGCGCATGCGGTCCACCGCGGGCGCGGCGGTGCTGGTGACGGCTGCCTGGCGGGCTACCATGCGCCACTTCTGACGCGCCCGCGAGGCGCGCGGATGCGTGTGGCGACGGCGGTGTGGGCGTCCTCCTCGAGGGTGTCGTCTAGAGGCTCGAGTGTGACGGGTTCGCCCAACCGGTGCGCGAGGGCCTGCGTCAGCAGCCGGTCCGCCAACCACGGATTCTTCGGCAGCAGTGAGCCATGCAGGTAGCAGCCAATCGCGCCGCGATAGACCGCGCCTTCGGTGCCATCCTCGCCGTTGTTGCCGGCGCCCACCACCACGCGACCAAGCGGCCGGACGTCCGTGCCGAGATACGTTCGCCCTGAATGGTTCTCGAAGCCAATCAACGTGCGCGGCTGCCCGCCGAGTGTGGTCTCGACCAGCACGTTGCCGATGTGGCGCCGCGGCCCAGGCACGCTGCGTACGTCGAACAGACCGCCGCCAGGTAGTTCCTGACCATCAACGGTCGTGTAGGACGCACCGAGCAGCTGATAGCCGCCGCAGACCGAGAGCACCGCCGCACCGTCTTCCACAGCCTGGCACACGGCAGCCGCCTTCTGGGCCAGGAAGTCTGGTGAGACGACGGATTGCTCGCGATCCTGGCCTCCGCCGAAGAAAACCAGGTCCACGTCCGATGGATCGAGGGTGTCTCCTACAGAGAGTTCGGTAACGACGAGCGGGATGTTGCGCCATTCCGCGCGGCGCATCAGCGTGAGCACGTTGCCGCGATCCCCGTACACGCTCATGAGGTCCGGATAGAGGTGGACCAACCGTATGGGAGTCACGCTAGTCCTCCCAGAACGCCCCGACGTAGCCCGTTCGATGGAGCAGCTCACGCATGGAAAGCATGGCGGTATAGGTCGGAAGAACGTAGATTGTCTCGCCAGGTTCCGCCGCGCGCAGGGTCAGTTCCAGCGCGCGGTCCAGGTCGGGCTCGACTCGCAACCGAGAGGACTCCACGCCCGCGTACTTGAGTCGGACCGCCATGTCCTCCGCCCGTAAACCGGTGCACACGGCGACGTTCACGCGGCCACACAAGCGTTCGAACTCCACGTCCCAGAGCCAGGAAACATCTGTGCCATCGGCGAACAAATCGTTGATAGCGATGAGCAGGGTTCGGCGGCCCGGCGAGGTGAGAATGGTCCGCAGCACTTCGGTGAAGCCCACCGGGTTTTTGACGAGCGCCAGGAACAGCTGGCGGTCCTCAACCTGGATGCGCTCCAACCGACCAAAGGCGGCGGTAAACGTCTCGAGACCGCGGGCGATCACGTCGCGTTTGATGCCCAGTGCGTTGCACACCGCGATGGCGGCAAGCGCGTTGTAGACGTTGTAGAGGCCCGGCAGCCGGAGGTTTGCGCGCAGTGTTCCAGCGGGTGTCTCGACTATGACATTTGTGCCTTGGTCGCCCAGGAGCTCCACCTGGGTTGCCGCCACCGTGGGGGTCGGGCGTGCGAATTCACACCGTGTGCACGCGTAGTGGCCGAGGTGGCCGTAGTACACGAGGTCATATCGCAGCGCAGCACCGCACACGGGGCAAAGACGTGCGTCCGCGGCATGCGGCAGCGTGGTCGTACCGACACCCGGGTCGGCGATGCCGTAGGTCAACGCAGCAGGCAGCGCTGCCACGAGAGGATCATCCGCGTTGACCGCTACCGTCGTGGAGTCTCGTAGGTGCTCGGTCGCCTCTCGCCACAGGCCAGCCACAAAATGGACCTCGCCGTAGCGATCCAGCTGGTCGCGAAAGATGTTGTGCAGCAGCAGCACGCGCGGGTGAATGTGCTCCAGCGCTTTCGGCAGGGTGGCCTCATCCACCTCGAACAGGCCCACATCGCCGCGCGGGCGGGCTTGCCAGTCGGTGGCCTGGGCGACAGCCGAGTACAGGCCTGAGAGCAGGTTGGCACCCGCGCGGTTGTGAATTGGTCGCATCCCCGAGGCGCGCAGGAGGTGGGATAGCAATCGAGTCGTGGTGGTTTTACCGTTGGTGCCGGAAACGACGATGCTGCCGTTCGGAAGCGCCTGCGTGACGTCTTTCAGCGCCGCTGGGGCGATGCGTGGGACCAGATGCCCGGCGATCACGGTGCCGCCGCCGCGGCCGAGGCGTCGACTCAATGTCGCTGCCGCGCGGCCGGCCAGCAGGGCAGCGCTGAGTCGCGGCTTCATGGTGGGTGGCCCCATTGTCGCAAACGCACCTCCCTTCGCGGGGGACATCACTCCGTGGGGTCATCAC
>JAFAZN010000001.1 GCA_019239775.1 Chloroflexota bacterium
GTACACCAGCGCGAGCGCAATCATGATCGAAGGAATGGTGTTGGGCAGGAACGCGAGGACATCCAGCACGCGGCGCCCGGGCATGCGCGAGCGGACCACGTACCAGGCCACAAGCGCACACACGAGCATCGTCAATGTCGGCGCGGATACGAGCAGCAGCAGCGTATTGATCAGGGCAGTTGCACCCTGCGGATTGGTAAAGATCCACGTGTAGGCATCCAGCGTAATGCGGCCAAGTGATTGAGAAGATGGGACGGCGTAATACGGCTGAATACTCGCCCACACCATCACCAGGAACGGTGCGATGACAACCATTGCGAGATAAACCCACACCAGGACCGTCGCCAGGTACCGGAAATTACCGATCTTCATCACGCGCGGCCGATAGGCCTTGCCACTGACGGTCGTAAAGCGTTCCATCCGCCGGGTCAGTCGCGTGTACAGCGTGACAAAGACAATTGCCAGCGCGACGAAGACGATGCCGATGGAGCTTGCAGTGGCCGCGTCGTCGGCCTGATTCAGCAAGTAGATCTTGGTCGACAGCAGGTTGATCTTGCCGGGCAACCCCATGATGGCCGGCACTTCGAATGTTTCCAGGCTGCCACTGAGCGAGTAGATGAAGGCGGCCAGAATACCGGGCAGCATCAGTTTGAGCGTAATCAGTCGCGCCACGCGGCCTGGCGGGGCACCCGAAACCATCGCGGCTTCCTCGAGCGCCGGGTCCATGTTGCGGAACAGCCCAACTGTCATGAGGAACACCACCCCGACACCGCGGATCGCGTCGACGAAGATCATGCCGCCCAGGCTGTAAGCCTGGAGCGTGACGCCAAACAGTGCTTGCAGCACGAGATTGAACAGTCCAATTCGCGGACTCAGCAACAGCACCCAGGCGATGCTGTACAGCAACCCGGGCATGGCGATGGTGAGCGGCACAATCGCGTACGCGAAGCTCTTCATCGGCATGTCGGTGCGTTCGACCATGAATGCGAAAAACACCCCGATCGCCAGTGCCAGGCAGGTGGATCCCAGCGCAAAGATGGCGGTGTTGGACATCACGGTCCAGGTGCTTGGGCTAGTCCACGCTTGAACGAAGAAGTCCAGCGTGGCGCTCGTCGCGCGCGCGGTCGGTCCGAGATTGATCGCGCTGAGGAGCACCATCGCCAGTGGCGCGAGGACCAGGTTTCCAATCAGCAGCAGGAGCAGCACGTACACCACACCACGCGCCGAAAAACGCCGTGTTCGGAACGACCACGTTCGGAGTCGGAGTGGCGCCCGTGCGAGGCGGTAGGCCTCCATCGCGTGCTAGCGTACACTCGGCCGTAAATGGGGAGGCCAGCGCATGAGCACACGCGCGACGACGCGTAGAAGATTCCTCTACATGGTCGGGATCGTTTCGGGCGGTGGCGTGCTCAGCGCGTGTACTCAGGCAAGCGCGCCGCAACCGACGGCGGCTCCGCCCACTGCCGCACCGTCCAAACCGACGACGCCCCCCGCGGCTGCGCCAACCACGGTTACCCCGCCCGCCGTCGTGCCGACCACTGCGCTGCCGCCCGTCGCCAAAGTCGGCCAGGCCGTCCCCAGCACTCATCCCACCATCGCCGCGCTCTACGACGCGGCCAAGAAAGAAGGCAAAGTCTCCTGGTGGGACCAGCACGAGCAAGGCATCGCGCAGCAGTTCATTGACGCCTTTCACAAGCAGTTTCCTGAGGTCGGCGTCGACTACTTCGAAGGTACCCAGGACGTCGTCCAGGCTCGCGCAGTACAAGAGGCGCGTGCCGGGCACGTGTCATTCGACTTTCAGGACACCGGTCAGAACTGGGGCGCTTTTGCCGATGCCAAACTCGTGGACGACAAAACGGACTTCACCGATATTCTGACGCTGGCCGGCATTGACAAACAGTTCATTGTCAACGGCACCTATTCACCCGAATTCAACGTCTACGGCTGCTCCTACAACACCGAAATGGTCAAACTCGAGGACTTACCAACGACGTGGGAAGGCTTCACCGATCCCAAGTGGAAGGGCCAGCTCGCGGTTGAAACGCGACTGCGACCGTTCGTTTATGGGACGCCGTTTCTTGGCGGCGAAGATGCCGTGAAAGCATTGCTGCAGCGCCTTGCCGCCAACGACATCCGCCCGACTGACGGCGACACCAAGAGTCAGACCTTGCTGGTGGGCGGCGAGTTCCCGATCCTGGTTGGCGCTTATTTGCAGCGGCTGATCAACATGCAGGGCAAGCCGTGGGGTTTCGTTCCGCTGGATACGGTGTTTTCCAACGAGCCCGGGCCGGGCTACATGGTGCCTTACGGCGCGCCGCATCCCAACGCGGGCAAATTGTTCATGTTCTGGTTCATGAGTCCCGACGGCCAGTCGCTCACCGATACCTTGCGGTTCAAAGGCAATCCGGCGCCGGGTTCTGGCACCGGTCCGTCCAAGTACCTGGAGGACCACCACGAGACGGTGAAGTTTGCTCCGCGCGAGTACGAGGACAATTATGACAAGTACATGAAGGAGTACCAGGCCGCCCTGGGGCTGCCCGTCGGTTAGACGACGTGGCAGCGTTCGGCCGGAATACGCAGGACTACCCTTTCACCCTCCGCACGGGTGCGGAATGGCGCGGCTTTAACTCGGACGGTCTGGCCGCCGAGGTCCACCTGGTATTCCTGCGCCTCACCCACGAACGTTGTTGACACGACGGTGCCAACCAGACCATCCCCCGTGTCGGCCAGCTCCGCGCTCTCAGGCCGGAAGCCAACGGTGACCTGCGCGCCGAGTGCCAGAGTGCCCGGAAGGCTGCACGTGAGACGACCCCAGCGGGTTTCCACGAGGTCTGGACCTACCACCTGTGCGTCTAGGAGGTTCGTGCGGCCGAGGAAGTTGGCGGCGAAGGCGTCGGCTGGATGCAGATACACGTCGCGTGGTGCGCCTTCCTGCACGATTCGCCCTTCGTTGATCAGCGCCAGCCGGTCGGACATGGATAGCGCCTCCAGCTGATCGTGCGTCACATAAATGGTCGTGATGGCGAGCCGTTGGACTAGCGCCTTGATCTCGTGGCGCATATCTTCGCGGAGCCGCGCGTCGAGATTGGAGAGCGGCTCGTCGAGCAGCAGCAGCGAAGGCTCCGAGGCAACCGCCCGCGCCAACGCCACCCGCTGTTGCTGGCCACCGGACAGCATCGGTGCAGGCCGCTCGGCGAGCTCTGCTAGCTGAACCAATTCGAGGGCGTGCATGACCTTGTCGCGCACCGCCGCGCGCGCGTACTTCCGCGCGCCGTGCTGCAGTGGAAACGCGACGTTCTCGTACACGCTCATGTGCGGCCAGATGGCATAGCTCTGAAACACCATGCCCGTGTTGCGTCGATGTGGCGGCACCAGCGTGCGGCTGGCGCTCGAGTACACCACCGTTTGATCGATCTGGATGAGGCCGGCGTCGGGCGTCTCCAGGCCAGCAATACAGCGCAGCGTGGTCGTCTTACCGCAGCCGGATGGGCCGAGCAGCGTGTAGAACTCGCCATGTGTGACATTGAGGCTCAGGCCTCGCACCGCCTCCACCTCGCCCTGCTCGGTCCGATAGCGCAACCGCAGATCCTGAACCGTCAGCATGCCTGGCTGCGGTAGCGTACAGGGGTGCCATTTGACCCTGCGATCGTCGAGACGGCTGCTCGAGAAAAAGAAGTCGAGATCACGACGTTTGGCCGCAAGACCGGCAACGCCTCCAAGCGGATTATCTGGATCACCGTGATCGGGCCGCGGATCTATGTGAGATCGGGGGTGGGGCTTGGTCGCGACTGGCCGCAGAACCTGCTCGCCAACGGCCGCGCGATTTTGCACGTGGACGGGCGCGAGGTTCCTGTACGCGCCAGGCACGTCACGGATGCTGAGGAGGCGCGATCCATGCATGCGCCGGTCAAAGCAAAATACAACGCCGAGCGGCCAAGCTCGTCAGGCTCGGACCCGCTGACGCCGGCCGAAGAGGCCGTCTTCGAGCTGCTGCCCGAGTAGCCCGCCCGACTCCCGCCGAGGGACATCACTCCGGGGGTTGCGGCCGTGCCATGGTGTGGAACGTTTGTTCTACACTGTCCGACGTGGCGGATAACGGGCCTTGTGGGCGGTGTTTGCTGCTCGAGGATGAGCTCGCCGAGCTGCGGCAGCAGCTGGCGGCGGTGGGGCGCTACGTGGTCTCCACCCCGGGCCCAAACACCAATCCAGACCTCGAGCGCGAGCTCAAGCGCTGGCTCGCCGTCAACCCCAAGGCTGACGCAGCCAGCGGCTTTCGAGCTGGCTGGACCAGGCTTGCCCGCTTCGTCTCACCCAAACTGCGTGACTGGGAACAGCGCTGGTTCCGCTCGATGCGAGACAACGACCGCCTCCGTGCCCGAATCGGCATCCTGCTGCGCGAGCTGACCCGCCTGAGCGACCCGCGCTAACGCGAGCTAACGCAGCTCAGCGACCCGCGCTCACGCGACGACCTTGTAAGCTTGCACGCTGTAGTGCAGCACTACCAGGAGGGGCTCATGGCCCGCCGCTGATCGGTTTCGGCGTTGCCCGGTCGGGCAGTTCGGGACCGCGACGGCCTAACCTCCCTGCACATGCTCGCAGGCTGAGTAAGCCGCCCGCGGTCGAGGCTCGTACTTCAGACCGTTGTATCCAGGGAGAGTAGGCACCAGCCTTGACAGTTACGGTTTCGCCCTCAGACCTTGCTGAGTTTCGCAGCAGCGTGCAGTCCGTGGTGGACGCCACAGTTGCGCCAAACGCGGTCGAGGTGGATCGCACAGGAACGTTTCCGCGCAAGAACATAGAGGCGCTCGCCCAAGCAGGCGTGCTTGGCGTCCTCAGCGCAGCAGACGTCGGTGGCTCCGCGCGAGGCCTGCGCGCCGCCGCCCAGACCATCGAGCAGGTCGCCGCGGCGTGCGGTTCCACCGCGATGGTGGTGCTCATGCACTACGCCGCGACCGCGGTCATCGAAGCCCACGGCCCCGAAGAGGTTCGAAAGCGCATCGCGACCGGCCAGCACCTGACCACGCTTGCGTTCTCAGAGGCTGGATCGCGCAGCCATTTCTGGGCACCGCTCAGCAGTGCCAGCCGCGTCGACGGCCACGTGCGCCTCGACGCCAACAAGAGCTGGGTCACGTCCGCTGGGCAAGCTGATAGCTACGTCTGGTCCAGCAAGCCCATCGCGGCAGATGGTCCGATGACCTTGTGGCTGGTGCCCGCCAACTCCAGCGGCCTGAGCCAGAGCGGCGGCTTCGACGGGCTCGGCTTGCGCGGCAACAGCTCGACGCGCATGACCGCCACAAACGTGCTGCTAACAGACGCCGCGCTGCTTGGGTCCGACGGCGGCGGTCTCGACCTCGCCCTCAGTCTCGTGTTGCCAACCTTCAACGTGCTCAGCGCGGCTTTCAGCCTGGGTCTGATGGAGGCCACTGCCGCCGAAGCAGGCAAACACCTCAGCGAAACTCGCTTGCAGCACATCGATCAATCATTGGCGCAGCAGCAGGCCGTGCGACTCGACTATGCGCGCGTCCGCCTGGAAACCGACCGTACCCGGGCACTGCTGGAAGACACGTTGAGCGCGATCGAAACCAGTCGCGCCGATGCCATGTTGCGCGTTCTGGAAGTCAAAGCGGCCGCGTCCGAAGCTGCGCTGCAGGTGACCGACCTGGCAATGAAAGTCTGTGGCGGTGCCGCGTTCCGAAAAGAGCTGGGCATCGAACGCCGCTTCCGCGACGCGCGCGCCGCGCGGGTCATGGCCCCAACCACGGACGCGCTGCTCGATTTCATCGGTCGAGCCACGCTCGGTCTGCCGCTGCTCGAAGACATCGTCGCTCGATGACCAGCAGCACACCCAGCGGCGTCTTCACGCTGGGAGCAGTCGCCTATGACCCCAAGGTCGTGACGATCTGGACAGGGTTCCGCGAGTGGTTCCAGCGCCACGATTTTCCGTTCGATTACGTGCTGTACTCGCATTACGAACGTCAGGTGGAGGAGTTGCTTGGCGGCCACATCCAGGCTGCCTGGAACTCGCCCCTGGCCTGGGTGCGGGCCCGCCGCCTCGCCGCCGCCCGGGGAACCGACGTCACGGCGGTAGCGATGCGCGATACGGACCGCGACCTAACCTCCGTCGTCGTGGTGCGAGCCGACAGTCCAGTTCAGTCCGTCGCGGACCTGAACAGAAAGACCATCGGCGTAGGCGCGGTCGACTCGCCACAGGCGACATTGCTGCCGCTCGCGCACCTGCGTGGACAGGGCGTGGAGGTCAACGTCAGGCGTTTCGACGTCGGCGTCGGGCTGCATGGTGACCACATTGGCGGCGAACGCGAGGCCGCCCGCGCGCTTCTGGCCGGTCAGGTCGATGCGGCGTGCATGATCGACGGTAACCACCTGCTCTTCGGTCGCGAGGGCACGTTCCCTCCACAGAGCACCCGCGTTGCTGCGCAGACGGCAGCCTTCGATCACTGCAATATGACCGTCGGTCCCAACGTGGATCCCGCGACCGCCGAAAAGTTTCGCGCGTTGCTGCTGGGCATGTCCTACGCCGATCCTGAGCTGCGCCAACTCTTCGACCTCGAAGGCCTCACGCGGTGGTGCGACGGTCGCACGGAGGGATATCAGCCGCTCGAGTCGGCCGTTGACACGCTGGAGTTCTACGCTCGTGACGGTCAGGTGCGTGCCCGCGACTATCGACCTTGAGGAGCTAGGCCTCGATCGCGGCGGGCACCTGCTGATCCAGCACGCGCTCGAGGGTGTGCCCGTGGGCGCCGAAGTACTGGTCCGCGGCAACGATCCGTCGCTGCGCGTCCACCTCGGCGCCTGGGCCCGCAGCCAGGGCCACACCGTGCGCGACGGAGCCATCGTGGTCCGTGGCTCCGCAACCTCCGCGCGCTGGAGTGGCGCAGAGCGCGCAGGTGGGTACGCGCCGAACGGCGCAGTCCAGCACCCTGGGCCGACCTGGGGCGTTGCTGCGCGCGGCGCGTTGGTCGAGGCCGGTGGTCCAACGCTGCGTTTCGACCTCGAGGACAAAGACCTCGTCTGGTCCGACCTGGCGCCGCGCCTGTACGCCCAGGCTGCCGCCAGCCAGTGGGACCCGAACACGGCGGTGGAGTGGGATGCACCGTTTGACCTGCCAGCGGAGGTCGAGGCGGCCGTCGTCCAGGTGATGACGTACCTGGTCGAAAACGAGCAGGTGGCGTTGATCGTCCCGGCGCGGTTTCTCGGCCGCATCCATCCCCACTTCCGCGAAGTGCTGCAGGTGCTGGCCGTGCAAGCCGCCGATGAAGCTCGCCACATGGAAGTGTTTGCCCGTCGGGCGGCTCTGCGTGGCGGTCCGCTGGGTGTCTCAGGCGCCGGCGGCCGCGCTTCGCTGGCAACGCTGCTGAACGAGCCGGATTTTGCGCTTGCCTCCTTTCTGCTCTCCGTGCTGGGAGAAGGTACGTTTCTGAACTTGCTGGGGTTCCTCGAGGTCCACGCGCCCGACCCGATCTCGCGGAGCATCACCGCGCTGGCCCGACAGGACGAGGCACGCCACGTCGCCTTTGGCATGGCGCACCTGGAGCACCAGGCCGCTCTCGACAGCGCCCTTCGAGCTCGGCTGCGAGCGGCCGTGGAGCGGAGGCATGACGCTCTGATGGAAACCGTCGGTTTGAACCAGCAGGTCTTCGATGCGCTCGTGCTCCTGGCCGCGGGCTCCTGGCAGCCGCAGGCAATCGCGCGCGGCTACGCGGCCGTGGAACAGCTACAGCACGCTATGGACGACGGGCGCCAACGTCGCCTGGTTCGGCTGGGCTTTCCGCACGACGAGGCCAAGGCGCTCTCAGCGTTGCACACGCGCAACTTCATGTAGCGTGGTAGCAGCAATGCGTGTCGCGGTGGTTTGCGGCAACCCGAAGCCGAAGTCCCGAACCCTGGAGGCAGCGCTGTTCGTCGCAAAACGCCTGTGCGACCGGCCGCCGGAGGTGGTGTTGGACCTCGTCGACATCGGCTCGCATCTGCTCGGGTGGGGCGACCCCGTAGCTACCGACGCGGTCCAGCAGGTCTGCGCCTGCGACATCGGCATCTTTGCGAGTCCTACGTACAAGGGCAGCTACACCGGCCTCTTGAAGCTGTTTTTGGACCAGGTGCCGACGGACGGGCTCAACGGCATGCTGGCATTCCCGGTGATGCTCGGCGCGGCCATGGGTCACGCCCTGGCGCCAGAGGTGTTTTTGAAACCTGTCCTGGTTGAGCTGGGCGCAAGCTGCCCCGCTCGCGGGCTCTACCTGCTGGAGACGGACTACGCCTCCGAAGAGCTCATCGACGCGTGGGTCGCCCGCGCCAAACCGTTCCTACCCCGCTAGTTCGGGTCCAGGAGCCTCTTCGAAGCGAACCGCATCACCCCGTAGGTGACATCACTCCGTGGTGAGACCTCAAGTCCGTGGTGAGACACATTACGTCCGTGGAACAGGCGAAACGTGTCATGGGAGGACCGTGACAGGCGCGTCGGGGCGCAGGACCGATGGCGGGACTACGCTCCAGGCGGCGTCGGCGTCTACGGCGCCGGTCGGCTGTGGCGGCACCCAGTTCCAGCGCGCGAGCTCGCGGCCGCTGTGCGTCACATCGAGCACCACCCGCACGCGATGCGCGCCTGCTTCCAGCTGCACAGTCGAGCCAAGCCCAAGCGTGCGCCAATCGTCGGGCCTCAGCGTCACTACATCCAGGGGCTGGCCGTCGAGCTCCAGATGCATGCTGTCCTCCGACGCGAAGGCCATGCGATAGACGCCAGTCGATGGAGCAAGCAGTGAGCCGGACCAAGTGAGCTGGTTCGGCGGCTGCACTGCTGCTAGCTCAGGATCCCAGAAGGCCATAGAGACCATGGAGTCCAGGTACACGTCGGCGGCGGTGCCGGTCGGGCGTGTGAGGCGCGCTAGCAGGCCCCACGGCGCATCCATCAAGCGGTACGTCTGACGTAGCCCTGGCTCGGCCCCATTCACGGCCAGGGAGATGCCGT
>JAFAZN010000113.1 GCA_019239775.1 Chloroflexota bacterium
GTGCGCGCCGGTGAAATCCCGGCCTATGGCCGCCGTGATCATGCCGTAAGCCTGCTGAGACGCGGTCTGGACTGGCTCACCGCACCCGCTCACACGCACTTCTTCCGGTGGACGCTTGATCCACCAAAAACTGTCCGGATATGAGGCGGAGCCCCCTGCCCCGGAAACCCTGAATGCGGAGCCCCCTGCCCCGGAAAACCTGAGTGCACGAACGTCTTCTCTCGAAACAGAAGCAGAACCTACCGATCACCACAGGTGCGCGGAGGCGCGTCGCGCTCCTTCAGTTAAGGCCTCGAGTTTGGCCCATGCCACATCAGGATGCACCTCGTCCCCGGCTCCAGCCGTGGCGAAGCCACAGTCGTTGCTGGCGATGACGCGTTCTCGCCCGACCACCGCGGCGAACCGCGCAATGCGCTGCGCCACCAGGTCCGGGTGCTCCACCAGCGTGATGCAATGTGACACCACCCCAGGCACGAGCACCTTGTCATCGGGCAGCTGAACCGTCTCCCAGACTTGCCACTCGTGCTCATGCCGCGGATTCGAAGCCTCGAATGAATACGCACCCGCCTGGATCTGGAGCATGAGGTCCACAAACTGGCGGAGCTCCATGTCGTGTACGCGCGGCGCCACATTGGTGGAGTAACACGTGTGAAACCGCACGCGGTCTTCGGGAATACCGCGCAGCGCATGATTGATGACTTCCACCCACAATGCGATGACGCGCCGGCAATCTTCGAGGCTCGCCTCCGGGTGCCGGTCGTAGTGTGTAGCCAGGCGCGGATCGTCGATCTGGAGGATGAAGCCCGCGTCGACGATCGCTTGGTACTCCACGTGCATCGCATCGGCCAGCGCGTACAGGTACTCCTCTTCGGTGGCGTAGAACTCGTTGCGGTGGTAGAGCGCAACGTTGGAGGGTGACAGTGCGGTGACGAAAGCCTCCGCCGCCGATTGACCTTCCAGCGCGTTGTGGAGGTTCGCGATATCTTCGTGCACGCGATCCTGACCTACGTACCTGATAGGTCCGGTGCACACATACGCACGCCGCGCTCCACCCGTTCCACCGGGCCGGTTGACGTTCGACGGTCGCGCCGCGCACATGACTTTCATCTCGGCGTACGCTCCTGGAAACTCGCGCGTGTCGCGGGTTTCGCCTGAGTGCCCAAACGGAGCATCGCTCGGGGTCATGCCACCCAGCCGCTGCCCGACGTAACTGGAAAAACTGGACTTGCTGTGCTCGCCGTCGTTGACCACGTCGAGACCGCACGCGAGCTGCCTCTGGACAATGTCGTTTACCGAACCCGCGATCTGCTGGGCTAGCTGGTGCTGATCGAAGGGTTGATCCAGGTCACGTGCGGCCAGCAGCTCCATCAGCTGCTGCGGCCGCGGCAAACTGCCGCAGTGGGTGGTCAGAATCCGCTGAGTGCTTCGCTGCATGCCGTTGCGACGCAGCGTACGCTGTGCGCGTGAAAGAAGTCATCTCGCGCACAGACGTTCCCGCCCCATCGCTGCCGTTTTCGGCCGGCATCAAGGCGAACGGCTTCATCTTCACCGCCGGCCAGGTGGGCACTGACCCGGCCACCGGCAGACTCGCGGGCCCCGACGTTGGCTCGCAGACGCGTCAGGTGATCGCCAACATTCGCGCGATTCTCGAGGCCGGCGGCAGCTCACTCGAGCAACTGGTCAAGACAACGGTGTTCCTGGCGGACCTCCGGACCTTCGAGGAGATGAACGCCGTTTATCGCGAGCTGATTCCCGAGCCCCGCCCCGGCCGTTCAACGGTCGAGGCGAAACTGGCACGGCCCGACATCCTGGTGGAGATCGAAGCCATCGCCCTGGCGACGTAGTCCGCACCGCATCAGTGGTCCAAGATGTTTCCTGGTTTCTTGACTAAAGAGAAGCAGAACTCTAGGTACTGTGCGCGACCTCCGCCTCTCGCGCGTCGGGAACGGGGCCACCCTCGAGCGGCGCGGCGTAGCCGCGGGCGTTGAGAATCGGACTGTATTTGCTCGCGGCGCCCTGGCGCGTCAAGACTCCCGCGTAGCGCGGACCGACGGGGCGCTCGGTGCGCATCGAGTGATACACGTTCTGATCCGGCTCGCGGAACGTGTTCATCGGATCTTGCCCCTGCTCCACACGGCGGATGTTGTCCTCCAGCATCTGACGGAACATGATGATGCCCCGGTCGGAGCGCCCGAGGTGTTCCTCCGTTCGATCCGCGATCGAGCCTTGCGTAATCCAGGCCGCGGTGTCCTGGGCGGAGTTGCTATCCATGATCTCCCAGCGGGGCTGGCCCTCCGGCGTCAGGTCCGGCACAACCGGGTAGTAGACGGGGACGTCCTCGGCTTCCTGCCCAGCCTCGCCCTCCAGTCGGGGATAACACGCCACCCACCAGTGCGCGGTGTGCTCGTCATCGATCGGCGTGCGAATCTGAAACGCTGGACCGCTCATGCCACCGATGCCGGGCGTCCCATCACCTGAACCACCCTGCCGCAGCATGTTCGGGAACACGATTGGATGGCCGTCAGCCCAGGCGGTGTCATGTTCGGTGCCACCCTCCACCACGCGCCGCTTGACAATGCCGTATTCGAATTCGTCAAAGCCGATTTTCGCGTGCTTCTTCTGCATAACCCGCTCGGGTCGATCCAGCCGTTCGAGCACGTAGTTCGTGAATGCGCTGTGCAGCCACTCCAGGTGGACTGGATCGAGACTATTTTCCTGGCACTGCAACCAGTTACACGGCAGCATCGCGTAGCCGATATCACGCAGCACATTTGGCATCGCGTACACGTCCCACGCCGGCAGCAGCGGCACCGGCTCCGGGCCGAGGTACGCCATGAGCAAGCCCGCCTGCTCGCGCACCGGATACGCGCGCGTGCGGATCTTCTCCTTGAAGCGACTGTCACCCTCCGCTTCTTCGTACGGCTGCTCGATGCACTGACCAGTTTCGTCGAAGCACCAACCGTGATACGCGCACCGCAACCCCCGCTCTTCGGGGATGCCATAGATCATGCTCATGCGTCGGTGCGGACAGTACGGATCGAGCAGCCCGTACACGCCCGAGCGGTCCTTGTACAGGAGGAGATCCTCGCCCAGAATCCGCACCGCCATCGTGAATTTGTCTTTCATCTGCGCCGCCGCGGCAACCGGATGCCAGTAGCGCCGCATCAGCTCACCACACGGGGTGCCAGGTCCAACACGCGTATAGCGATCATTCTGCGCCTGGGTTAGCACACGCTGTTCTCCTTCGTCATAGGTATTCCGCCTCTATGTACTGATGTTGAAGAAAAGACTTTTCGTTTGACCCGAGAATATCCAATTCGACACGGGGAGTCTCCTGTCACAGCGTTGGAGCACGCCATTTGAGGCAAGGGACCATCCTCTCACGGCCTTGGCGCATGTCCATTTGAGACAAGGGGTTTCCTCTCACAGCATTGGCGCACGACCATTTGAGGCAAGGGACCTTCACCTCGCGACGTTGGAGCACGTCCATTCCAGACAAGGGGTTTTCCGCTCACAGCGTTGGAGCACTCGAATCGTTCGCGTCGGACACCCTTCTTGCGGACCACTAGAGCAACCATATTTTCAAAAAGGACCACCATCAGGTAGGTGGACTTCCGACCGCGTTCGGGCGGATTCGTTGATCGCCAGACACACTTCGAGTGTGGCCTGTCCCCATGCCCCGTCATGTACCAGCGCCTCGGCGTGTCTGACCGCGTTGTACAACTCGTGGAGCTCGGCAGCACCGCGTGCCTCATTAGGCAGTGCGATTTCGCGGCAACCGTCGCGGTCGTAGACCAGCAAGCCGTTGGCCGATTCGCGGATGTCGCCAAGCTCGCAGGTCACCAGCGTGAAGCCAAACAGTCCGAGCGAGTTCGACCCGCCTGCTGACGACCGCTGCAGCAAGTTGTCCATGGAGAAGTGGCCGTAGCCGGAGTAGACCACCGTGGCGGGCACCCCATTCGCGAACTCCAAATACGCGGTGTACGCACCCGGCGCGCCGCGTGAGGCGTCGAGCTGCACCACTGACGCCCGGACGCTGCGTACCGGCGAGCCCGCGATCGACCGCGCGATATCCACCTGGTGGGATGCCTGGCGAAAGACCGGCCCACCGCCCAGGGCAACGTCGAGTTCCGCCGGCTGCCGCGGCCGATACATCCAGTCGGTGAAATGCGAGGTGTGCAGCATCCCAAGTCGGCCAAGCTCACCGGACTGCACGATCTCCGCCATCTTGCGGATCGAAGGCGCCATGCTCTGCGTGTGTCCCGCCAGGAGCAGGACACCATTGCGCCGCGCCACTGCAATCATTGCGCGCGTTTCGTCCAGGGAGATGGCCATTGGCTTTGAGACGATGACGTGCTTGCCACGCTCCATCGCCGCAATGGCGTGTTCGGCGTGCAACTGGTTGGGTGTGGCAACCCATACCGCCTCAACCTCCGGGTCATCGAGTAACTCAGTTGGTGACGCGTAGGTCCGCACTCCATACTGGCGGGCGACCGACTCACGCGTCTCGACGGCAAGGTCGACTGCAGCCACCAGGCGTCCGTGCGCGCCAGAGGTGAGCGCAGCCAGCAGCTGTCGAGCCCCCCGGCCGACGCCGATCAGTCCGAAGCGCAGCGGATCAGTTCGGCGCCCCATTCCAGGTGCTCCCCTCTCGTGTTCGTGGAAGGCTTGGTCTGATGTTCGGATCGTTAGCTTAACATCCCTTCTGGATAAGGTGGTCCCCCGAGGTGACGTCCCACGGGTGTGATGCCCCCACGGGCGTGATGCCCCCACGGAGGTGACGCCCCACGGAGGTGACGCCCCACGGAGGTGACGCCCTACGGAGGTGACGCCCTACGGAGGTGATGT
>JAFAZN010000139.1 GCA_019239775.1 Chloroflexota bacterium
AAGGTGTGACGCGGAAGGTGCGCGAGTACCTGGTCGCTGGAGGCGTCGGCAGCGTACAGCGAGCCGCTGGCAACGACCATCTGGACCCAGGCGGGTAGATGATTCTCCACCTGTCCCGGCGCGACGGTGGCGGTCTGCAGATCAGCCTGGGTAGCAGGCGCAGCCTCCTCCGCCTTTGCTGCCTGCACGTCAGCGGTGGCCATGGCGTCATCGGCCTGCGCCGCGGACCCGCTGACTACGTCATCAGCAATTGGTGCGAGAGCCGCGGCGTCACTGGACTGCAGGCCAGACGCGCCGACGGCTGAATTCGCTTGTTGTGCGGGTGCGGCAACCGCCTCAGCGGCCTGCGGTGCCGTTGCAGCCACCTGGGCGGCGGTCGCGGCCACGTGCGTCGCGCTCAGAATGGCAGAGGCCTGAACGACCGAGGGGGCGATGAGGGACAGCGCATAGGCAGCAGCTGCCGAAATGAGCAGGGCGTGTTGAGTTCGGAGTCGGGGCAAGAGAGTGGCCGACTATACGCGGGCCACCCTGGGAACCCAATTAATTTACGATCGGGAACTGGTCAAGAGCGCGTCGATGTCGTCGCCGGGGCCGAGGACGACGCTGGTGATGCTGCCCTTGGCATTGCGCGTGTAGACCACGCTGAAGTCAGGTGAGGGCAGGGTTAGGGCCTGGGCAAGCGTGGCGCTGGTGAAGCGCTCGACGATGAACTGGCTATTGCCTTCTGGTCCGGCCGAGTTTGGCTGGGTATCGGTTGGGAACAGCTTGCGCGCATCGGCGACGGCCTTGTCGAAGGTCTCGGGCGCGGTGGGGAACCACGCGAGCAGGCTCGCGCGCGGCGGATCGGGGGTGAAGCGCACGTGGAGCTCACCGCCTGGCTGTCGGAAGACCACGAGTTTGGCCGCCGTTTCGCCAGTGGCGTAGCCGAAGGCTTTTTCCAGGTTCGCCCGGGTGTTGCCGACCCCGCCCGCCGACGATGGTTCGCCCGCATACGGGGTGGGCATGGGCGTGGCCGTTGGCTCGAGCGCAACAGCCGTGGCCGTGGCCTGCGCATCAAGCGTGGCCTGGGTGGTGGCTGTCGCCGAAACGACGGTGGCGGTTGCCTGAGCATTGGCAATCGTGATTGCGGCCTGGTCCGGCGGCTCGGCTACCACCCAGAGGCGTTCGGAATAGTCGTGCGTGAACGGGTTCCATACACCCGCGCAGGTCATGAGCGTGAGGCGCGCGTCGTCCTCGGGCTGCATCGGTGTGGCGTCGGTATTTGCGCCCTCGAAGGTCTCGCTGACGACGAATTTGTAGGGTAGGCCACGCGACATCGCGGTGATCTCGTCGCCGGGCTTCAGCTCATCCAGGTTTGCGAAGACGTTGCCAGCCGCGCCGGTCAGGTGACCTACCAGCACGGTATTGCCCTGCGTGACGTTGGCCGTGTCTTTGATCTGGCCGACCGCGAATGGCGGCGGTTCCCAGTCGACCTGGAGCACACCGCTGTGAAGCTTCAGTCGTGGGATGTCCAGGGACATGACCGGCCCGGGCCGCGGCGTGGGCGCGAACGTGTGCAATGCATCGACCTCGCCGATCGTGTCGCCAGCTTCGACCAGAACCGTCACGGTTGGCGGAGTGGTGCCCTCGGCCGTCGAGGTCACGTGCAATTCGTACTCGGCCGTGGTGCCCGCCGCGACGGGCGGGAAGCTGAAGGTGCGCAGGCCATTGTCGTCGGTGCGATCCTGCGAGACCGCGGGCGCGGTGCCAATGATGCTGTAGTTGTCAAACCAGCTCGAATCGATGCCAAGCAATACGCGGCCACTGGGCACATCGGCATGGTTCGCGACTTCCACGTGCAGGCGTGCGTGGGCGCCAGGCTCGGGCGGATCGAGGAAACGGAAGTCTGCAGACTCCACCGAGAGTTGGTCCGCGGTCGCCGTGACGACGGGTGTCGGCGCGAGCGAGACCAGCGGCGCGGAAACGGCAGCGACGTCGCGGGTGGGTAGCGCGGCGACGACCGGAGTTGGCTGCACCTCAGGCGCGGGCGTGAGCCACACTGGGATGGGTGCCTCGATCTGGCGCTGCAGCGCGGCCGCCTCCGGCGATGTGTCCCACGTCGCCCGGGTGAGCCACGCGTCGTAGTACGCCCAGCCGGCGACGCCGACCCCGGCGACGCCAGTGAAGATCAGTCCGGCGCCGACAAGGAGGCGCCGCCAGTCAGCGGGAACTCTTACGCCGGAGAACCAGCGAACCACCGCCGATCGCCGCCAGGCCGCCTGCCAGAATCGGGAATGCGAGCTCCATCGGGAATCCGCCGGCGCGTGGCGCCGTCGTCGATGTGGTGCTCGTACTCGTGGTGGTCGTGGAGCCAGGTACGAAAGGCGTCGGCGTCAGGAATCGGAACGGTGTTGGCGTCGCGAGTCCCTGGGCAACCGTGACCTGCGCCGCGGTCTCAGGACCTGCCGCCAGCGCGCCGCCTACCTGAGCGGTAAACCAGATGCCGAGGACCACCGCTGCGCCGGCCATCCAACGGCCGGCAGTTGCACTTCTGGTTGCCATATCGTCGCAATCCTCCCGTGCTGAATGGGCCAACTTCTGCATTGCTGAGCTTCAGCTTAGATCCATTCTAAACACGGTTGAACGGACTCGTTGTTAGCGGCAAGGTGAATCCCGCCTAACGTGTGGCGCGACTGTGAGGATCGCGGCGCGCCCGAGCACTCTTTTGGCCTGCGATCATGCTTCGCTACCGTGCCAGGTCAACTCGGCGGCAACCTGGACCACATGCAGCACTGCGACAACGCCCACGAGCGCAAACGGGGAGAGGCTCGCGCTTAGCAGGCCCAGCGCAAGCAGGAGCACGGCCACGGCGAGCCTGTCTTTCACGAGCCAATCGCCAAACGAGTGGCGCGTCGCATGGATCAGCGCTGTGGCTAGTTGAAAGAGCGCAGCTCCCCCGCAGATGGCCCAGACGGCGCCGCCGTGAAGCACAGGCGTGCCCGTGGCCGCGTCGCCGATGGCCAGTCGTGTCCCCGCGGCGATCGCTGTGATGCCGACGACGATGGGCAAGTGCGCGTACACGAATACCTGCCGTACCGCGAAGCCGCGCCGTAGCGGACGACCGTCCATGAAGTCGAAGTACAGCCACCACTGCGCCGCGGTGATGACGAATGCCCCGGTCGCGGTGGCGGCCGGCTCGGCATGCCAGCCGCCGCTGAGGTTGGCAAGTGTGGCGCCCACCGAAAACACCGATTCGCCAAGGACGATGATCGTGAATGCCCCGAAGCGCTCGGCGAAGTGCGACACGGCCACCGGGGTTCTCGCGACCGTCGAGCGGCGGATGAACGGATTGACGACCTCCAGCGTTGCCGCGAGTGCCCACACCACGTATCGCGCAGGCAGCGGAACGAAAATGCCGCCGAGCCAGAGTAAGGCGGCTGGCACCGTGATGCTGCCGTAGCCCCAGGCGATGTCTCGGCCGATCTCCAGCGACCTGCCCGCGTGGATGTACAGCGCAAGCGGAATCAGCCGAACGATGACGTACGCGATCGCGAACGGGGCTGCCTGGCTATCGGAGAGCGCGTTCGGTAGTGAGACCGCCATGGCCACGATGGCGAGCATGCCGAGCATCACGGTTAGGCGGTACACGACGTCGTCGGTGTCGAAGCGGTCGGCGTAGGTGACGTAGATCACCCAGGCCCACCACACCGGGACGAACAGCCCGATGAACTTCAGGTACCCGGCTGCGGACGTATCGGATTGCAGCGTTGCCGAGAGCTGCGAGACGGCCAGGGCGAAGACAAGATCGAAAAAGAGCTCGAACCACGTGGCGTGGCGCTCCGCCGACTCGCTTTCAGCCGAGCGCAGCCGGGTTGGGCGCTGCCAAACGCTCACGCGGGGAATCTACGGCTTACGTGGCGACGACCACGGACTTTTGTTCTGTGTAGTAGTCCAGCACCTCGGTGCCGTGCTCTTTGCCGTAGCCACTGTGTTTGGTGCCGCCGAAAGGCAGCTCGTCGTGGGCCACCTGCACGGCGTTGACCCAGGTGTAGCCGGCCTCGAGCTCATCAATAGCTCGTTGCGCCTTGGCCATGTCGCGCGTGAAGATGCTGGAGCCGAGGCCATATTCGGACGAGTTCGCCAGGTCGATGGCCTCATCCAGCGACGCCACCCGGCGTATTGGCAAGAGTGGTCCGAAGGTCTCCTCCGTCCATACGCGCGCGTCATCGGGCACGTCCACCACGACGGTTGGCTCGAAGTAGTAGCCGCGTGAGAACTCCTCGCCTGAAGGCCGGTGACCGCCGGCGACCACGCGGCCGCCGCGCTGGACGGCATCGGCGAGCTGCGCCTCGATTTCGGCTCGCTGTTTCTCGGTGTGCAGCGGGCCCATCTGCGCGGAATCGTCCATGCCGCTGCCGAGCTTCAGCCGCTTGGCGCGCGCCACAATGCGGGCGATGAAGTCGTCCGCGACGCTGTCGAACACGTAGACGCGCTTGATCGCCAGGCACGCCTGGCCAGCGTTGAAGAAGCGACCGATTGCCACGTTACGCGCGGCGACGTCCAGGTCGGCATCGTCGCACACAATGGCGGCGTCCGAGCCACCCAGCTCCAGCGTGACGTGCTTCAACTCATCCGCGGCAGACCTGGCGACCTGTTTGCCTGTACCCGTTTCGCCCGTGAAGCCGATCTTGCGCACCCACGGATGACGGATCAGCTCTTCGCCGACCACACCGCCCGGCCCAGTCACCACGTTCAGCACGCCCGCGGGCAGGCCACCTTCGAGCATCAGCTCTGCGAGGCGCAGCGTGGACAGGGGTGTGGTGCTGGCTGGCTTGACCACGACGGTGTTGCCGACGGCCATGGCCGGGGCAATCTTGTTGGCCATCAGCGTGAGTGGAAAATTCCACGGAATGATGGCGCCGACTACTCCGATCGGGCGGCGCACGACCAGGCCCATGGCCTTTTGCGCTGGCAGCGGGACGTGCTTGCCTGACATCGCGCCGCCGTTGACCAGGCCCGCGTAGATCTCGATGTTGTCGGCGAAGCGCTCGGCCTCGATGCGCGAGTCGCGGATGGGCTTGCCTTGCTCTTGTGTCAGCAGTTGCGCGACGTCATCGAGCTTGGCGCGCGCACACGCGCTGGCCTGCATCAGCATCTGGCCGCGCTTGTGCGGCGCAAGCTTGCTCCAGTTCTTGAACGCCTCGGCGGCGGCCTCGATGGCTTTGCGCGTATCGGCGGCATCCGCCTTTGGCACGCTGTCCACGTGCTGGCCAGTGGCGGGATTGCGGATGTCTGTGGTGGCACCGCTGGCGGCATCGACGCGCTCGCCGTTGATCAGCATCTTCGCCATACGTGAGAGGGATGGTACCCCTCACGGGCGCGCACGCCTTACACAGTCGCGTGGGCGGTGGCCAGCACCCGTCGGGCCTTGTCCACGCTGTCAACCGTAATTGCCAGCTCGGCCTTGCCCTGATGGCGTCCAAGCAGCACCACGCCGCTGATGTTGACGCCCGCCTCCCCGAGGCGCCCCGCTAGCTGCGCGAGCGCCCCCGGCCGGTCCTCCACTCCGACGTTAAACGCCTCGCCCTCCACGAACTGGTAGCGCGCCGCACGGAAGACCTCCCGCGCTGCCGAATCGTTACTCACCGACAGCACCGCGCAGCCGTACGTCCCCACGGCGCCGCACGCCAGGGTGCGAATGTCGATTCCCTTTTCCGCGAGGCGCGAAGCAAGCTCAGCCAGTGCACCAGGTTCGTGCTTCAGCCGAACGCTGAAATAGGTTACGGCCATTTTCTTATGAGCCGCTGGCGCGAACGGCGTGACGCCCGGATCGGATACGCATGGCAGGACCCCCGATCGTTATTGTGTCTTACGGGGGTCCAGCGCGTCGCGAAGTCCGTCGCCGATGTAGTTGATCGACAGCACGGCCAGGAAGATTAACAGTCCAGGAAAGATTGCCCAGTGCGGCGCCAGGTCGAGGAAGTTCTGGGCGTCGTACAGCAGTCTGCCCCACGTCGGCATGTCTGGCGGAAAGCCAACGCCCAGAAAGGACAGAGCGGACTCGGTGATAATCGCCGCACCAACGCCGACGGTGGCAGCGACGATCACCGAGCTCAAGGTGTTCGGCAAGATGTGCGCCAACATGAGCCGGTTGTCGCTGGCGCCAATGCAGCGAGCCGCCTCGACGAACTCCTTCTGTTTAACCGAGAGGAACGATGCGCGCACAAGTCGCGCCAGCGGCATCCAGTTCAACGCCCCGATCACGCCCACAATGAGCACGAAAATGCCAACCTCGGGCCCAAGCACTTTTTTCAGTGGATCACGGAACATGTACACGACCATCAACAGGAACGGCAGCTGCGGCAACGCGAGGAAAAGATCAGTCACACGCATCAGCGCGCTGTCGACCTGACCGCCAAAAAAGCCCGAGACAGCCCCGATCACTGTGCCGAGTGTGATCGCGATCAAGACCGCCACCACGCCAACCGCCATCGACACCCGGCCGCCCAGCATGGCCCGCGCCAGCAGATCGCGCCCGAGGTCGTCGGTCCCGAACGGATGCTGCAGGGATGGGCCAAGAAGCCCCGAGCCATAGTCGATCGCATCCGTGGGGACGCGGTACACCAGTGGCCCGAACAACGTCATCAGCAGCAGAAAACCCAGGACGTACACGCCCAGCATCGCCAGGTGGTGGCGACGGAACTGACGCCACGCGTCCGACCACAACGAGCGGCTCGGCCGGCGCAGCGCCGTCTCACTGACCGTTGCGGGTCTCAGACCATCCTGGACGGTGACGGTTGTGGCCATAGGTTTTCCTACTAACTCTCAGTCATAGCGAATTCGCGGATCGAGCACACCGTATAACAGGTCCACGATCAGGTTGAAGAACACGACCAGGATTGCAAACGTGAAGGTGATCGCCATGATCACGGGAATGTCGTTGTTCTGAATCGACGTAATCAAGAGCGAGCCGATGCCTGGCACCCGGAAAATCTGCTCGGTGATCAACGCGCCCGAAAACACGGTCGGCGCCGTGAGTGCAATCAATGTGACCACTGGGATCAGACTGTTGCGAACAACGTGCCGGTTGATCACGCTCATTTCGGCGAGACCTTTAGCGCGCGCGGTGCGCACGTAGTCTTGCGGCAAATTCTCGAGCATAGACGCGCGCGTATACCGCACAAGGACCGCCGTTTGGAACAGCCCGAGTACGGCAATGGGCATGATCGACTGTTTTATCTGTGCGCCAAGACTGGCCAGATCATGCACTTGTAGCGTCGAGTCATAGATGAACGGCAACAACTGCAGCTTCACGCTGAGCCCGATGATCAGCAGCAGGCCGGTGAAGAACGTCGGCACCGAAAAGCCCATGAACGCGAAAGTCGTGGCGATGTGATCGAAAAGCGAGTACTGCTTGACCGCTGAAAGGATGCCGATCGGAATCGCCAAGATCAGCGAGACGATGTAGGCGACGCCGACGACTTGCAGCGTGCTGGGGATGCGCAGCTTGAGCAGGTCCCAGACAGGGATACGGCTGCCGAAGGAATACCCCCAGTCACCATGGGAGAGGGCGAAGGCCCATTTCACGTAGCGGATGGGCCAGGGCTGATCCAGTCCCAGGCTTCTGCGGATGTTCTCGCGAACCTCGGGCGGCACCGCGGGATTCGCAGCGAACTGCGACAGCGGGTCGCCCGGGGCGAGAGACATGATCGCGTAGAGGACGAAGCTGATGAGTACCAGCGTCGGGATCGCTAGCAGTACGCGGCGAATGAAGTAGCGGCTCATCAGCGGCCTATGAACTTAGTTGTTTATTTGTGCCAGTCGGCGACCTGCCAGAGCACGGAATCCCATGGATTGGGAACCTCGCCCTGGATGTCCTTGCTAATGCCGTCGGTCGGCTGTGTGCGCGCAACCAGCGGGATCACCACGACGTTACTGACCAGCAAATCATTGGCCTTGATGATGAGATCGCGGCGCTTGGTTTGGTCCGTCTCAGTCTTCAGCTGGTTGTAGATCGCGTCGTAGTCCGAATTGGACCAGCGGCTGTAGTTGTTACCGTGCCACTGATTGGCTTTGGCCGCAATCTGATCGGTCGTCCACAGGTCCACGTACTGGGTCTGGTCAGGCCAGCTCCCGCCGTTGGTGAACATCTCGATATCTGTATAGAAGTGGGCGGCGGTATCGGGATTTCCCGCGTCGCTGGAGAAGAATACGCTCGCATCGACCGACTTCAGCTCGACCTCGACGCCAAGCTTCTCCCAGCTGCTTTTGACGATGTCCTGCTCCTTTTGGCGCAGGGAGTTGACCGTGGTCTGGTAGACGATGTGCATGCGCACACCGTCCTTCTGACGGATGCCATCCGATCCCTTGGTCCAGCCTGCCTGGTCGAGCAGCTGGTTGGCCATGTCGATGTTGTTCTGGCACACGTCCATGGTGTCGGTGTTCTTGGAGACCACGTCTGGTGGCGAGGTGATGATGTTGCATGTGGCCGCGCCAGCGGGTCCGTAGAGCTGCTCGGCAATTGACTTCCGATCCACCGCCATTGCCAGCGCCTTGCGCACGTTGAGATCCGATAGGAATGGATGCTTGGTCGAGGGCTCGCCGCGGTTGTCGCCCAGGTCAGGGTTCGGATCAGAGAAGTTGACCAGGAGGCGCTCGACGTTCGGGCTGAGCGCCGTCACGAGATTGGCCTTGCCGCCCTGTGAGAGCTGATTGAGGACCTGCGATTCGACCTGCAGGTTCCACGCGTAATCAGCTTCGCCGGTCTGGAAGACCGCGCGAGCCGCCGACGTCGCGTCTCCGCCACCCTTGATCTGGACGTCGTGGAAATACGGTTTGTTCGGATCGCGATAGTTGTCGTTGATGGTGTAGGTGACGACGTCGCCAGGTTTGAAGTCGACCACCTTGTAGGGACCTGTGCCGATCGGGGCGAGGTTGCCGGGCGCATCCTTGGCGTTCGCGCCGTTGTAGGCCTCGAACTGCTTCTTCTGAATGATGTTGCCGTAACCCGATACGAACATCTGGTACGGATTCGGGTTCGAGTCTTTGTAAGTGACCTGGACCGTGTACTGGTCCAGCGCTTTGACGGTATCGACACCCTCGATCGTCTGCGTATCGCTCGATGCAACATCCGGGTTGGCAATGTACTGGTACGTGAAGACCACGTCGTCCGAGGTGAACGGCGTACCGTCCGACCACTTCACGTCTTGCCTGAGCTTCCAGGTGATGCTCTTCTGATCCTTGGAGACGCCACCGTTATCAATCGTGGGCAGCTCCGCGGCCAGGTTAAGGACGGGCTTGCCGTCAGGCCCCATCGATGCGAGAGGCTCGAGGACGAGGCGTCCCGCGTCATAGTCCTTGGTCCCCTGGGCCAGGTGTGTGTTCAGAATGGTTGGCGCCTGCCAGTACAGGATGTGCAGCATGCCGCCCGCGCCTCGGCCGGCACCGCCCGCGGCGGGCTTCGCGGCAGCAGTCGGGGCGACGGTTGGGGCCGGCGCCGCGGGCGCCGTGGTTGCCGCGCCTGCAGGCGCGGTGGTTGGTGCGGCAGCCGGCGCAGTCGTCGGTTTGGCCGCTGCGGCAGGGGTCGGCGCGGGCGTGGCCGCGGGGGCGGCAGCTGGGCCGCAAGCGGCGGCGACCAACAGGGTCCAGGCAGACAGGACGTACAGGGAACGCCTCATTCGACCTCCCGAGGGGGCTATTGACGGGACAGCGCCAGATACGGGCGAGTCAACCCTGACTCGCGTGCATTGCCTCCACGGGTGCAAACTGGCCACTGCCGGCGGTAAGGACCATTGTTTGAGCCACCCCGGCAAAAGTCAACGAACGTTGCCTACCAAAAAACGTCCGTCGGAGTTGTGCATGTCTGTTCTGGAGGTGGACTATCCCTTTGGCGCATAGTTCTCGAGACTCACTGTGTCGAGCGCTCTGTGCAGAAACTGAAACCAGCTAGACCCATTCAGGTTCGAACCTAGTAGCTGGTTGCGCGGCGCGCGGTCAACGCCTGGGCGGCCACGGCCACGATCACGCCGCCGATGAACGCGGGCAGTAGCTCAACGCCCGCCAGTCGCAAGCCAGTATTCCAGTGCATCGCGTGGAAAAGCGCGCCGCCGATGAAGCCGCCGATCAGGCCAGTCAACACGGCGCCTAACCAGCCGCCAGGCAGTCGGCCGGGTACGACCAGGTCAGCCAGCCAGCCAACCAGGCCGGCGATGAACAACGTCAACAGTAAGCCGATCAACGAAAACGTCAGCGCGAAGAACAGCCAGCACAGCAGTACCGCGGCGACGATGAAAAGGATCAGGGGCATGCCGAAAAGACGCGTCGGGTGGGCGGAATGTTGCGCCCGTCAGCGGCGGCGTTGCGCGTGGACGACCAGGTTGCCGCCCACGCCGCGCTGGTCGCGGACGTCGAAGAAGGCAGCGATGCGCGCGACGCGAGTCAGCATGCGAATGTCGCTGAACAGGTTGATGGCCAGTCTGCCTCGCGGCACAAGCAGCGTTCGTAGTCGACGCAGGAACGGCTTGCCGAATGCGCGGCTGGCAAGCTGCTCGCCACGGAACAGGTCGACCGCGATGTAGTCGAACCGCTCCTGGCACGCTTGGACATAGGCGAACGCATCGGCTTGGACGATCTCCAGGTCCTCTGACGGGAGCCAACCAGCCTGCCGTGCGAGCGCGACGATGGTCGGATCGTCGTCCACGCCGATGATCGGAAACGGGCCCCAGCGCACGTGCAGCAGCCGGGCCAGCGTGCCGCCGCCCAGGCCAAGGATGAGGCCACGGCGGGGCGGCTGGTCATCGGGCACCATGGCGGCCCAGTAGCCGCCGCTGGCGAGGCCATCCTCGGGCGAGATGGATTGGACCACGCCATCGACCAGCAGCGCCGCTCGCCCGCCATCTTCGCCGATGCGGACCTCAGGCATCGCCCTGGCTGGGCACGCTCCATGCGCCTTGTTGATGCACGATGCGGAATGGTGCGCCACCTCAAGGGGACCCGTCCAACCGTTGGCCATGGATCGCCGTACTGCTCGGCGTCCTGGTGGTCGGCGTTGCGGTGGCCATCTTCCTGTTGAACCGTTCGAACACGGTCAACATCAATATCGAGGGCACGCCGACGCCGAATCCGCTGGCCGGGGCGGCCTCACCCGGGCCACCGCCGACGTTGGTGCCGCCAACACTCGCGCCTTCGGCGAGCCTGGTGCCAAGCCCCACGCCGCCGCCTTCACCAACCGCGCAGCCCACACCCACCGCACGGCCGACGTTGCCGCCAACACCCACGCCTCTGACCGTCCAGGTGGCGGCGCCCACCGTACCGGCGGCCACGCCCGCGCAGGCGCCCGCCACGGGACAGTCGCCCGTTCCAGGCGGCCCAGCAGCCGGAACGCCCACGGGCACAGGGCCCGGCGCGAGCACGCCCGCGGCAGCCACCCAACCGACTGCGCCACAACCCACGGCCACGCCGCCGATTGGTCAGGTCGCGGCCGGTGGTGGACTCGGTAACACCCGCTCGGACATCGATGCCGCCTACGGCGCGCCTGTTGGCGAGACGCCCAACCATCTGGTCGTGTATCGCAAGAACAACTTCGAGTACCACGTCCAGCTAGTACCCGACCTGAATGGCCGCGCCGGCCTGGTGGCGACCGCGCCCCAAAACGGCCAGCCGATTGCGCTCGAGCAGGCTCAGGCCGACGCGCACCGCCTGTTGCCGCGCGATGCGCAACCGCCCAACCCCACACCCGAAGGCAGCGCCCAGTTTGTCGCGGAGCGCTATACCAGCGCCTCGCTCGCGCAAGCGCTCTCGCTGAACTCGCCGGACTTCATGATCGTGTACGCGCGAGATGCGCAGGGACGCATCACGCGATGGGTACTCGGACCTGGCGACGATCCGAACGCGTTACTACAGCAGGGTTCTTAGGCCCTAGAAGCGGCGGCCGCGGTATGGGCGGCCGAAGAAAAAGAAGCCCCAGATCAGCAGCGGCCACGGGAAGAAGCCGAAGCGCATGCCTGGCATCGCGATGATCGCCACGAACGTGATCAAGCCGACGATCAGCAGCAGCATGCCGATCGATGGTGGAAACCATGTACTTGATTGCCAGTCACCGTGCTGCGCCGAACCGCGCTGAGGCAAGGCGGGCACGGCGTCGTGAAGCGGCGGCAGGTCGGTCAACAACGCGGCAAGGTCCCCGAACGTGCGGGCCTGCAGCGCCTGCGTCACGCGCTCACCCAACTCATCGCTGTTGAGACGGCCCTCGATGTAGTGCCGCTGCAGCTCGCTGACGACCGCCTCGCGATCGGCATCTCCAACCCGCAAATCCGCGCGGGGCCAAATCCGTCGCGAGGCGTCCATGAGGGACGATATATCGCTCGCTGAGGCAAGGTGTCAACAAAGCCGCCGCGGGCGGCTAACGCCTACAGGTCGGACGTGATCTGGGCAAACTCCTCGATGGTGAAGCCGCGCATGGTTTGCGTCGTGACGTAGCCGCGCGACAGCACCGTGCCGATCACCTTGGCGATCGTTGCATCGTCGGGCGCCTCCATGATGGTGACCACGTCGTACTGGCCCATGGTGATCGCGTTGGCTACGACTTTGACGCCCAACTTCTCGCCCACCGGCCCGAGCCGGTTCAGGCGCTCGGATGTGCCCTTGATATCGGTGCGGCCGGACTCGGTGAAGTTGCTGAGGACGACGTACATCGGCATAACGCACGTTGTACGCCCCCAGCGCAACTCCGGATCACGCCTGGCCCGAAGGCGTTGGATCATCCGCCGGCCCCGCCAGATACGTCTCGTGCAGCCGCGTGAACCGCAGCTGGTGTGGACCGATGTTCCGACTGAGAATCGACAGTCCCGCGAGGTGCGATTGCAGGCCGCCGGTGCTGGCGCAGCAATCCACCAGAATGACTGGCTCGATGCCCAGGTCGAACACATCCATGGCCACTTTCAGCACACACATATCGGTGTCGATACCGACGATGCTGATCTGTTTGATGCCCTCGCGTTGTAGGCGTTCTGCCAACGCGTTGGGCACGCCGGTCAGACCTTCCTTGACGTAGACGTCCTCGCCGTTGGCCATCGCCGCCAACTCCGGTACAAGCTCAGTCTCCGCGGGTTCGGAGCAGGAGTGCCAGCGCAGCAGTCGGTGGTACGGCGACTCCGGTGTGTTGACGAAGCGTGTCCACAAGACTGGCTCGAAGGTACCGAGGTCCACCAGGCGGCGAATGCGGTCAGGGACGTGGCGCGTGTAGTCGTTGATGAAGCAGCGCTGTACGTCCACCACCAGAAGTGGCTCGGACCCCATCAGGAAAAACTCAATCGGCCAGACGTGACGCGATCAACTGGCGGACGTCCGTCCAGTAGCCATGCGCCAGGTCGGTGGCGTACGGGTCTCCGTGATACGGCACTTCCATGGCGAGTTCGCCGTACACGTGCTGCGAAATATCGCGAGCGGTGATGGGATTGTCGTGTGCGTTGGCCTGGACCCACTGCACACCACCGTCGCCGCTGGCAGGGTCGACGACGTAGAGCGTGCGATTTACGCCAGGCGTGCCGGTGTCCGGCGCATTGGATGGCCGCACGAAATTGGTCATGAGTTTGCGCAGGTTATCCACGACCAGGCCGCTCAGATCGAAGTCGTAGGCGATGGACTCTTGAGCGACCTGACTGCTAAAGAAGACCGCGGCGCGACCGAGAAACGTCACATCGCTGGAGTGCTCGGCCAGCGAGTCCATAATCGCGCGGAAGACCAGGTGTTTGCGCGCGTTGTGCTCGAGCCTCGGATCGTAGTGCTCTTCGACCGGCACGGTCTTAATGAACTGGATGACCTGGATACCGTTGAGGTGCTGCTGACCTTGCTGGAACTCGCCGCCGGGGTACTTCACGTTGTCCAGGTAGAAGCCATTGACTTTGAACGCCAGCGGCACGTTCACGTCGAGCCCGCCAAAGACGTTGTCCGTCGCGCCCTGAATCGCCGATTCCTTAAAGGCGAGCTGGAAATCGATCGCCAGGCCGGTAGCGTCTTCGATCGTGCGGCGTAGCAGGTCGAAGCCGCCCATGCCATAGACGCGGTCGATCTTGATCGGTCCGACCTGCGACTGCCCCTGATCATGGAGGAAGCGCTCGGCCTCAGGTGCGCGAATGTCATGCGTCAGCGACACCAGGTCGATCTGGTGGTTGGCGTAGTCGTACGAGAAGATGGTCAGCGAGCCGATAAAGGCGCGCTCGGTCAGCGGCGGCTCGTGCGTTTCGCCGTAGCCGAACAACAGGAAGTTGAGGCGCGTGGAGTTGAGTTTGGGGTCGAGTCGCGTCCAGTACGTCGGATCCTGGGCGGCACTCGCCAGCCGCCGGCGCTTTGCCTCGAGCAGCAGCGGGTGGAGAACGCGTTCGAACTGTGACTCGTCGACGGCCAGAGGGGTTGGTGATGGGACCGGCGTCGGTGGCGCGGGCGCCGCGTCGGAGACGGGCAGGGGCGTCTCCGTGGCCACGCCAGGCGCCAGGGGGAGGTTTTCCTCAGGCGCCGGCGTCTCGGCCACTGCCACAAACGCTGCCAACAACGCCACCGCACCAACCATCAGGACGACGACGCCCAGGCGTCGCAGGCGGTGTTGGTGGGGCAGCACCGCGCGCCATTGTAACCACGCGCTACCTCTTGGTGCCTCTAACCCGGCCGATAGTCAGAACGATGCTCTTTCGTCTGCTACGGCGCGCCAGTGACACGTTCG
Organism: Chloroflexota bacterium; assembly: GCA_019239775.1. Taxonomy (GTDB): domain Bacteria; phylum Chloroflexota; class UBA6077; order UBA6077; family CF-72; genus CF-72. The sequence continues at coordinate 14,696 of JAFAZN010000139.1, forward strand.
ACCTCCCTCCTGCCGCTGTTGCGGAGCCGTCCCAGCCCGAACCCGAAACGTCCGAAACCGACGACGCACTCGCCGCCATGCAGGAGCACCAGGCGAGCCTGGCTGGAGCCGCCCAAGCGATCGCCAGTGGAGATCTCGCTCGCGAGGTGATGATCGAGTCCGAAGAAGACACCCTGGGAATAGCCTTCCGTGACATGCTCGCGGGCCTCCGCCGCCTCGTCGGACAGGTAAAGGATGCCGCGGGCGATGTCGATGCTGGCGCGCAGTCCGCTGGCGGGGCGATTTGCGCGGCCGACGCGAGCGTGCAGCAACTGCATTCCGCGATCGAAGGTATTGCTCGCGGCGCCGACGAACAGATCGGCCAGGTTCAGGCGGCTGCCGACGCCATTGCCCATGTTTCCGGTGACGTTGACCAGGTGGCCTCGACGGCCCAGGAGCTTGCCGAGGCCAGCGTCCGCGCCCGAGTTGCAGCCGAACGCGGCGCCGACGCGGTGCGCGCCACCGTGCAGGGCATACGCGGGATCGCCGATTCGACCGCGAACGCGGCCGGCCGCGTGAGCGACCTCGACGCGTTGAGTCAGAAGATTGGCGCCGTGGTCGCCACCATCGACGAGATTGCCGAGCAGACCAACTTGCTCGCGCTCAATGCCGCGATCGAAGCGGCCCGCGCGGGCGGCCATGGTCGCGGCTTTGCGGTCGTCGCCGGCGAGGTCCGCAAGCTTGCCGAACGCAGTCAGCGCGAGACGCACCAGATCGGCGAGCTTATCAGCAACATCCAACGCGAAACGCGTGAAACCGCGCAGTTGATCCTCGACGACGCCGAAGCCGCCAAGCGCGAACGCGAGCGGGCCGATCAGGCTGGCGCCGCGTTGGCGGAGCTGGTGGCGGCCGTCGAAGCTGCTGGCGGGCAGGCCGACGCGATCGTGGTTTCGGCACAGTCGGCCACCGTGGCAACACGCGCCCTGGCGAGCCTGATGCAGCCCGTTGGTGTGGTGGCGGAGGCCAACGCGGTCGCAACGCGCGAGATGGCCACGACGGTGCAGGCCGCGGCCGATTCGATGGCCAACGCACGCGGCGGCACCGCGGCACTTGGAGAAACGGCCGAGCGCTTGCGCAAGCTCATCTCGCATTTCCGTCTGACGGATGCCCGCCGCCAGGCTGTGAACATTCCCGTAGCCGCCCGCTGCAGCGCCTGGCCTGAGGCTCGTCGGGCGAAGATCGTGGACCTCAGCGCCACGGGCGCGCGCATCGACGGGCTCGAGGCGCCCGAAGGCAGCATTCTCGACGTTGTCTTCACAGACGCCAACGGTCTCAGGATGCACCGGCGTGCACTGGTGAAACGCAGTGTCAACGCCGATGGCGTGGCTTGGGTTGGCGTCGCCTTCGTGGCCGCCCCCGCCTGAGCCTTCACGAGAGTCTTCTCACGGGAGGAGGAGTGGATCACAACAGCACCGGATAAACGCCGCCGGCTGGTCCAATGACGGGCCAGACGTTGGACATCGGGCCCACGCTGACCTCGATCAAGGCGGGCCGTCTTGCTTGCACCGCCGAACGCAAGGCGGCTTCCAATGCGGATGGCGTGTCCACGCGCTCCGCGTCGATGGCAAAGGACTTGGCCATGGCGACGAAGTCGGGATTCACCAGTTCGCTGGCAAACACACGCCCGCCGAAAACCTGCTCCTGGGTGCGTTTGACGTTGCCGAAGGCGCTATCGTTGAAGACGATCGACACCACGTTGAGCCCGTGCTGGTGCTGGGTAGCCAGCTCACCCACCGAGTACATGAAGCCGCCGTCGCCGGCAATGGCCACGACCGCGCGGTCTGGGTTACCCGCCTGTGCCCCGAGCGCGGTGGTAAAGGCTGAGCCCAGGGTGCCCTGATAGCCCGGCCCAATGAAGGTGCGCGGCGCGTAGATGGGCAGGCCGACCGTGGCGTAGAAGGTGACCTGGGTGAGGTCGTTAACCGTGATCGCGTCATCGGGAAGGGCGCGACGGATGGCCTGCGTATAGTCAGCCTGCGGCTGGAACGTGCTGAGCAGCTGCGCCGCCTGGCGTTTTCGGCCCTTCAACTCTTCACGTCGGGACGTTCGTGGTTTGGCACCATCCAGGAGGCCGCACAACGAACCCAACGCCCGACGTGCATCCGCGTGGATCCCGATGGTCGGGCTGCCGTGGCGCTCGAGCTCGTCCAGGTCCGCGTCGATACGAATCACCTGTGTACCGGGCGCGATGCCCCACACTCGGGCGGGCTGCCAGAAGCGCGTGCCCACCGCCAGGAGCACATCCGCTTCTTTGACCAGCGCTTGGCCGCTAACGCCGGTGTGCGCCAGGTCGTCTCGATCGGATAGCGCGCCGCGACCGTCCACGGACATCACGACCGGCGCCTCCAGCAGTCCGGCAAGCTGCTGTAGTTGCTGCCAGGCGCCGGCCATAAGCGTGCCGCCACCGCTGTAGATCACTGGTCGTTCGGCGGTTCGAAGCAGGTTGGCTGCCTGGCGGACGAGGTCCGGATCAGGCTGCGGTTTGTGCAGTTCCGACGGACTGCTGGAGTCTGTCTGTTGAACGGTCTGCAGCACGTCGGGAGGCAGCTCCACGGCGACTGGCCGCGGCCTGCCGCTCAGCGCTGCTTGGAACGCCGTTCGGACGAGTTGCGGGATTTCACATGGCTCGGTTGCGCGCCCGCACCACTTCGTGATGCTCTGCAGAATGTGCTCCTGGTGTGGCACCTCGTGCAGGAGGCCAAAGCCCTGTCCGATGCCTTTTGAGTCCACGGTGCCGGTGAGGCATATCGTCGGCGAGGAGCACGCGTACGCGGTCGCCAGCGCCGCGCTCGCGTTGAGCAGGCCTGGTCCTGGGACGACCATGCACACGCCGGGCGCGCCGGTGGTGCGGGCGTAGCCGTCCGCCATGTAGGCGGCGGCTTGCTCGTGGCGGACGTGCACCACGCGGATGCCTGTGCCGTACAGGGCGTCGAGCGCGTAGTCGAGCTGGACGCCCGGTAGCGCAAACACGGTGCTGACGCCATGCGCGACAAGGGCCCGCGCCAGCGCCTGGCCACCGGTAAGCGCCTCAGCCACTCGGCCAGCGTAGCCGAAGCGCGCCCTCCGGTCAGGCCGAAAGGGACTCTTTTCCTGCGGCGCCCTCGCGCTGGCCGAAGCGGGCTTCGAGGAAGCGGCGGTTCGCCAGCAGCCGGTCGGCATCCTGGCGCTGCAGGTCCTGGGCGATGTCGTCCAGTTTGGTATCGAGCAAGTCCAGTTGTGCCCGAAGCTCGGTGCGAGCCGTTCGAGCGCCGTCAGCGGCGAGGGGCTTGTCCACCGCATCCGCTGGCAGGGAGAGGAACGCGTTCACCGTGCGCGGCAGATACTCGGAGGCGGTCTGTCGTACCAGATACAGATCTTGTGAGAAGGGCGGGAAGCGGTCCGCATACCCGAGCAGGACGTCTACCTTGCGGCGAATCTGCTCAACCTTCACCTGAAGGTCGATCGGCAACTCGGCGCGCCGTAACGGGCGCGGACCCTTCTTTGGCGGCGATTGCCTCTCGGCCGAACGCAATGGCGCAACACCAGGTGTGTTGGTAGCCCAGTCAGGATGGCGCCAGCGGCGGCGGTGCTGTCCGTCTTCATGCCAGAACAGCCAGGCGCCCAGTCCGATCAGCAGCCACGGCCAGGCGCCGCCAATGAGCCAGAAGAGCCCCGCAAACAGGCTTCCGACTGTGGCGAACAGCACCAGGATCAGCAGAATTGGGAGCAACACCCACATGCGTTTCAGGCTCCTTGGTCGCTCGCCGGCAACGTGAGCTCGGAAACCAGCCCGTTGGCTCTGGCCTGAGCTAGTTCCGCAGACCGCGCGCGTTCGGCATATTCACGCGCTCGCCCGATCTCGGTCGTCAGGCTATCGATGGTCTTGCGCATGTTGTCGAGTGCGGCGAGCTTGAATGTGTCAATCGTATCAATCGTCGCGTAGATATTGTTGAAGGCCGCCTGCAGTTTTTCAATGCTAACGGTGGATGAAGCCGCCTGATTGGCGATCTCCAGCGTTTGCTGCCGCAGCATCTGCGAGGTCGACTCGATGATGTTGCCGGTGGTGGTGTTGAGCGCGGTGACCTGATCGAGCACCAGCTTTTGGTTGCACAGCGCCAGCGCGGCGATAACCGCGGTGCGCAGCGCCGACACGGTCGTCGTGGTTGCCCGCTCGACACCTTTGATCAGCTCGAGGTTGTTCTTGCGAATGAGGTCCAGCGCCAGATAACCCTGCACCACGACGGCGAGCTGCGTGAGCAGGTCCTGCCGCTTCTGTCGCACGTAGAACAGCGCATCTTCTTTAAGGGCGCGCGCCTTCTCGTGATCCTTCGGCTCGATGTCCGAGATCTTGCGCGTGAGCGCCTCGTCGAGGGCGCCGGCCATGTGGGTGTACTGTTCGAGGCGCGATTTCATCGCCCAGAGGTAGACCTTCTCCTGCTCCAGGGCGGCGTTGTCGCGCATCAGCTCGTCCTGGCCGCGGTACAGGCCTGCCACGATGGCTTCGATCTGATGCTGTGCCGACTGGTAGCGACGGAAATAATCGTTGACCTGAGTCCCAAAGGGCGCTTTGCGGAAGTTCATGAAGCCGCGACGAGGCACCAGATGGCGGGACGGGTCGAGGTCTTCAACTTGCTGGCGCAAAGCTACCAGCGACGACGACACCTGTGACCCTTGCGCCATCGGACCTTGTTTCAGCGCGTGCAGCGGCCGATCCAGAAAGCGGCTCGAGGCTTCCGCCGAGCGACGAATCTCGTCGTAGCCCATGCGGCTGATCTGGGAGACTTTGCGCTCGAACTCGGGTGACTGGGCTTCGAGCGACGTAAGTGCGTCGATGTAGCTGTCGACCGCCGCCGTGATGCGAGCCGCGGTGGCCTCGTCGACTTTGATCGTGGCCGCTGCCTGTTGAGGCGAGACGGGTGGGGTCGGTGCAGGCGGCTCGAGGACGAGCTCGTCAGCGCTCTCCGCCTCGGGCGCGGTAGTGGTCATCGGGTGTTGGTCCTCCTCATATCAAGGAGTTGGACGCACCCGATGGCCGAAGGGTTGCACGACTGTTACTGGAGCGCGAAATACACCCGGTCGGACGCGTTTGGCTGGTTGTCAAACGCGACGAGCGAGCCGATGTCGCCTGCCCGCACCACGAAGCAGATATTGCCGCGCTCAGCCTGACCCTGGGTGACCACGTTCGGTGTGAGCGGATCAGGGATCGGGCCGCAGCTATTACTGACCTGGTCGTAAGTCAGGCTGGTCGCGGTGCTGTAGAGCGCAACGCGCACGCTGCCAAATACGCCAGTACCTTGTCCGAGATAGGTCGCCTGCGCGCGGACGACATAGTCGCGCTGATCCGACGCGGGCGCGTTTGCGAGCGGGATCTCGGCCTTGATGCCTGTGTAGGCATCGGGCGTCACGCCCTGAATCACGAGCTGCCAGCCGTCGACCAGGTTGCCCGGCGCGCCGAGCGGCAGTGGCTGCTGCAGGGAGCCAGCTCCCGTACGCGGTCCAGCCGCGGGTGTCGCGGTCGGAACTCCTGGGATCGGGATGGGCGTAAAGGTCGGCTGAGCCTGGATTTGCGGAATGACGTAGGTGAAGGGTGTTGGCGTGAGCAGCGTGCTTGACTGAGAGATCGGTGTCCCAGCCGGCATCGGCGCGGTCTGCTCCGGTTCAGTGCCCGGCTCCGTCGGGGGCGCCAGCGAGATGCCCGCGGTGGCGATGGTGGCGCCGTTGCCCTGTCCGACGGCAACGGTGTAGTCGCCCACGTCCAGAGCCGGATGTTTCTGGATCGGATCGGCGCACAGGTTGACCTCGAGGGTTAGCTGACCCTGGGGCGAAACCCACACGCTGCTCCAGTGCTCACGCGCGGCGCCGCTCGCGTCGAACAGATTGCCCACGAGATGCTGGGTAGACCAGGCATCGAAGCCGCTGCCGCGGACCTCGAGATAGCGGAAGCCAGCGGCGTTTGGATCGCAGATGACGGGGCTGTAGTCGGACGGCTGCAGGATCGGGCCAGTTGGCGCCTGGTCCTCTGGCTGCGGCGAGCTCTGGTCGGAGCCGCCGGAGGACTGCGCGAACACAGTGGTGGCAAGCGAGAGCGCGACCACCAGGATGACAAGAAAAGCCAGTCTCACAGTGACATCCATTCTGGGGCGTGTGAAAGCCTCTGTTCCAGTAACGCCATGCGCCCGGTGAACTTCGTGGCGGACAAGAAGTTCGGCCGAAAACCCGCTCGTATGGTTGTGAATGGCCTGCCGCGTTCCTAGGCGCGGCGTGGCAGGTCCACCGAGTAGAGATAGCGGTCGCCGCGAACGATGCTTTCTTGCCATTCGATCGGCCCACGGTCTGACCAGGTGGTGCGTTCAACCAGGAACGCCGGTGCGCCTGCGCTGGCGTGCAGCAGCCGCGCAATCTGACGGCTGAGCACTGTCGGACGGATGGCCTCTCGGGCGTGCGTTACGCGCAAGCCAACCAGCCGCTCGAGCGCGTCATAGAGCGCTTCCTGCTCCAGCGACTTTTCATCCATGTATTTGCTTAGGTCGCGGGGCAAACACGTGGTCTCCAGGATTAGCGGATCGTCGTCCGCCGTTCGCACGCGCACGATTCGCTCGACCTCGCTGCCGATCGGCACCTCGAGTCGCGCCGCGAAGTCGGCATCGGCCGGCACAACCTTCCGTTCGAGCACGTACGATCGCTGGCTCGCCCCACGCGCCCGCGCTTCCCACGCGAACGCGTAAAACGTGCTGAGGCTGCGTTCGATCACCGGCGGTGGACTTGACGAGACAACGGTGGTGCCACGCCCACGTTCGCGCCGCAGCAAACCTTCGTTGGTCAACACGCCCAGCGCATGCCGCACCGTGTGGCGACTCACGCCAATCTGTGCGGCGAGCTCCAGTTCACCGGGCAAGATCGCGCCGGTCGCAATGGCGCCATCGCGGATAAGCCCACGCAGTGTGCTCTCGAGGCGACTGTGCAGCGGCCCCGTCTGGCGCGCCTTGACCTCGGCCGCGAGCGTCCGCGCATCGAGCGGAGTCCGGTGATCAACGACCAACGCTCTGTCCGCGCTCCTTTGCGTTTCCCTTCGCACCGACCAGCTCCGCCGCCGGCCAACCCGCCTGCCACGGACCGGTGATCAGTCGCGCGCCGCGCTCGTAGCTGATGTACGAGGCGGCCCACTGGACCAGCACGAGCAGTCTGTTCTCGAAGCCGATCAGGTAGAGCAGGTGAATGAACAGCCATGCGAGCCAGGCAATGAAGCCGTGCAGGTGCAGGAAGCGGATCTCAGCAACCGCGGCGGCGCGGCCAATGGTGGCCATGCTGCCTCGGTCGAAGTAGTGGAAGGGACGGCGGCCCTCGCCGTTGATGCTGCGCCAGACGTTGTCCGCGGCAGCCTCACCCTGCTGAATGGCGACCGGCGCCAGTCCGGGCAGCGGCTTGCCGTTGGGCTGGCGCAAGAGCGCAAGGTCACCTGCGACGAAGACCTCCGGGTGATCAGCCAGGCTCAGATCAGGCTGCACGGGAACCCGACCACTCTTATCCACTTCGACGCCGAGCTGACGGCCCAGCGGTGAGGACGCTACACCAGCCGCCCACAGCACCGTATAGGTCGGAAGCTGATGGTCGCCGATCGTCACGTGGTCCGGCTGGATGTCGGTGGCGCCTTCGCCCGTTCGCACCTCCACCCCGATGTGTTCGAGCGCGCGCTGCGCGCTGGCTGACAGATCGGGCGGATACGCCTCCAGGATCCGTTCGCCGCGTTCGAGCAGGATCACGCGCGCCTGGCGCGGATCGAAATGGCGGAAGTCCTGGCTGATGGTGTGCCGCGCGATCTCGGCGATTGCGCCGGCGAGCTCAACGCCGGTCGGACCACCGCCGACGACGACGAAGGTCAGCAGCGCTTGCTGGCGCGCCGGGTCCTCTTCACGCTCGGCCAGTTCGAATGCGAGGAAGATGCGCCGACGCATCTCCAGTGCGTCCGCCAGCGACTTGAGGCCTGGCGCCATCGGCTCCCATTCCGGATGAGCGAAATAGGAATGGCGGGCGCCCGTGGCCACGACGAGATAGTCGTAGCGAACCTCATCACCGTCTTCGAGCGTGACGGTCCGCGCGTTCACGTCGACGTGCTCGACTTCGCCGAGAAGGACCTCGACGTTGCGGTACTTGCGCAGGATCGCGCGCAACGGCTCCGCGATCTCGCCCGGCGACAGCGCCGCGGTGGCGACCTGGTACAGCAGTGGCTGGAACAGGTGGTAGTTCAGTCGATCGATCAGGACCACGTGAACCCCGCGCCGCGCAAGCGACCGCGCCGCGTACAGCCCAGCGAACCCGCCGCCGACCACGACCACAGTTGGTGAGGCCACGCTTCAGGATACCTTTGGAAGCCACACCGAATGGCAGGAGACCTCTTCATCGGCATCGACCTGGGTGGCAGCGGCACGCGCGCAGCGCTGGCGGATGCCGACGGCGCGGTCTTGGCCATCGGTCGCGGACCTACCGGGCTGCTGGCTCGTGGCGGCGCTCGACGTCACTTGGCACGTGCCCTCGACGCCGCGCTGGCGCCAATTGCGGCGCAGGTCGGTGACGCAGAATGCGCTGTTTTCGCAGGCACCCGCGGCCTGAGTGTGCCGGGTCGCCGAGAGCTCCTCGAGCTGGAGCTCCACACGCGCTTTCCAGGCGCGCGCATCCGTGTGACAAACGATGCGCTGATTGGCCTGTGGGGCGGTCTCGGCGGGGAGCCAGGAGTGGCGGTGTTGGCCGGCTCAGGTTCGATCGCGCTTGCGCGCAATGCCGATGGCGTTGAAGGCCGCTCGGGCGGCTGGGGCTATCTGCTGGGTGACGAAGGCAGCGGCTATTGGATCGGCCGCGAAGCGCTGCGCAGCTACCTTCGCGCGCTGGAGGGCCGCGACCATTCCAGCGCGCTGCATGACTTCGTGCGACAAAGGGTTGGGGGCAAGACTGTCGTGGAAGTCCTCGCGTGGTTGTACGGCGGTCAGGACCAGGTCGAACGCCTGACTGGCCTGGCACCACTGGTGTCGCAGGCCTCCGAGGCTGGGGACCTCCCCGCCGCGGAGATCCTGGCGCAGGCAGGACGCGGCCTGGCCACCATGGCCGCTTCCGCCACACAGCAGGTCTCTGGTGCCGGGACGCGGGTGGTGCGTATTGGCGGCGTGTGGTCCGCGCCCGACGCGCTGCATGCGGCGTTCGCCACGAGGCTGCATGAGGTTCTGCCAGGGGCCGAGCTCGTAACGCCGCGACTCCAGCCGGTCGGCGGCGCGCTGCTGCTGGCGATGGGCGCCGACCACACCGCGGTCGACCCGCGTGTCGTCGACCGCCTTGCCCTGAGCTTGTGATGCAGCTGTTGCCGCCAATCTATTCGGTTGCCGCTGAGCGATCCGACATAACCCGACGCTTTTATGTCTCGTTCCGCTTTGCTCGGCTGGCTCGTCGTCCTGAGCCTGTTGGCGCCCGCCACGGTCGCGCAGGCAGCTACGGCCGATCAGCCTAGCCCGCCCGTCGTTCACACACGCGTAACTCCGCCAACGCCGATTCCGCTGAGCCGCTCAGCGCGAACGGCCGCGACGCCCCCGCAGCCGACAGTCCAACAACAGGCCGCCCCAGATCGGCTGATCGTGACCTTCGCGCAACCCGATGCGCCCAGGGCTGCCCAGGCGCACCTTGCGGCACAGGCAACGCCGATCGCGACCGCCGCGCATGGCCAGGTGCAAGTTGTGCGGGTCGACCCGTCGCACCGCGACGTAGCGCTCGCAACCTACCAGCACCAACCCGGAGTGAAGGCCGTTAGCGTGGATCGCGCGGTCGCTGCCAGCGAGATTCCGAACGATCCGCTGTACGCGGAGCAGAGCGGCGCGGGCTACACGCTCGGCTGGAGCCTTGACGCCATCGGCGCGCCAACCGCGTGGGCGGTAAGCCACGGCAGCGGCGTGAAGGTCGCCAGCCTCGACACGGGCATTCTGACCTCGCACCAGGATCTGGTCGGCCAGGTTGTCACGTCACAGGATTTCACCGGCACCGCCGCCTCGGCTATCGACGACAACGGACACGGCACACACGTGGCAGGCATCATTGCCGCGCTCGAAAACAACGGACTCGGTCTGGCGGGCGTCGCCCCACAGGCGAAGCTGCTGAACGCGAAAGTGCTCGACGACACCGGGTCGGGATCGATGGACAACATCATCACCGCCATCCCATGGGCGGTGCAGCAAGGCGCCAAAGTCATCAGCATGAGCCTCGGCGCCTACGCGCCGTGCGAGACCGCGCTGCAGACCACCATCGACTCGGCGTGGAACGCGGGCGTCATCATCGTTGCCGCCGCGGGGAACCACGCTTGGGGCAGCAGTCAGACTGCCGAGATGGAGCCTGCCAACTGCAACCACGTGATCGGCGTGGGCGCCAGCACGATCGGCGGACCGTCGGCGGATTCGTCGTATATCGAAGGCCCAGCCTGGTTTTCCAACGATGGCCCTTCCGTGGTGTTGGCCGCGCCAGGCGACACCGTCTACTCGACCATGCTCAGCTCAGGCGGTGAGCTCAATGATCCGAGCGGCTACGGCGCCCTGAGCGGCACGTCGATGGCCGCCCCGCAGGTAGCCGGTGCGGCTGCGCTGGTCTGGGCCAGTCACTATGGAACCAGCAACGAGGCCGTCCTGAGTCGTCTGACCGCAACCGCTGACCGCATCGCGGGTACGGGCACTGACTGGATCTACGGCCGTGTGAACGCCGCGGCGGCCGTCGGGCTCGTCGCGCTGGCCGCACCGGCCCAGGTCGTCGATGGCCTCGGGGTGGAGGCAACGACGCAGGCGTCGACGACGACCGTGAGCGCGCACTGGTCAGCGGTGACCGGCGCCACGGGCTACGAGTACGCCATTGGCACCGCGCCGGGACTGGCTGACGTTGCCGGATGGACCGATAACGGCGCGGCGTTGGCGATGACCCAGACCGGCCTGTCGCTGGTCAATACCGCGACGTATTACGTCTCAGTTCGTGCGGAAGACGCCCAGGGTGTCTCGTCCGCGGTCACCTCATCCCCTGGGGTGCGGGTGCTGCAGCCTGTCTCAGGGGTTGCGCAGTTGAGCTACCAGGCGGCTGCCTCGCCGCTGTCCGCGAATTGGGCGGCGGTCGTCGGCACTTCGGATTACGAGTACGCGCTTGGCACAAGTCCGGGAGCATCGGATATTCGCGGCTGGACCTCCACCGCGGGTGCCACAAGCGTTGCGGCCAATCTGGCCCTCACTCCAGGCGCCACGTACTACATCTCCGCGAGAGTGGTGTACAGCGGTGGCCAGCGTTCCGATGCCACGTCCTCGAGCGGGACGACGATCTTGCTGTCCCCAGCGGGAATCAATGCGACCGCCTCAGGCGCCACTTCGATCTCGGCCGCGTGGAACGGTGTCACCGGTGCGACGGGCTACGAGTACGCCATCGGATCGTCCACGGGTGCCGCTGACGTGGTGGCCTGGACCGGTAATGGCGGCGCTGCATCGGTCGTTCGCACATTCCTCGGGCTCGCCGACGGCCATACCTACTACGTCTCAGTGCGCGCCTACGACGGCCTCGGCGGTCGCACCGCGGCCGCAAGCTCAGCCGGGGTCACCGCGCACGCACCTGCCGCCAGCACCGGCGCTAGTAGCGGTGGTGGCGGAGGAGGAGGAGGCGGAGGCGGCGGCGGCGGCGGCGGCGGAGGTCACTCAGGTGGCGGCGGGGGAGGCGGCGGTGGCGGAGGCAGCCCCGTGAATCTGGGCGGTGGCGGCTCAGGTGGTGGCGGCGGTGCGGCCAGTGCGCCCGCGATCAGCAGCTACGCGCCCTTGGCGCCAGCTACGTTCGCGCCGACATCGGCTCCCGCTCCAGTTGCGCAAACCGGTGCTGCCGCGCAGGCGCCTCTTGCCGCGCCGATCGTGGTGACCTCGTCATCCTCCGACGGCCGCATCAGTGTGGGCGCTGACAGTGCAAGCGGCGTTGCCTCCATCAGTGTGACGTCGCTCCCGCTCAGTTCGAGCGTGCCCGCGCCCGTAGGTCGCTTACGTCTGATCGACAGCCTCGTAGCGCTTACCGAGATCGCTGCAAATGGCACACCCACGGCACCGCTCACCCCATTGCTTCTGACGATTGCGCCCTCTGATGCCGCCTTGGCGGCGGTTGGGGGCGACCCGAGCCAATTAGTAATTGGCTATCTCGACGCAACCGGGGCCTGGGCTGCTGCAAACACGAGCGTTGACGCAAGCGGTCGCCTCGCCGCGCGCATCCCAGCCACGGGCATGCTGGCTATCTTGCGCCAGGCGCCAACGTTCTGGGCGACTCCGAACGTCGACCTTCAGTTGGCTGCTGCCGACGGCACCGCTGCAGGCACCGCCTCTGCCGGCACGCCGATCGAAATCGTCGCCGCGCAGGGCACGACCTTCCAGGTGCGGCTCGGCGACGGGCGCATCGCAACTCTGGACGGGACTCAAACCACGAACGTCCCAGCGCCAGACGCCCTGCCGCCGCTCCCGCAGATGGCGGCGCCGCAGGCGCCGGATACGCAAGTCGCCGGCGTCCAGCAGGATGCCGGCGACGAGGCTACTGCGTCGTTAGATACGTGAGTCGATCTGGGTAGAGTGCGTTCGCATCGCAGAGCGCGTCTCGCCCACCAGGATCCAGACCAGCTTCCCGAGAAGCCACGCAGCGAGCGCGTACACGATCAGCGCGACGATCGCGCTGAGCTCGAGGACGCTCGACTGATAGGTCGGATTGCTGAACAGATTGATGAACGGCGCGACCAGCGGCCCCGTAATGCTGTAAATGAACTGCGCAAAGCCCGCCGTCTGATTGGCGCCGAGCGCCTTCAAGATCAAACGAATCGCGATCAAGCCCTCGATCAGGGCAAAGACCCAGTAGATCAACTGTGTGAGTCGATAGCCGGCGAGGCGTCGGCCTTCGTACGGGTCATACGCTACTGCCTCTACCCGATCGAAGTCCTGCCGCGGCAGGGTGTTCGTGTTGCGCACCTCGGTCACCCGGGAAGTGGGCTCCACGTCGCGTTCTCTAACTTCGCGCACCTCCCTCGTCTCGCTGGAGGGGGTCTCAATAATCTCCGTGCGATCTTCTTCCATAAGTAAAGTCGACCTCTCTAGTTCCCGAAAGTCAGGAAAGGCACAGCCCGTGCCAGCGCTCGTGGCAACCTTCTAAGGTGCCCCGGAGCCGGCCTTCCTCCTCTGTGCTACACGGCGGCTGGGTGCTGGCCAGTCCGGAAGCGCCCGCCGGCTTCGCCATCTGGGGCGAACAGTCGGCCAACGTGCGTATCCGACCGCCACGCGCCCCGCGCAAACGCGCCAACCCGAGTGATGGCCGCTCGCCGTTCGCCCCACGGCCCGCCCAGCCCGCAGTCGTCGTGCCAGCGCACCCATTCGCGCTCTCGGACGATGGTGTCCGCCACGCGCTCTCGGTGATGGGGCTTACTCGTTGGGCAACGCAGACCAACGTGCGCCAGGTCTTTGCCTGCCTGCCGTCGCTGCCTTCCGAAGAGCCACCCTATAGCGCACCACATCGCTCGACCGAACCGATTGAGTCCGTCGACTCGTTGAAGGTCGGACTCTGGCAGGTACCGGCCGTCGTGCTCGACGAAGTGGCCACGGTCAGCCTGTTGCCGCGGATTGCGGCGGCCTCAGCCTCGAATCCGACGGCGCTTGGGGCCGATTTGCGCGCGTGGATCGTGGCCGCCCGTTTTGCACTTTCACTCCTGGTGCGGCAGATGTGCGTTCCTCGCGTACAGACGCGTGAGGACGAGGTTCTCAGCCGCTGGTCGCCAGTGCTCGACGAGCCGAGTGATCGCACCACGCTGCGGACGATCGAACGAACGATGCCGGCGGCGGCCACCGCCCTCACCTGGGGTGCCAATGGCCGGCGTTGCGCGCCCGGCGAGGCACTTTCTGACTATCTGGCGGCGACCATCGATCGGGTCGCGCGGCGGGCACGACCGCAGCCAGGCGACCTCTCTGAGCTACCCGCCACCGTCACGGCGTGGCTCAACGCGCTGATTCGCGACGACGCCGTCGTCCACTTGCAGGGTGAGGGTGCGCAGGCGTTGCGCCGCCAGGTTGGGAGCTGGACGGACCAGACCCCCGACGACAGCGCCGAAGACGCCTTTCGGCTCTGCTTCCGCCTGATACCGCCCGCTGAGTCGGCGACACCCCTCAATCCCGAGCGGCCGTGGCAGCTGGAATACCTGCTTCAGGCTGCCGACGATCCGAGTCTCCTCGTGCCGGTAGAAGCGGTCTGGCGCCACCGCGGGCAGACTGCCCGGTTCCTGACTCGGCGGTTCGATCAACCCCAGGAACGCGTGTTGGCTGGCCTGGGCAGGGCCTCTCGACTGTTCGGTCCGATAGAGGCGAGTTTGCGAGAGCCGCGGCCCGAGGCGTGTGCGCTCTCTACTCGTGAAGCTGCCGATCTTGTTCGCGACAAAGCGTTGCTGCTGAAGGCAAGTGGCTTCGGCGTGCTGTTGCCTGGGCTGGATACGCGCCTCAGCGTGCGCCTGCGCTTGCGCGGCAGCCGAGATGTGGACCCGCTCAAGACCGATGGCCCAGGCATGCTGAACTTCAACAGCCTGGTCAGCTACGACTGGCAGCTGGCGCTGGGTGATCAGGCGCTGTCGCCCGAGGAGTTCGAGATGCTCGCGCAGCTCAAGGAGCCGCTGGTGCAGCTGCGCGGTCGCTGGGTGGACGTGCGGCCTGACCAGATCGAGCGCGCGCTCGCGTTCATCCAGCGGCACCAGAGCGGCCGCGAGATGCAGCTGGTCGACGCGCTTTCGACCGCGCTGGCGCCCACCGCGCTGGACGGCGTTCAGATCGCGGAAGTCGACGCCAGCGGCTGGATCGATGGCCTGCTGGCCGACATCCGCCAGGGCGCCCGCGCCGAACAAGTCCCCCCGCAACCCACCGGCTTCGAAGGCACCCTGCGCGGCTACCAACAACGCGGCGTAGCCTGGCTAGCCACGCTCCAGCGCTACAACCTGGGCGCCCTGCTAGCCGACGACATGGGCCTGGGCAAAACCGCGCAGGTTATTGCATTGTTGTTGGGGGAACAGAATCGCGTTGGGCCGACGCTTGTTATCTCACCTACATCGGTTGTGGGGAACTGGCGGCATGAGCTCTCGCGGTTTGCGCCTTCTCTCACGGTGCTCGTGCATCACGGAGCGGAGCGCGCCAGCGGCGATGAGTTTGTCGAGACCGTTGGGCAAAACGACGTCGTGCTCAGCACCTACTCGCTGCTACACCGCGACGAAGACGCACTCAGGCGGGTTCGCTGGAACGGACTGGTGCTCGATGAGGCCCAGAACGTCAAGAACTCCTCCACGCGGGCGGCTCAAGCGGCGCGGGCCATCAACGCGCGCTGGCGCGTCGCCCTGACAGGCACGCCGGTCGAAAACCGGCTCGCCGATCTCTGGAGCATCTTCCAGGTCATCAACCCGGGCTATCTTGGCTCAGCCGAAGAGTTCCGCCGCGAATTCGCGCTGCCCATCGAACGCGCCTCGGATGCCGATGCGGCCAGCCGGCTCAAGTCGCTGACGGCGCCCTTCATCCTCAGACGCGTCAAGACGGACCGCACCGTGATCGCGGACCTGCCTGACAAGCAGGAGATGAAGGTGTACTGCTCGCTGACCAGGGAGCAGGCCACGCTCTATGAGGCCGTCCTCCAGGACACGATGCGGCAAATCGCCGAGTCCGAAGGCATGCAGCGCCGCGGCCTCGTGCTCGCGCTCCTCACCCGGCTCAAGCAGGTGTGCAACCACCCGGCGCTGCTGATGCACGACGGCAGCCCGCTCGCGGGACGGTCGGGCAAGCTCGCCCGGCTGCGTGAGATGCTCGAAGAAGTGCTGGCAAGTGACGAACGCGCCCTGGTGTTCACCCAGTACGCCGAGATGGGCAGGCTGCTGCAGGAGCATCTTCGCGAAGCGCTCGATCGCGAGGTCGTCTTCCTGCACGGCGGCACGCCGATGGCCGAGCGCGATCGCCTGGTCGCCGAGTTCCAGACCGACGCCAACGGCCCACCCATCTTCGTCCTGTCACTCAAAGCCGGCGGCACGGGCCTCAACCTCACCCGAGCCAACCACGTGTTTCATTTCGACCGTTGGTGGAATCCTGCAGTCGAGAACCAGGCCACCGACAGGGCATTTCGGATCGGGCAAACCCGAAACGTGCAAGTCCACAAGTACATCTGCGCCGGCACGTTCGAAGAAACCCTGGACGAGCTCATCGAGCGCAAAGTCGCCCTTGCCGAAGCCATCGTCGGCACCAGCGAAGCCTGGATCACCGAGATGAGCACCGATGACCTGCGCCAGCTGTTCCGGCTGCGGCGCGAAGAGGCCGTGGCGGAGGACGACGCATGACCTCGAGCTACGCGTGGTGGGAACGGCACGGGCCACGCTTGCCGTCGCACGGCATCAGAGCCCAGACGCAACGCGGCGCGTTCGGCAAGTCCTGGTGGGCCAGCCGCTGGATCGCCGCGCTCGAACGGTTGGTCAACCCGGGCCGACTCGCCCGCGGTCGCACCTACGCGCGCGCAGGCCAGGTGGTGTCTCTGGACATCGCGCGCGACGGTGTCACCGCACGCGTCCAGGGCAGTGAAGCGCAGCCCTACTCGGTCCACCTGCGTTTCACCCCACTGGCCGACGACGAGTGGAACCGCGTGATCGACGCCATGTCCGGCCAGGCTCTTTACGCCGCACGGCTGCTCAGCGGCGAAATGCCCGAAACGATCGAGGAAGTGTTCACGTCCGTTGGTGTGAGCCTCTTTCCCGCGCGCGGCAGCGACATGGTCACCACCTGCACCTGCGCGGACTGGCGCAAGCGGCTGGCGGCGATCGCGGTGATCGACGGTGTGAGCGTCGACAAGGCGCCTCAGTGGCGGGTGATGCCCTGCAAGCACATCGCAGCGGTGCACTACCTGCTGGGTGAGCGCTTCGACGAGGACCCGTTCCTCATGTTCCTGCTGCGCGGTCGGAGCCAGGAAGAGATCGTGGCCGCGCTGCGGGCGCGTCGAGCAGGGCCAGAAGAGCCGGAAGGCGCCGCCCCTGGCGCCGACGATGCCTTTCAGCCCGACCTGGCGATTTTCTGGACCGGCCCGCCGCAGACTGAGGAGGTCGCTCTGCACTTCGCGCTGCCCGAGTCGGATGCGCTCGCCATCAAACGGCTGGGCCCGCCCGCGTTCGTGCGCGACCACGTCGCAACGACGTTTACGGGTGTCATGGAACGGCTCTACCAGCAGATCGGCGAGTACGCGCTGTTGCTCGCGCTCGGCGAGGCCGATGTCGGTCTGGGACTAACGAACCTCCGACCTCCGGCGCAGCAGGATGCCGGCCCCGATCAGCGAGAAGCCCAGTAGACCAATCACCACGGAGCTCAGCACAGGTGTGCCGGCGCCGCCGACAATGACCGCGCAGGCCACGCGCGAGCCGTCTGGCTGCGATACCACCAACGACCTGCCTACCAGCGAATCGACCGCGGCACCCGGCGCCGACAGGTTGTACACGGCGACGCCCGCCGGGCCGATGACCAGGTCCGAGAGTTGGCTGACCATGGCGCCCGCGCTCTGGAAGGTCGGCGGGTCGCAGCGGCCGACCGCGTAGACACCCGCGGCATGGGTGCCGACCAGCGCTGTCCGATTGCGGAAACTGATCGAGATCAGGACCTCTTGCGGCCCCTGACTAAGGGTCACAGGTCCAATGGACTCGCCCTGGGTTCCGTGCAGGTCAGCCGTGGCCTGCGGCGTCTCGGCGGCAGCGGTTGCCGCGGTCGCGATCAGCAAGAGCACCGCCGCGAGCGCGCGAGTCACGTTCGGCAGCGTACTCGGAGTAACTTAAGACGCAGTGATCCAACCGGGTACCCGCGCCGACGGCCGCACGGCCGAACAGTTGCGCCCCGTCAGCATCGAGCCCCGTTTTCTCACTGCTACCCCAGCCTCCTGCGTGATTCGCATGGGCCAGACGTGGGTGCTGTGCTCCGCGGCCGTCGAGGAGCAGGTGCCGGGCTTCTTGCAGGGTCGAGGGCAGGGCTGGGTTACCAGCGAGTACGCGATGATTCCGCCGTCGAGCCCGCAGCGCATTCCATGGAACCGCGGCATCAGCGGTGGCCGCCAGCAGGAGATCAGCCGCTTGATCGGGCGCGGGCTGCGCGCGGCCATTGACATGAAAAAGCTCGGCGAACGGCAGATCATGCTGGACTGCACGGTCCTGCAAGCTGACGGGGGGACGCGGACTGCTTCTGTGACCGGCGCGTATGTCGCGCTTGCGCTCGCGGTTCACGACCTGCTGAGTTCAGGCAAGCTGACCGTTTCGCCCCTCATCACGCCGGTGGCCGCCGTGAGCGTGGGGCTGGTCCACGGCGAGGCGCTACTGGATCTGGCCTACGTGGAAGACTCCATTGCAGACGCGGACGTCAACGTGATCCAGACGTTAGCTGGCGACCTCGTGGAGGTGCAGGGCACGGCAGAAGGCGCAGCGTTTCCGCGCGAACAGCTCGACCGGCTCTTGGACATGGCCTCCTTGGGTAACGGCCAGTTGTTCGCTGCGCAGCAGAATGCCCTGGCGCAAGTGCTGCCAGCGCCCGCCATCGCCGCGCTCGTGCGCAATCCCGACTAGAGCCCTTCTCTCGGGAGGGTTCCCCGCAGGGTTTCCTCCCCAGAAGACTTCCCTCCGCCTCTGCGCGCGCAGCGAACGTGGCGCTGGGCTCAGGTACGCTGATCCGCGTTGCAGATTGGCGTTGTGTTCCCGCAGACCGAAATCGGCGCGGATCCGAGCGGAGTGAAGGCCTACGCCCAGGCCGTCCAGCAGATGGGCTTCGCGCACCTGGCGGCCTATGACCACGTCCTGGGCGCCGACAAGTCAATGCGCCCAGACTGGCGCGGCTATTCGTCCGAGAGTCTGTTCCACGAGCCGATGGTGCTCTTCGGCTACCTCGCGGCGATTGCCCCAGGTCTCGAGCTGGTGCCACAGGTGATCATCCTGCCGCAGCGGCAGACAGCGCTGCTGGCCAAGCAGGCGGCCGAAGTTGACGTGCTGACGGGCGGCAAACTGCGACTCGGCGTGGGCATCGGCTGGAACGCCGTGGAGTACGAAGGTCTCGGCATGGATTTCCGAAACCGCGGTCGGCGTTTCGAGGAGCAGATCGCCCTTCTCCGGCGACTCTGGACCGAGCCCGTCATCACCTACGAGGGCAGGTACGACCGTATCACCGCGGCAGGTCTCAACCCCCTGCCCATCCAGCAGCCGATACCGCTCTGGATTGGAGCTTCAGCCGAGGCGGCACTGAAGCGGGCGGCGATCCTGGCAGACGGCTATTTCCCCCAGCGACCTTTGGAAGGGGGCTGGCCGGCAACCGTGGCGAAGATCCGGCAGTGGCGGGCTGAGGCTGGTAGAGATCCGAAAGAGTTCGGCATCGACGCGCGCATCAACCTGGGAGACGGAAACCCTGAGGATTGGCGCAAAGCCGCCGAAGACTGGCGCGGCCTCGGGGCGACGCACCTGTCGATCAACACGATGGGTGCAGGGTTGCAGGGTGCCGACGCCCACGTCGACGCGCTCCGCAGGGTGCAAGCCGCCATCACCGTTTGATGTATCCGTGATCCCTCTTGGCGACAGCGTCGGCGGGCAGCGGCGCCCGATCGTCACGATCACTCTGATCGCCCTGTGCGCGCTGGTCTTCCTATACGAGCTCACGCTGCGCGGCGCCGCGCTGGATCGCTTCGTCTCTCAGTGGGGCGCCGAGCCCCGGCTGGTCATGGCGGCCCTGCGGCCAGGTGCAAACACCAATCACCTGGCGCTGCTCACGCTGATCACCAGCCAGTTCATCCACGCTGGCTTCCTGCACCTCGGCGGCAACATGCTGTTCCTGTGGGTCTTCGGCCGCGCCGTGGAGGACCGCCTTGGCTCAGCGCTGTTTCTGCCGTTCTACCTGATCACCGGCGCCTTGGCGGGACTCGTGCAGTGCGCAATCTCGAGTGGCGAGAGCCTGCCGCTGATTGGCGCTAGTGGCGCCATCGCGGGCGTTCTTGGCCTGTACTTCCTCAGCTATCCCACCGCGTGGGTGCGCGTGCTGGTGCCAGTGCTCTTCTTTTTCTGGACGTTCGATCTCCCAGCGGTTCTTGTCCTGGCGTTCTGGTTCGTGAGCCAGTTCTTCAGTGGGATCGCCGCGATCACTACCGCGAGTCGAGCGACCAGCAGCGACGTCGCCGTGTGGGCGCACGTCGCCGGTTTTCTGATCGGCGTCGGGTGCGCCTTTGTGTTGCCGAAGGGCAGAACCGCGGGTCCCGTCGGACGCGGCTTGAGCCTGCAACGCGCCGATGCGCCTGGTCCCGCTCGGCTCGTCACTTCGATTGCTGATCTCGCGGCCCTGCTGCTGGCCGCGCGCCTGGTGTTGCGCTTTTTCGGCCTGGTCGCCGCGCGCTCGCCACTTGCAGTGGTGGCGTTTCCGATCGTCTCAATCACCGAGCCGGTGGTGGCGCCGTTCCAGGGCGTGCTGCCCACGGTTCGTGTGCTGGGCGGACTCCTGGAGACTTCGACGCTGGTCGCGATGGTTGGTGTGTATCTGCTCGCCGGACTGGTGGGCCAGGTGTTCGTGAAGCGTTGATGGGATACTGAAGCGTGGGCCTTGCCGATCTGCACCTGCACACGCTCGCCTCCGACGGCCTCATCGGCCCAGAGGCGCTGGTGGACTACGTCGAGGCGCACACCCAACTCGACGTTATCGCGGTGACGGACCACGACGAAACCTCAGCAGCCCTGTTCGCGCGCGAACACGCAAGAGCCAGCGGCTTCCGCGTTGAGGTTGTTCCGGGTGTGGAGGTCACCACGCGTGACGGCCACCTGCTGTGTTTATGGCTGGACGAGCGACCGCCCGCGCTGCAGTCGCTGGAGCCCACGGCGGAGTGGGTTCTTTCGCACGGAGGTCTCTGCGTGGCGCCGCACCCGTTCACGCGTTGGACGCACTCGCTGAGTGAACGCGCGCTGCTCGCCGCGGTGGACAGCAACCTCGTTGCGGGTATCGAGGTGATGAACGCCAGTCTGGCGGGGCGTGCGTCGCGTCCGCGGGCGCTGGCATTCGCCGAGGCGCATGGACTGGCGCACTTAGGCGGTTCGGATGCGCACATGGTCTCGATGGTTGGCCTGGCCCAAACGCGCTTCGCCGGGCGCACCGCCGCCGATTTGCGTCTGGCCATCGAGACAGCGACGACCGAGGCGCGCGGGCGGTTCGCTACGCCCCGAGAGATGGCTAGCGAAGCAATCCCACAGCTCGCGCGCAGCATGCTGCACCTGCCCCTGCGACGCGTGGTGCGCTACGCCCGCGACCGCCGCGCGAGCCTCGCCAGGGCAAACTCACGTTAGAGGCGCGCGACCTTGCGCTAAGATCCCGGCGATGACTGAAGCTCCGGGCGGGAGTGCAGGGTTCGGCCACGGCTCGGACCCTGAAGAGCATGAAGCCCTCCTTCGCCGTATCCGAGAGTTTCTGAGGCACGGTGCGGCCGCGGAAGCGGGCGTGGAGGAATGGGGCGAGTTCGCCGCGCAGCTGCGCTTCCTGCGCGAGGAGCTGCCACCGGAAGAGCGCAGCGCGTTGCTGGAGCGTTGGGACCGGGTCCTGCTGCGCGCGCTGCCGGACCTGCAGCTTCCAACGGACCAGCGCGAGAACGTGCTGTTGGCGCTGGAAGCCGCGGCGGCTGAGGGAGCGGCGTGGGCCGCGCTGGAAGACCGCGCGCCACCAGAGCAGGCCAGCGGAGTGGCGCCGGTCCTCCGCCCGTCGGTGTGGACGTTGGATTGGGAATCGGCGGGTGGCGGAGACGAGGAGTCGGAGCATCGTGACGACGAGGCGCTGGTGCTGACTGCCGCGGACGTGCGTACCGAGGCGCGTTTCGTCCTGGCGGACCGCCTGGTACTGGCGCACCTCGCCGCCGACGTGCGTGGCCTCCTCGCCGAAGGCCAAAACGTGCCAACGTTCCCTGACGCCGAGCAGCCAACTGGCTTACCGAGCTTGCGCGTAGACGCTGAAGCAGGCTTCGCGTGTACGGGCTTCTCGATCCGCGGCCTGCCAGCGATCGGCATCCAGTCGTCGCGCAACGATCCGCCGCTGGCGTTCCTGGTCCTCGACGCCGACCAGCTCGGCGAGCTCCTCGAGCGCGCCCGCGAACTGCTCGGCACCTCCGCCTGAACCACAGCCGGCCGCCCCGGGCGCTGGGCGGCCGGCAATATATTCCGTGGCGGCCAGGCGA
>JAFAZN010000143.1 GCA_019239775.1 Chloroflexota bacterium
GCCACGCTGGTGCGTCGCCTGCCGTCGCGGAGGTCGGGCCAGCCGCTGGCGCGCACCACCAGCGCTTGTCGCCCATTTGGCAGAACGTCGAGCTGCGTGTGCGGCCCGAGCGCATGGCCGCAGAGAATAAGGTCAACCTGCGCCAGCTCCGGGCGGCCAAGCGCCGCGAGCCGCATATCGTCCGAAACATTGGTGTCATAACTTGGACTTCGCGGCCAGATCGTGTTAAAGGGATTACCCGGCATGCCGTGGCAGACGTAGACGTCGGCGGGGCGTGTGACGTTGAGCACCAACTCCTCTGGCTGACTGCGCAGCCACGCGAGATCACCAGCCGTGAGCTCCGCCTGGCCCGCCTCGACAAATGGCAGAAAGTAGTCGGGCGACCGATCAGGCCGTGCGCGGCGTGTCGCAACGGTCGCCTCCCAACGTGATGTACCCCAGTCCGCCAGATAGCGATCGTTGTTGCCGAGTACACACCGCAAGCCTTCGCGACGCGCGATCTCGATGGTTTCGCCGGGCGGATCGGGCGAAAAAGGTGTGGCGATGATGTCACCGGCATGCACGATCATGTCGACGCCGGCTGCGCGGCAGGCAGCGATCGTCGCCTCGATCGCTGGGACGGAGCCTTCGGTATCGCCAATCAGACCGATGCGTGGGTACGCCACCATGTCATTATGCGGTGAACGCGGGCATTACTTCCGTGCCGAAGAGCTCCATGGACGTGGTGACCTGCTCCAGCGGCATATCCGCAATCTGGTGCTGTGCCAGAAACACGTTGTAACCAACGCGCTCTTGCTGCTCTTTCAGCAAGCGGATCACGGTTTCGGGGCTTCCCACCAGAGCCAGGCCGTTGTCGATCCAGAAGTCGTATGAACGGCCGGTCTCCCTGAAAACGCGACCGCGCTCTTCAATATCCGGCGAACGTTCACCACCGGTTCCGCGGGGGTCGCCGCCCTGACCGATCCGTGTCTGAGACAAACCGGAGCCGAGCCCGCCGGAACCGAAGAAACCCTTCAGCAGTTCCGGTTCGGCTTCCGCACGCGCCTGCTCGTCCGTTTTGGCGACGTGAACGTGACGTGCCAACAACATCCGCGGCGATGGTCCGGAGTGACCGGCGCGCTGCCACGCTTGGCGGAAGTACGCGAATTTCTCGGCGGCAACGCTATCAACGTCGATGTTCTGGCCCACATGGAAGTTGTTGCACGCGGCGTAGTCGAACGAACGTTGACTGTGGGCGCCAATCCAGACCGGCGGATACGGTTGTTGGTAGGGCTTCGGTTTGGGCAATGCTTCGTCGAAGCTCCAGTAGTGTCCCTCATAGGTGAGTGCGTCCTGCGTCCACGCTTTCAGCACGATGTCCATTGCTTCTTCGCCCATTGCGCGGCGTTCACCGTACGGCAGCTTCCAACGCATAAACTCGTGGGCCTGGATGCCGAAGCCGGCACCGAAGTCGAGCCGACCATGCGACAAGTTGTCGAGCAGGGCGGCATCCTGCGCGAGACGAATCGGGTGGTACATCGGCAGTTGATAGACCATCGGTCCGAACCGCAGCCTACTGGTCTCGCGAGCCAGCGAGGCCAAATAGACGCTGGGCGACGAGACGTAGTTGAACGTTGCGTTCTGGTGCTCGACGAAGAAGTAGTAGCGGTAGCCCAGGTCTTCGGCCAGGATGGCGCCGCGGATGTGCTGATCGTATCCCTCCGCCGCCGAAGCGTAATGCGCAACGTCACCAAAGCCGTCCATGATGCCGAACTCGAGTGTGGTCATCTGTATCTCCGTGGCAGCAAGGGTAATCGGTATGAGCCGGCTGCTTTACCATCGCGAGGATGCCACATCCGCTGTCTGTGCTCCGCGCACCGGACGGGCGCCAGGTGCAGCTCAATGTCCAGGGCTGCGTCTGGTCTGGCGAGTTTCCGGAAAACTCAATCGCGGCGATCCGCGAGTGCCTGACGGCGCAGGTGGCACGCGCCGAAATTGGTGTGAGTCTGCTGCGCGATGGCGACTTCCTGGTGACATGCGACACCAATCTGGACCGCGCCACGACTGGCAGCGGCCCCGTGCGCCTGGCTACACGAAAGGAAGCATCCGAGCTGCGTTGCCGGTGGCGCGAGAAGGTATGGGACGACCGGCCTCCGTTACTCAGCGAGGTTGTCGACGTGCTGCGAGTTGAGGGATCACCAACCGTTCTCGAATTGGATGCGAAGGACGCGGAGCCGTGGCCGTGGTCACGCGTCGAGGCGCTGGCACGTCTGGTGGAGCCCGTGCGCGACCAGGTCGTCTTCGACAGCTGCGCCGACTGGAATCTCCGCCGCCTCCTCTACGTTGATCCGCGAATACGCGTCGGCTTCACGCCGACGTTCTACTTTGATTGGGTACCACCTAATGAACCGGCGGATGCGTTGCCCGGCGAGGTTGGCGCGTATGGCTACGCGGACCGACATCCGCTTGCGCGCGCCCGGATGGAGGCAACGTCCGACTACTTGTGGGAGCGCATCAGCTCCTTGACGCGGCTGGTGCCGGGCGTTTGCGAAATGCACATGCGGTTCGGTCTGTTCGAGCGCATGCAATCGGACGGGCTCGGTGACACCGCGCACAGGCTGCGCCGCGCTGGAATCCGCGTTGGTGTCTGGACGCTGGATGCGGGTACGCCAGACTGGGAGGCGCGCCTTAACAATGCAGTCTGGGCGAGCGTGGACATCATTACCACCCACACCGCCCAGCAGCTCGCGGAGGCCCCGATCCGCTAACCATCGTGGGATGCCCGAACGGCGGTCAGGATTTGCACTTCTCCAATGCCCGCTGGAACTTCTTGCGCGCCTGGTGCAATGGCCGTTGGAGTGCTTACTGGGGCAGTCGGCACCGCGGGTGCGCACGCTGCAAGCAAGCCGGTCGTGCCCGCGAAAACTCCGCTGTACCGCAGAAGGTTTCGCCGCGTGTATGCACGATTCGAGGTCATGCGTGAGCTCCTGCTCAGGACTGAACCGCGACCGAGCCCCACACCCGGTCGGCGACGCGGACGACCAGTTCCAGCTTGCACCACTGCTCGTCCCGAGTCATGAAGGCGTTATCGGCGGAGCCGTTCGGCGAGCCACTCGTAGTCGCCGGTGCCTCGCTCGGTGGTTCGGCTGCCGCGGCACATGTGAATGGCGCCACGGGAGACCATGGCCGGACGCGGCAACATCACTTTGAACGAGCCCTGCACGTGCTGCTGCAGAAACGGCAGAAAACCGCCGGTGATGCGGCGGATCGGCTTGATGTGGTCTTTGACGGCCTTGGTGTGCATCTCCAGTTCGACCACCTGACCGTTTGGTAGTGTGCGCTTGACGACCGGGTACTCGTCGACGAAGCCCGCCACCGCATCGGGCATATCGGTCTGCCAGGCGTCGCGGCGCAACTCGCCGTCGGTCAGCACCGGCATCCCCAGCTGGACCTGGTGTGCGAGCGCATCCAGGACGGCGCGATCCTCCACCTCGCGGCCGAGCTGTCCGGC
>JAFAZN010000220.1 GCA_019239775.1 Chloroflexota bacterium
CGTGGAGGACCGTCCGGGTCTCGTTCACGTGCGCGAGCTGGTAGTGCTGCCCGAGTTCTAGAACCGCGGCATCGGCACGACGATCTTGCAACAAGTACTCGCGTACGTGGCATGGCGCGGCCTCCCGGCGCAGCTGGGAACGCTGCACGCGAACCGTGCGGTGGCCCTGTACGTCGAGCAGGTTTTCGCGAAATCGGACGCACCCAGAGGCACATTCTGTTCGAGCGGACGTCTCCTTCCAGTCCAGGCTGAGTGTGACTCACGCGTGGCCCTGGTATGGTCGATGCGTGGACGATGAGCTCGCGTGGCTGGATGCAGTGGCTAAGGCGGACCTCGTCCGTTGTGGTCAGGTGCGACCAGTCGATCTGGTCGATGCCGCCATAAGCCGTATCGAGCTCTTGGATCCGCCGATCAATGCAGTCACCATCAAACTCTTCGAACAGGCACGCCAGCTGGCGCTGTCCGACTCTCTTCGGGATGGGCCGTTTCGCGGAGTCCCGCTCCTTCTGAAGGATTATTGGTGCCACACCGCTGGCGATCCCTACTACGCTGGGACGCGCTTTCTTCGAGAACTCGATTGGCGCGAAGACCGCGATACGTTTCTCGCGGCCAAACTCCGCGCCGCGGGATCCGTGTTCATCGGCAAAACGAATTTACCGGAGCTGGCGAAGGGCGCCACAACGGACGACAGTTCCACCTTTGGTCGAACCAACAATCCCTGGAACCTCGACCGTTCGCCGGGTGGCTCGAGCAGCGGCTCCTGCGCGGCGGTCGAGGCCGGATTAGTGCCTGTTGCACACGCCAACGACGGCACCGGTTCGATTCGCATTCCAGCGAGCGCATGCGGGCTGGTTGGACTGAAGCCGTCGCGCGGCCGCCTTTCCTCGGGCCCAGCGGGTCTGCCATTTCTGCTGGGCAATCCTGCGGAGCAGGCGAAGTGTGCGGGATACTGCGGCCATTCTGGATGCCATTCACGGACCTATGCCAGGCGATCTGTTTGCCGCTCCGCCGCCTGCTCGCCCGTACGCACAGGAGGTCGGCGCGAACCCGGGCGGCTTGCGGATCGGAGTGCTCGCCGAGGATGTCTTTCTGCAGAACCCGGTGCATGCTGAGTGTGTCGCTGCAGTGCGCAAGACCGCGTCGGTCCTGCAGCAGATGGGGCACACCGCGGAAGAATCCTACCCTGAGGCACTGACCGGCGCCACGGGCCTGGGTCAGCCCCTGCGCGTCATTGCAAACAGCCACAGGGCGGCGGAACTGGACTACTGGAGCGCACGCATTGGTCGACCGATTTCCGAGCAGGATGTGAACGCACGCATCCGGGCGGCCGCGGAACTGGGTCGATCCTTTTCGGCAGTCGATATACACAACGCCGTTGCACGATTGGCCTCGGGCGTGATGCGAGCGCCCGAGTGGTGGGCGAGCGGATTTGATATTCTGTTGACGCCGACGCTGTTGCAACCCCCGCCTACCTGGGAGATGGCGCGAACCGAAAATGAAGCGGCGATCTGGGGCTTGTTTACGACGCCGTTCAGCATCACCGGCCAGCCGGCGATCTCGCTGCCGCTTCACTGGACTGCGGACGGTTTACCAGTCGGCGTGCAATTGGCGGCGGACTACGGCCGCGAAGACCTGCGCCTACGCCTCGCCGCACGCCTGGAGCAAGCGCTTCCATGGAGCCACCGCCGTCCGCCCATAGCTACGAACGGACAGTGAACCGCACGAGCTGCCCGGTATGCGCGATCAGGTTTTCGTTGCACGGACCAACACGCCGCGTTTGGTGAGCCATAACGGCACTTCAGCCGCTTCGGCCCGCTCGGGCGGTATGGAGTGATGACGACAGTACGCCCGGACCTCCTCGCGGGTTTGGAGCGGGAAATACTTGTCGTCCCACGACTGTTGCTCAGCGCGCGCGAAGACGGAGGACACGATGGCTTCGGCCTCTTCCGCGTCGAACGGAGTTGGTGGGTAACCGTCCCACATGAGCTCAGGATCGTTGGTGCGCGCCGCGGTGCACGCGGAGTACCGACCGCCCGGGCGTAGAACACGCCAGGCCTCGCGGATCGCATCGAGCGGGTCAGCATTGTGGTACAGGCACCACAGGTGCGTCACTTCCGCGAACACGCCATCGCGGAACGGGAGTTGCCGCATGTCCGCGAGGACGACTGGCCGGCGTGGGTTGGCTGCCAGTTGGGTACGCGACGAATCGAGGCCGACCCATGACACGTCATGACTGAGCAGCGAGGCAAGCCGGCCGTCGCCGCAGCCGATGTCGAGCGTCGGACCGCTCAGCTCACTTGCCACGATCTCATGCACGTCGCGCTGTGGCTGCCACGACTTCCATCGCTCCGGGTCAGTGTCGTAGTCCGGAGGCATCGCCAGGCGCTCCGGGTGTTCTTGTCGCATCATCGCGTCATGTCTGCTCCACAATGCTCCGCAAAAGACTCCGATTAGTCCAGGAGGCGATGCAGGGCGGCCAACGCGCGAGCCAGGCTCCGTTCGTTCGCACCCGGGCGCGCGTCGCCCAACATGACGCCATGTTGTATTCGATACGCGAAGTACTTGGCAGATCGCGCCCACATCAGCGCTTCGTAAGACCGAAGTCCGTCGAGCTCCTCCTGCCGGACCGGCCCTTGCTCAAAATAGCTCGCCCACAATTCCCCAAGATCCCGATGCCGCGCTCCCCGCGCGGCGACCGCCGCCAGGGCCAGGTCAAACACGAGTGGGCCGAAGCTGACCGTTCCCCAATCGATCACGCCGACTGACCCGTCCCGGGGATCAATCCGCACCTGGAGTCCGTCGCCATAGATGGGACCATACGCGACGCGCTGACGCGCTTCGAACGTCCGGACCGCATCAACAGCACGTGTGAGCAGCAACTGCAGTTCGGGATGGCGTCCCCACGCATCGTCTTTGAGAAGATACGAAAACAACTGGTCCGGCAATTCGAGTGAGCTGTCGTCAAGCAAAGCGCGGTGGATTGTCCCCAGGGTGTTCCCGACGATGGCCAGGGAACCGTCGGCCCGCCAGTCGAGCGGCTGCCCTTCGATGAACTGCAGAACCGCAAGGGCATGAAACTGCTGGATTGGATACTCCACCAGTCGTACCAGTTCAGCATTTCGAGTGAGCACGGGTACGCCTGTGTTCAGGCCGGTCTTTGCGACGATCGCCGCCGCGCGAAGCCCGTTTTCTACGTCGCTTGGCGGCTGGTAGGCCAGCTTTGCCAGGAACCTGCGATCGCTCGTTTCGAGGCGCCACGCGTGGCTGGTAAATCCGCCTGCCACACGTCGCACGCGCAGTGGCGCGGGCAACTCCCAATGCGCCAGCCAGGCTTTGACGCAGGTGAGCGGCGGAGGCGGCTGGGACACCCCTCATCAGCGTATCGCGCTACCCGATCCCGCCCGTGCGCTAGGGCGTGTGAGCGTGGTCGCTGAACTCTCTGTGGGCCGCGAGCAGGTCGAGCGCGTCATGCGCCAGGTTCTGGGTTCGATGAGCGCACGCCTGAGCAACTGGGAACTCGAGCAGCTTCCGTATCTATCCGTGTTGCCGGGTCGTGCGCTTGCGCGTCTCGCGGGTTCAGGGCTCCAGCACGCGCCCAGCGTCACTTTGTTCGAACGTGTGCTCGCAAGCGCCAGCGGGCCGGTTCGTGTGTCACACCTCAGAAGGCGGGATGCTGCGGCCGGCACGCAGGCGGCGCATGCGGTCGAGCACGACGGGCAGCAGATCGTCGGGGAGGTATCCATGGTGGCATGCAGGCCCGGCCGTTCCAGGTCGTCATGAATTTCATCGATGAACGCGTGCAGCTCTTCGCGAGTGTTTCTGCGGGCGTGTTGCCCCCGTTCGGTCACGTGGGGTCTCCAGGCAGGCTGCACACGGCAAAGCAGGAGATGAGGATTTTGTAAAGACGATACGTCGTCACAGTCCTCGCTCTCCGGCGACCCGCGCGCTGAACGGGCCGGTTCTTAATCCGCAGCGACGGACATTTCAGCCTCCCTGGCGTGACGTATGCCGCAGACTGCGCCGGCTGGAGCCGATCGCTGGCCTCCTCTATCCCACGACCTCGACCGCGGCCATCTCCGATGCGAAGAGTGTGGTAGACAACTTTCGCGAGTCGGGGCCTACCTACCAGAACCAGGATTACTGGCAGTGAATCAATCAGAGCGCTCAAATGGCCGCCTTTTTGAGGTTGGAAGGCGCCAAATAATCCTCTGAGGATTGGTGCCACAGCCATCACCATCGGTTCAGATGTGGCGGAATGCACCGCCCTCTCACATCAACCCCGGGGACGGCTCCTCCACGGGGAGAACTTCTG
>JAFAZN010000457.1 GCA_019239775.1 Chloroflexota bacterium
GCGCGCGAATACGACTTGCTCGAGCTGTTTTTGCGTCATCCACGCCAGGTGCTTTCGCGCGAGCAGATCCTCCAGGAAGTGTGGGGCTTCGATTATCTGGGTGATTCGAACCTGGTCGACGTCCGAATCAAGTACCTTCGCGACAAGCTCGAGCTGGGAGGCCGGACGCGGTTGATCCAGACGGTGCGCGGCGCCGGCTACGCGCTACGGATGTGATATGGAGCGCGTGGTGCGGCACGAACGTCTGACGCAGAGGCACGTCCACCTTATTGCACCAAGGCGTGACGCGGTTAGACGAACGAGGGTCGGGCCCACATGAAACGCATGATCAGGTTGGGTGTGTCGCTGAGGACGCGGCTGACCTTGTGGTATGGGGCGTTACTCGCGGTCACGCTGTTGACGTTCAGTGCCCTCGTGTATTTCACGCTCCAGCAAAACCTGTCGAGCAGCATGGACGAACGGCTCACGCTGCGGGCAGATCAATTGCGCCGAGAGGTAGGACCGAGCATCGGCAATTTGCTCCAGCCGGAGGATGTCGCGCCCCAGGTTCAGCTGCAATCCACGCTGAGCGACTTTGTCGGCACCGGCGTGTACGTACAGTTGCTGAATCAGAAAGCAGCGGTGATTGCCACTCCGCCCAATCTCGTGGGTGAGGATCTACCGGTGCCTGGCAGTAGCCGGCAAGCGATGAACGAGGACCGGCCGATCTTCGATACCGTGCCAATCGCCGGCGGGAATGGCAGCGTGCGGTTGCTCACGGAACCGTTGCACCTGAATGGCACGGATGAAGTAGTCGGCGCGGTTCAGGTGGCGGAGTCACTTTCACCTATCGAGAACACCATGTCGGCGGTGGCGCGTTTATTGGCGTCCGCCGGTGCAGCCGCCCTTTTGCTCGCAATGCTGGTTGGCTGGTTGCTCACGCGCGCGGCGTTGAGTCCGGTGTTCCGGATTACCGATACCGCGCGGCACATCGCCGCCACCGGTGATTATCGCCAGCGATTGCAGGTGCCGCCACCACGTTTCGGGCATGGGGACGAGCTGTTTTTTCTCGCGTCGACTTTCAACGATATGATCGCGAGTCTCGAGCACATGCTGGAATCACAGCGGCGGCTGCTGGCAGATACCTCGCACGAGCTGCGCAACCCGATCACCATTATCCGGGGCAATCTGGCGTTGCTGCGACGGCAGTCGGTGCCTGAAGCCAGTCGCAATGAAGCGGTTGCGGAGGCGGAGGAAGAAGCCGCGCGCATGGGCCGTCTGGTGGGTGACCTGCTGCTGCTGGCGCGCGCTGACGCGGGCGACATGCCCAATTTTCAGCGCGAGCGAGTGGACCTCGGAGAGCTGGTCAGCGAAGTCGTCGAGCAGGCGCGGCCGCAGGCAGGAACGCGCAAGCTCAACGTCGATTGCGATCCGCGCTGCATCGTGCGGGGCGACCGTGATCGGCTGAAGCAGCTGGTGGCCAATCTCGTGGAGAACGCGATCCGTTACACGCCGGCCGGCGGGAAGGTCGAAGTCAGCGTGCGCGGCGGGCCCGGGCCGCACGGTCTGAAACAGGGGGGCGCGGCTGTTCGTTCTCGAAATGCTCGGGATGCGGGCACCTCAACCCCTATGGCGCAACTCACGATCACTGATTCTGGGATCGGCATCTCACCGACCGACCTGCCGCACGTGTTCGAGCGGTTCTATCGGGCCGAAAAGGCTCGTTCGCGCGCGCACGGTGGCTCGGGACTGGGCTTGTCGATCGCGGAGTACATCGCACAAGCACACGGCGGGACTATTCAGGCGACCAGTGAAGGGACCAATCGTGGCAGCACATTCACGATCCGGTTGCCGCTGGCGTCTCGTGCCGACCCCGCCCGGCCAGTAACGGCTCCTGTTGCGCCGCTTGCCGTCGGTCGATGATGCGACCGATGGCCAGATTTGCGTTGCTGGTTCTTGTTGCCTGCGCAATCTGGGCTTCGCCAGTTTTCGCGGCTGATTCGACCTCGCCCAGCTCGCCAGCGCCAGCGGGCATCGCCGTGGATAGCGACGGCAACGTCTACGTGACCGACTACGCGCTCGATCGGCTCGTGAAATTTGGGCCGGACGGAACGGTGCTGGGGCAGTGGGGTGGCTCGGGCAACGCGGTCGGACAGTTCAGCGGACCGTTCGGCGTGGCGGTGGACGCGAACAACACCGTGTACGTCGTGGATCAGTTGAACAACCGTGTGCAGCGATTTGCCACTGATGGCACGGCACTTGGTGCGTGGGGAACGGCGGGTGCGGCGGCTGGAGATTTGCGGACTCCGTTCGGTGTGGCGATCAGCAGTGGTCGCGTTTACGTGGCGGATTTCGGAAACGACCGCGTGGATGTGTTCGGAACGGACGGATCGCTCCTGGGGATGTTTGGTTCGCGTGGTACAGGGGATGGGCAATTTCAGCGGCCGGCTGGAGTCGCGGTTACCGGCGACGGAACCTTGTACGTGACTGATCATTTCAACGACCGGGTCGAGAAATTCGCAGGTGATGGGCATTTTCAGGCGCAGATTGGAACGCTGAATAGCGCTTCGCAATTCGCGACGTCGAGTACGGGGACGCCCACGGCGATTCCAAGCGCAACGGCTTCCACACCAACAGTGGTGGCGACGGCCACAGTTCCTGCAACCGCTACCGCTGCCATCGCGGCGACCTCCTCACCAACCGTCATTGGTTCACTCGTACCTACCGTTTCCGTGAGTGCGACCCCAACGCTGGCTGCCGCGGCGGTTGCTCCCGCCACCCCTGATGTGCAGTTGCAGCGGCCGGAGGGCATCGCGATCGCGGTGGATGGCAACGTGTGGGTGGCCGATTACGGGCGCGACCGGGTGGTCAAACTGTCGGGGGAGGGTCGGCTGTTGCAGGCGTGGGGAAGCCACGGCACCGGGGCGGGCGAGTTTGTGGGACCAAAAGGCGTGGCGGTGGATGGATCGCTCGGCCGAATCTACGTCGCGGACACCGGTAATGCGCGAATTCAGTGGCTCGCGCCGGATGGCACCGAAGCGACGTGGCCCATGCCGCCGGTGATTACCACCGGATCTTAGGCCGCGGACGTTGCCGTTCGTAATTGTTCCGTAATCCACGAGTAAACCCGACGTAATCCCCGGAGGCTACCGTGGAACTATGCGCACAGCTGAGGCTCCGCCGTTGGCCGAGACGCGACGCGACCCGGTCGCTGTCGAAGAAGCGTTCGCCACGCACTACTCCGCCGTGTTTCGCCAGGTGCAGCGTCTCATGCGCGATCCTGATGACAGCTACGACCTGACACTGACCGCGTGGGAGAAAGCCCAGCGTGCCTGGGACCGGCGGCCGATGGTCGCCGTCGAAATCAAGCCCTGGCTGTTCCGCATTGCGCGCAACGCGTGCGTGGATGAGCTGCGGCGGCGTCAGCTGGTGCGTTGGGAGCCGCTCGAAGGCACGCGTCGGTCGGGTACGGGGGAAACCACTAGCATCGTGCCCGCGGCGCTGCTCAGCAGCGACAGCCACGATCCTGAACGCGAAGTGCTGCGCAGCGAGCGCGCCGACCTCGTTCGTAAAGCCCTGCGGCGGTTGCCTAACCGGTATCGCACGTGTTTGCTGATGCGTGAGGCCGAAGGACTGTCGTGCGAGGAGATTGGCAGCCGGTTGCAACTGTCCTCTGGCGCGGTGCGCACCACTTTGTGCCGGGCGCGGCAACGGCTGCGCAGCGAATACGTCGCGCTCGGCGGCGAAGCCGCGTAAGGGCTGCTCTCTCACAGAGGGAGAGGTGACGCGTAGCATGAAGTCGTATGGTTGTGCCGGCCTACTGCCGCACCGCCTCGGGACGAGTGTTTCGCCTGCTGCGGTCCTCCGAGCTGATCGCGCCTGACCGCATTCGATTCGTCCTGCGCGCGCAATCCATCGACGCAACTGAGAGCCACGAGCTGGCTTGCGAACTCGATACCGAGTTCATTCGCGACAAAATCGCCAACCGCCAGGCTATCCCGACACCCGAGACGACCTTCGAAGACCTGTGGAGCAAGCTCAAGTCGGAACTAGGCGCGCAGGATGGGGGATAGATATGCTGGAAGCACCTTCTCAACGCCGAGGAGCAGCTGCACGCCATGACGCTGAAACCTGAAGACATCGCGAGCTCGATCCTGCCGACGGCGGGTGGACTCGATCGCAATATCGCCATGGAGCTCTGCCGCGTCACCGAAGCGGCCGCGCTGGCGGCCGCGCGCTGGATGGGCCGCGGCAATAAGAACGCGCTCGATCAGGCGGCAGTCAACGCGATGCGCGACCGCCTGAAAGTTATTCAGATGGACGGCATCGTCGTGATCGGCGAGGGTGAAAAAGACGAGGCGCCGATGCTGTACATCGGGGAGCGCATCGGCAACGGCCAGGAGCCAAAGGTGGATGTGGCCGTTGACCCCGTCGACGGGACCACGCTCTTATCCAAGGGCCTCCCGAACGCCGTCTCGGTAGTGGCACTCGCGAATCAGGGCACAATGTACTACCCGCCCGGCATCGTTTACATGGAGAAGCTGGCGGTTGGCCCAGCCGGCAAAGGCGTGTGCTCGCTCGAGATGAGCATCGAAGAGAACATCGATGCACTGGCCGCGAGCAAGGGCGAACGCGTCGACGACCTGACGGTTGTCGTGCTCGATCGGCCGCGCCACGAGAAGCTCATCGACCGCGTCCGCGCGACCGGCGCTCGCATCAAGCTGATCAGTGACGGTGACGTGGCGGGCGGCATCATGCCCTCGCTGCCAGACACGGGCGTGGACATGCTGATGGGAGTCGGTGGCTCGCCTGAGGCAGTGCTCACCGCGGCGGCTCTGAAATGCCTCGGCGGCGACATTCAGTGCAAGCTGTGGCCGCGCAACGAGGATGAACGCGCGCAGGCCGAAAAGCTCAATCTGGCACTCGACCAGGTGCTGACTATCGATGACCTGGTGCGCGGCGACGACGTGTTCTTCTCGCTAACAGGAGTCACCGACGGCGAGTTGGTCAAAGGCGTGCACTATTTCCCGCACGGTGCGACCACCGAGACTTTGGTGATGCGCTCGCGCTCGGGCACCATTCGACGCATCCAGGCCGTCCACAACTTCGAGAAGCTGGAGCACTACGCCGACCTGGCGGGAATCTAGGGGCGGACGGCCAGCAAAGGGACGAGGGCTTCGTCGGGCGTGAGGCCGCCGTGGAGGCCGTGGAAGAGAGGCGCCCTTGGCGGTGTGCCGTCGACGTACTCGATCGGCGGCACCAGCTGCAGGCTGCCGCGCGGGAACAGGAGCACCTCGCCGATGCGGCCGGCGGCGCGCTCGCTCAGCTGGCCTGGGCCGAACAGGCCTTCTTCCACCGCATCCTCACGGAGCATGGCGGCGGCGACGTCGCGCAACCGTTGCCGGGCGTAGCCGAAGACGTCAGACACAGCACCAGGTTTAGGGTGCAGGTACACGGCACGTCGCTCGCCAGCGGGCGTTGCTTTCAGCATGGCGAGCAGCTCGGGATGATCGGCGAAGTTGATGGCCTCACTGGGGTCGGTATCGACGTGGCCATGATCGGCGGTGAGTAGCACCAGGACGTCGTCTCGATCGCGCAACGACTCGAGCAATCGACCGAACTGAAAATCGAAGGCGGCAACTTCCGCGGCGTGCTCGGGCGTGAGCGGGCCAATGATGTGCGAGATGGTGTCGACGGTCGGCCAGTAGGCATACACGTACGTCGGTTCGGAGGACTCGTGGACGATGCGCGAGACGATGGGTCCAAGCGATGATGTGGCGATGTAGCCCGCGTAGCTGGCCTGCTGGTGCAGCATCCGCGTGAGCGCGGTCCCGGCGAAGCCACTCGGGTTGACCGCGAACGTCCGTCGAACGCCGGCTGCCTGGAGCCGCGCGTACATCGTTTCGGACCAGAAGAACTCCTCGGGCGCTAGCCCGAACTCTGGGTCCGAAAAAGAGATGCGCCGATTGAGCGGACCCCAGCGAATCATCTCGGCGACCGTGTTGAACTCAGGCAGATAGACGGTGTAGCTGAGCAAGCCGTGGTGGCTGGGCGCGACGCCTGAGTTGACGGAACCCAGCGCCGCAACGGTGGTGGTGGGGAAGACGGAGGTGATCGGCGCGTAACTGACACAGGGGTCATCGACTTGAGCGCGGGTCACCAGTGCACCGAGATTGGGGGCGTTGCCGTTGGCGATCTCGCGTTGCAACTGGAGATGGCCCAGGCCGTCGGCAACGACGAGCACGACTGTTTTCACGCTGGTCTTTAGCGAGTCGGGAAGAACGTCGCTGTCGAGCGGCGGAAGTTCCAGTTGATCGGAGGCTCGCGAGGCCAGTAGCTGAAGTACGGTCGGCGCGACGTTGGCCAGCCCACGTCCGGCGAAGTCGGGTCGAACGAACGATTCGCCGTCCAGCTCGAAGTGGCGAACGTCCGCTTCGGTCAGCACTACCGATAACTGTACCTGGCGAACCGAAGTAAACTCTGATCCAGGTCGCAGATGATCCAGATCGATGCTGATGACGGCGCCGTGCGCGTAGAGTTGCCGCACGGCGAGGCGGCCACGATCGAAGGTCTGCACCCGGGCGCCACCGTCGAGCGCGGCTCGCAACGCGCGCTCTTCCTGGAGCAAGACGAGGCGGAAACGCTGGGCAAGATGATCGACTACATCTTGTCGCAGGTGCGGATCAAGCCCGAGTCCGAGGCTGCCCTACGCGCGGTGCGGCCACGCCTGGACGACCTCTTCGGCAACGCGAACAGCGGTGACTGACCGCGCGTGCTCAGGTTGATTCGGCCAGGCGGCTGACGCCCAGAATCAGGTAGTTGTAGGGCGGCAATTCGTTGGGGCTCGCTCGCCGCACCAGGTGGCCCGTCCAGGGGTTGTAGCCCCAGTCGCGCCAGTCCCAGATCGAGACCATCGTCTCGGGCACCTGCAGCACAATGTACGACCCTTCGGCCAACCGACCTCGTGTAGCCACGCTGGAAAAGTCCAGACCGAGAAAGAAATCCTGGACCGCGACGTTCTGGCGTCGCGCCGCCAGACTCTTCGTGAGACCAACCGCCATGCCTGAGAGCGTGGCTAGCGCCGGCTGGACCGTGCTTGCTAGTCGAAGTCCAGCTCGGAAAAGGTCCGAGTCGAGAAAGCCGAGCAGGCTCGTGTCGTCCTCGTTTTTCACATTCACGGTGAAGCATTTCAGCGCGACGCCTTCATCCCCCACGCGCAATCCCACGAAAATCGGATACCCCAGCACTGAGGCCTGTTCGCCCTGCCGCGCGCGAAATGTGGTGGTGAAGTGCACATGCTCCACCGATGCATGTGTTTGATTCTGGGCGTAGAAGTCGAACAGGATCAGATGCGTTCCCCCGCCGGGATATTCCGCAACGCGCAGCCGATCGAGAGTGATCTTGACACGTGCGCTGTTCAAACTCGCGTCGGCCTTAACCAGGCCGGCGTGCTGGATACGTACCAGGCGATTCGCGGTTGCGTCCGGCGGCACGTAGCCGAAGGCATGCCCGGTGTGCTGCCACGCGCGATCCTGAATTGGCCAGCGGGGATGCAGCCCAAACGATATCCCGCGCACCGGTTCCGCACCAGCTTCGAGTTGATCGGCGGTGGCGACATCATTCAACTCGCGCAGCTTGGCGGCGGCCTGGTTGGGATCCATGCGACCCAAAACCGGAACGTCGTCGAACCAGCTATCCGGAATGGTCGAGATCAATTAGCCATCCAGCGAGAGCAAACGGACGGTGGCATCCTCCCAGGCGGAGGCGAGCAGTTGGTTATTCGGCGAAAACGCGAGCGCGGTTATCGCATGGGACGGTCCAGGAAAGGTTCCAACCGGCGCGCCATCCGACGTCCGCCAAACACGCACAACCCGGTCGTCCCCCGCTGAGGCGAGCCAGTTGCCATTCGGAGAAAAGGCCACGTATCGGACAGGTTTGAGGTGCCCGGTCAGCGGAGGCAACGCCGAGCCGTCGGTCAATCGCCAGATCCGGACGGTCGCGTCCTCGGCGGCGCACGCCAGCAGCCTGCCGTCACGCGAGAAGGCCACGAAATTGACCTGTTTGACGCCACCTGCATTGAACGCGAGTGCTCCATCAGCAATGCGCCAGATCCGCACATTACCGTCGAACGAGCCCGACGCGATGAACGCGCCATCCGGTGAAAACGCCATGTTGGCAATCGAAATGCAGCCCTGCAAACAGGCGTATTGACCGCCGTCGGCGACACGCCAGAGGCGGATAGTCCCGTCATTTGCTTTCGATGCAAGCAGCTGGCCGGTCGGCGAAAATGCCACGCTGCGCACCTGTTTGGTGTGGCCAGTCAGTTGAAATACCGGTCGTCCGGTGGCGAGGTCCCAGAGACGGACGGTCGCATCGGCGCCGGCGGAGGCGAGCCGGCGGCCATCGGGCGAAAAGCTCGATTCGAGCACCTGGCCCGTGTGTCCGGCCAGCGTGGTGAGCAGAACCCCATCTTGCACTCGCCAGAGGCGGATCACGCAGTCGGCTTGACCCCAGGCACCGCCAGATGCGGATGCCACGAACTGGCCATCTGGCGAGAAGGTGACGTGGTTGACCTGCTTGGCGTGCTGGGACAGGGTGTGGAGGAGCCTGCTGTCAGGGACCGACCACAGGCGAACCGTCTGATCAATGGAGGCGGAGGCCAGGACGGCAACATTGGGTGAGAACGCAATAGAGGTGATCGGGCGGGCGTGACCACTGAGAATCGACACCGGTCGCAAGTGTGCACTCCCACCGGTGGCAGGCGGCCGGAGTTGCACCGCCGGTGGTGCGCTTGGCGGGAGTGAGACGGTCGGTGTTTGCGGCGGCGGCGTCCTCGGTTCCGGGAGCGGCTGCACCGGTGTCAGGTTCGGCGGCGGTGCCGCGGAGCGAGTCAGTGCGTCGCGGACGTGCGCCAGTCGCTGTGGTAAGTCGCGAAAGCCCGGGTCCTTGCGTTGGATGTCTTCGAATATCCGCAATGCCTCTGCCCAACGTCCACGCCCGCTGTCGCGAACGCCTTCCGCGTAGCGTTCTTCGAGAGCCTTGAGTCGTTGCTCCGTTTCAATCCGGGCGCGTTCCGCTTCTGAGGGTGTCGCCGCCGCGGCGCCCAACGAAAAGAGCAGGGCATCGGTCGTGTGCATGTACAGCACCGGCGTGCCCCACTCGACCGAGTTCTGGGAGGCGAGTCGGATCGCTTTGCGCGCTTGGGTGACCGCTTCGTCTACCCGAATGTCGCTCGCAAGCGCTTCGTAGAACGTGCGCGAGAACTCAATGGCGGCAGCATCCGAAATCTCGTACTGCATGGCCAGCACCGCCGGAACGCCGTTTTGCACGAGGTTTGCCGCAGTGCTGGAGAATACATCGCGTGTACTGCCGCGAGCTCCTTCGCACGCGTTCAGAAAGACGAAGCGAAGTGGGAAATGATCGGCTACGAGATTCGTCAACTGCGATGCGCGGAGCGGATTGCTGGTGCCATCCGGATTCGACAGTACGATCATGCCTTCATCCGTGCGCGCATCGAAGCCGCCATGGCCGATGAAGTGGAGAATGTGCCATGGTCCGTGTCCCATTGCTTGCATGAGATCGCGCCAGGTCTGGCCCTGGAGCCACTGCAACTCCACCGCTGGCAATGCCTTGACGGCTTCCTCCAGTCGCTGCCGTTCGCGATCCACATCTAGCTCCGGCAAGTCCGTTGGACTCACGATCATCCCAAGGATTCGCAGCGGCGGCTTGACTGGCAGTGGTGCGAGCGGCTGCGCAAGCGATGGATAGCGAACGATCGGCGTTTTTAGCGAAAGGCTGAGGTAGGCGCCTTCACGCGAGTCGTACAGGAATTCCCATGGCAGCGCGGCAAGTTGCGGTGAGTCGATGCGGAGCTTGAGTCGAAGCGGGAGCTCCAACTGCCGCGCTTTCATCCGACTCACGTCGTAGCGATTGCGGATTTCCCCCGACAGCAACGTGTCGAACAGCGCTTTGCCAAAGTCCTTGACCGTCTCCTCCTGAGACGTCGGTATGGCTCGGCGCGTGCCGCCGGACTGCAGCAGCGCAATCTGAAGCGCCTGGAGTCGGTTTTCCAGCGCGAGCTCATCAAAGGGAAAGCGCATCTGTTCGCGCGCCTCTCCGGCTGGAGAACGGACCGCGATTGGATAGCTGCGCCCACGCCCATGACCAATCTCGATTTCGAACTCCAGACAGTCGGGTGGACGATTCTCCGCGGTCATGCTCGGCTCGAGACCTTAGCGAGCTGCCGACAGCGCCGCTACCAGCACCAGGGCGAAAATGAAGACGACGACGAATGCGGCGGCAAATGCCAGCACCACAGTAGCGATCGCCCTGCCCGTATCAAAGTCAAGCGTGGTCCGAACCGCCACGACGCCGACCACCACGTCCCACACGAACGCTGCGAACAGCAGCAGCCCACCCAGGAACGGAATGAACAGCAGCAGCCCGGCAATGCCGGGTGTGTAGGCCAGTCCCATTGTTCGCAGCATCTGGTTGGCCGTGCCGCGACCTCCAAAGGCTTTTACCCCGATGAAATACACCAGGTACGACCAGAGGAACCAGCCGATAAACACGTTGACCACCTGAAGCAGCAGCACCCCGAGGCCGCCACGCGGATTCGCCAGCAGCTGACCGATACCGGATGCCACGCTCACGATCGCCACCGCGGTAATGGCATCGGACATTGCTGCCGGATCGAACTGGACCTCTTCGAAGACACCGCGTTCGAGTCGGACCGCGCGAATCATGCGATTCACGGCGCGCTCGATGGAAAATCCCGCGTTGGCTGGTGCAACGGCGATGGCCGGGCCGCCGATGGGCATCGACACCGCCGGTCCGGAACCGACCGCGGCTAGCTCCGGACTGGCGTCAATGGTGGCAGGACCCGGGCCGACAGTGACGCCGCCAGCTCCCCTGGTACTCGGATCAACGCCCATGGTGAAGGCACCAACGCCCGTGGTGAAGGGACCAGGCTCATCTTTGGCGGGAACGAACGCAGACTCAGCATTCGTGGCAGGCACGTCCTCGCCGATCGCCGCGCCGCAGTGCTGGCAGAAGCGTGCTGTGCTCTCCACCTCCTGGCCGCAGCTCGGGCAGTGCCCAGCCAGGCGCGCGCCGCAACCCGCGCAAAACCTGGCCTGGGCCGAATTTTCAAAATGACATGTTGGGCACTCCATGCGCAACTCCGCCCTCCGACATCGCCTCCCCACGAGGCGACCGCATCATCTCACTGTTTGGCGGTGTTCGCAAGCGCGCGCGCTGTGCTAGCTGAGGACTGAGCGGACGTGTGCCTC